>NZ_JBITXP010000015.1:0-179675 GCF_044544765.1 Streptomyces sp. NPDC053513
AAGGCCGGCAAGGCGGAGGAGCTCCTCGCGCTGTCGCTGGAGGAGCGGCTCAAGCGGCGGATCGTCGACGGCGAGAAGAACGGCCTGGAGGCCGATCTGGACTCCGCTCTGGCGGAGAGGCCCGCCCTGGAGATCGTCAACGACGTGCTCCTGGACGGCATGAAGACGGTCGGTGAGCTGTTCGGCTCCGGCCAGATGCAGCTGCCGTTCGTGCTCCAGTCCGCCGAGGTCATGAAGACCGCGGTGGCCCACCTGGAACCGCACATGGAGAAGTCCGACGCCCAGGGCAAGGGCACGATCGTCCTGGCCACCGTCCGCGGCGACGTCCACGACATCGGCAAGAACCTCGTCGACATCATCCTGTCCAACAACGGCTACAACGTCGTCAACATCGGCATCAAGCAGCCGGTCTCCGCGATCCTGGAAGCCGCCGAGCAGCACGACGCCGACGTCATCGGCATGTCCGGCCTCCTGGTGAAGTCCACCGTGATCATGAAGGAGAACCTGGAGGAACTGAACAGCCGCGGCCTGGCGTCCCGCTTCCCCGTGATCCTCGGCGGCGCGGCCCTGACCAGGGCGTACGTCGAGCAGGACCTCCACGAGATCTACGAGGGCGAGGTCCGCTACGCCCGCGACGCCTTCGAGGGCCTGCGCCTCATGGACGCCCTCATGGCGGTGAAGAAGGGCGTCCCCGGAGCCGTACTGCCCCCGCTCAAGCAGCGCCGCGTGCCCCGGCAGCCGGTGGTGGAGGTCCGGGAGCCCGAGCCGGCCGGCCGCTCCGACGTCGCCGCCGACAACCCCGTACCCGAGCCCCCCTTCCTCGGGACCCGGGTCACCACCGGCATCCCGTTGTCCGAGTACGCCCCCTGGCTCGACGAGACCGCCCTCTTCAAGGGCCAGTGGGGACTGAAGGACGCCGCGACCGTGGAGACGGAGGGCAGGCCACGCCTGCGTGCCCTCCTCGACCGGATCGAACGCGAGAACCTGGTCGAAGCGGCTGTCGTCCACGGCTGGTTCCCCTGTGTGTCCAAGGGCGACGACCTGATCGTCCTGGACGAGGACGGAGGCGAGCGGACCCGCTTCACCTTCCCCCGCCAGCAGCGGGGCCGCCGCCTCTGCCTGGCCGACTTCCACCGCGCCGAGGACTCCGGCGAGGTGGACGCGGTCGCCCTCCAGGTCGTCACCGTCGGATCGAGGATCGGGGAGGAGACGGCCCGGCTCTTCGCCGCCGACGCCTACCGCGACTACCTCGAACTCCACGGCCTGTCCGTGCAGCTCGCCGAGGCCCTCGCCGAGTACTGGCACGCCCGCGTCCGCGCCGACTGGGGCATCGGCGGGAAGGACCCGGCGTCCATGGCCGGCATGTTCCGCACCGAGTACCAGGGCTGCCGCTACTCCCTCGGCTACCCGGCCTGCCCCGACCTGGAGGACCGGGCGAAGATCGCCGAGCTGCTCCGGCCGGAGCGGATCGGGGTCGTGCTGTCGGAGGAGTACCAGCTGCACCCCGAGCAGTCGACGGACGCGATCGTCGTCCACCACCCGGAGGCGAGCTACTTCAACGCGGGAGGCCGACGCCTGTGAACCCCACGTACTCCTTCGAGTTCTTCCCGCCGAAGACCGACAAGGGCGAGCAGACCCTCTGGGACGCGATCCGGCGCGTGGAGGCGTTGAAGCCGGACTTCGTGTCGGTGACGTACGGGGCGGGCGGCTCGTCCCGCGACCGGACGATCGAGGTCACGAAGCGGATCGTGACGGAGACGACGATGCGGCCCGTGGCCCATCTGACGGCCGTCGGGCACTCGGTCGCCGAGCTGCGGGCCATCATCGGCGCCTACGCGGACGCCGGGGTCCGGGACGTGCTCGTGCTGCGCGGCGACCCGCCGGGCGACCCGCGCGGCGCGTGGACCCCGCACCCGCAGGGCTTCACGTACGCGTACGAACTCGTCGAACTGGTCCGTTCGCTGGGCGAGTTCAGGATCGGCGTGGCGGCCTTCCCGGAGGGCCATCCGAGGTCCGCCGACGCGAAGACCGACCTCGCGCACTTCGTGGCGAAGTGCCGGGCGGGGGCGGACTACGCCATCACGCAGATGTTCTTCGACCCCGAGGACTACCTGCGGCTCCGGGACCGGGTCGCCGCCGCCGGCTGCGAGACCCCGATCATCCCGGAGATCATGCCCGCCACCGACGTGCGCCAGATCCGCCGCTTCGCCGAACTGTCGGACGCGGCCTTCCCCGAGGACCTGGCGCACCGCCTGGAGGCGGCGAAGGACGATCCGGCCGCCGCGTACCGCATCGGCGTCGAGCACGCGACGCGGATGGGCCTGCGGCTGCTCGACGAGGGCGCGCCGGGCCTGCACTACATCACGCTCAACAAGTCGACGGCGGCCCTGGAAATCCACCGAACCGTCATGAGTGCAAGGAGAGTCGCAGCACATGTCTGACACCACCCCCTTCTCCGACTACAAGGTCGCCGACATCTCGCTGGCCGAGTTCGGGCGCAAGGAGATCACCCTCGCGGAACACGAGATGCCGGGTCTGATGGCGATCCGCCGCGAGTACGCGGAGACGCGGCCGCTGGCCGGGGCCCGCATCACCGGCTCGCTCCACATGACGGTCCAGACCGCCGTCCTCATCGAGACCCTCGTGGCGCTCGGCGCCGAGGTCCGCTGGGTGTCCTGCAACATCTACTCGACGCAGGACCACGCGGCCGCCGCGATCGCCGCCGCCGGCATCCCGGTCTTCGCCTGGAAGGGCGAGACCCTGGAGGAGTACTGGTGGTGCACCGAGCAGGCCCTGACCTGGCCCGGCGCCGACGGCCCCAACATGATCCTGGACGACGGCGGCGACGCGACGCTGCTCGTCCACAAGGGTGTGGAGTACCAGAAGACGGGGGTCCTGCCGGAGGCCTCGAACGAGGAACTGGCGGTCGTGCGCGCCCTGCTGGAGAGGACCGCCCTGGACTGGACGGCGATGGCCGTCGGCATCCGCGGCGTCACGGAGGAGACGACGACGGGCGTCCACCGCCTGTACGAGATGCACCGCGAGGGCGGGCTCCTCTTCCCGGCGATCAACGTGAACGACGCCGTGACGAAGTCGAAGTTCGACAACAAGTACGGCTGCCGGCATTCGCTGATCGACGGCATCAACCGGGCGACGGACGTCCTCATCGGCGGCAAGACCGCCGTCGTCTGCGGCTACGGCGACGTCGGCAAGGGCTCCGCGGAGTCGCTGCGCGGCCAGGGCGCCCGCGTCGTCGTCACCGAGATCGACCCGATCTGCGCCCTTCAGGCGGCGATGGACGGCTACCAGGTCGCCACGCTGGACGACGTGGTGGAGACGGCCGACATCTTCATCACGACGACGGGCAACAAGGACATCATCATGGCGTCCGACATCGCCCGGATGAAGCACCAGGCGATCATCGGGAACATCGGCCACTTCGACAACGAGATCGACATGGCGGGACTGGCGCGGATCCCGGGGATCGTGAAGGACGAGGTCAAGCCGCAGGTCCACACGTGGACGTTCGAGGACGGCAAGGTCGTCATCGTCCTCTCCGAGGGCCGCCTGCTGAACCTCGGCAACGCGACCGGCCACCCCTCCTTCGTGATGTCGAACTCCTTCGCGGACCAGACGCTGGCCCAGATCGAGCTGTTCACGAAGACGGAGCAGTACCCGATCGGCGTGTACACGCTCCCGAAGCACCTGGACGAGAAGGTCGCCCGCCTCCACCTGGACGCGCTCGGCGTCAAGCTGACGACCCTCCGCCCCGAGCAGGCCGCCTACATCGGGGTCCCGGTGGAGGGCCCGTACAAGCCGGACCACTACCGCTACTGAGATGTGTACCGAAGACATCCGTGACCCCTGGCTCCCGGACCGGCTCCTCCGCACGGAACGGGACCTGCTGATGCCGCTCCTCCGGCGCACGCCCGAGGAAGCGTACGAGCTCCGCACCGCGTGCCCCGGCTGGACCGCCCGCCAGGTCCTCGCCCACTGCGGGGCGGCGCTCGTCCGGATCGTCGAGGACCGCCTCGAAGAAGGCGTGTTCCTTCCGGAGGCCAACGCCTGCGACGTCGCCGAACGCGAGGACTGGCCCATCGGCCGCGTCCTCGACGAACTCGAACGCGGCCTGACGGAGGCGGGGCCGGTCATCGCGGAACGCGAGGACGGGCGGCTCGACGCGGTCGCCCTCGGCGAGTGGATCCACGCCGGAGACGTACGGGAGGCCTTCGGCGAGCCCGGCGCGTACTGCGGCGCGGCGCTCGACCTGGCGCTTCCGCTGCTGTCGGTGACGAGCCGCCGCCGGGAGACGCCACGGCTGATCGGCGACCTGGCGGGCCGCTCCGGCGGGCCGGTGGCCCTCGGCAACGAGATCGAGGGGCGGGAGCCGGCGCGGTTCCGCGGGGACGCGGCGACGCTGATCCGGATCTACTCGGGGCGGCCGCTGACCCGGACGCGCTACTCCCTCACCGGCGCCACAGAACAAGAACTCCTCATCTACCGCTGACCCAGCCCCCGCGCCCGTGCGGGGCGGCGCCCTCCCGCACCCCCGTGTGGGCAATCGTCCCGCAGGGGCGGGACGGGTGGGCACACGGGACGGCGCCCTTAGCGGCGCCTCCGCGTTCCGCGCCCTGACCCGCACCACGAGCTGGGTGTGCAACCCGGTGCGGGTTCAGGCGCAGAAGCCTCGGGCGCCGGCAGGGCGCGGGTCCGTTGTGCCCACCCTCCCCCAAGCTCTCGGCTTCGCTCGAGCAGGGGGGACCCCCTTGCCCCAGCGGAACGACTGCCCACAACGGTGGCGGCGGGGGCACCGCCCCGGCGGGCGCAGCCACAGCGGGGCGTGAAGTCCGCCCGCAGCGGCGGGTGGTACGAGTCCGAAGGGAAACCCATGTCCACGCTCGACCGGCTCCTCCGTACCCACGTCGAGGCCACGCCCGACACCCCCGCCGCAGCCTTCGGCGACGAAACGCTCAGCTTCCGGGAGCTGCACGGCGCGGCCGGGGCCCTCGCCGTCCACCTCCACGCGCGAGGCGTCCGCGCGGACGACCGCGTGGGCGTGTTCGTCGAGCCGAGCCTCGACCTGATGACCGGCGTCTGGGGCGTCGTCCTGTCCGGCGGCGCCTACGTGCCGCTCTCCCCGGAGTACCCCGAGGAGCGCGTCCGTTACATGATCGAGGACAGCGGGGCCCGCGTCGTCCTCACCCAGGACCGTTTCCGGGACCGGGTCACGGAGCTGGCTCCGCCGGGGACGGAGGTCGTCGTCATCGGGGACGTGCCCCGGAGGACGGCACCGCTGCCCGAGCCCGCCCCGCACGACCTCGCCTACGTCATCTACACCTCCGGTTCCACCGGCAGGCCCAAGGGCGTCATGGTCGAGCACCGTTCGATCGTGTCGCAGATGCGCTGGATGGCGGCGGAGCACCGCCTCGGCCCGGACGCCGTCGTCCTCCAGAAGACGCCGATGAGTTTCGACGCCGCGCAGTGGGAGATCCTCGCCCCGGCGGTCGGGGCGCGGGTCGCGGTCGGCCCGCCGGGCGTGTACCGCGACCCGGAGGGGCTGATCGACGCGGTCCGGGCCTCGGGGGCGACCGTGCTCCAGGGCGTGCCGACGCTCCTCCAGGCCCTCGTGGACACCGAGCGGCTCGGCACCTGCACCGGCCTCCGTCGCGTCTGCTCGGGCGGCGAGATCCTCTCCCGGAACCTCGCCGCGCAGCTCCTCGCCGAGCTGCCGGCGGCGGAGCTGGTCAACCTCTACGGCCCCACCGAGTGCACGATCAACGCCTCCTCGTACACGGTGGACCGCGCGGCGCTCGCGGCCGGCGGCCCGGCCGCGGTGCCGATCGGCAGACCGGCCCACGGCACCACGTTCCACATACGGGACGGGGAGCTGTGCATCGGCGGGGTCCAGGTGGCGCGGGGGTATCTGGACCGGCCCGAGCTGACCGCCGAGAGGTTCCTCGTCACGGACACCGGCGAACGCCTCTACCGCACGGGCGACCTGGCCCACTGGAACGAGGACGGCACGGTCCAGTTCGCGGGCCGGGCGGACAACCAGGTCAAGCTGCGCGGCTTCCGCGTCGAGCTGGACGAGATCGCGCTCGCCATCGAGGACCACGACTGGGTCAGGAACGCGGCGGTCATCGTGAAGGACGAGCCCCGCACCGGTTTCCAGAACCTCGTCGCCTGCGTGGAGCTGTCGCCGAAGGAGGCGGCCCTGATGGACCAGGGAAACCACGGCGCCCACCACCAGTCGAAGGAGTCGAAGCTCCAGGTCAAGGCCCAGCTCTCCGACGCGGGCACCCGGTCGGACGCCGAGCTGGCGGGCTGCCCGGTGGTGCAGTTGCCGGGCGGGACGCCGACGGACCGGATGCGGCGCACGGTCTTCGCCCGCAAGACGTACCGCTTCTACGAGGGCGGCGAGGTGTCCCGCGCCGACGTCCTCGCGGCCCTGGCCCGCCGCCCGGAGGGCATCGGCTCGCGGCAGGTCGGCAGTCTCACCGCCGCCGACCTGGGGGAACTCCTGCGCTGGTTCGGTCAGTTCACCAGTGACGAACGGCTCCTCCCGAAGTACGGCTACGCCTCACCGGGCGCGCTGTACGCGACGCAGCTGTACGTGGAGGCGCGCGGGATCGCGGGCCTGGACCCGGGGAGGTACTACTACCACCCGGTCCGCCACCGCCTTTACCTGACCGAGCCGTTGCCCGCCACGGGCGGGCCGTCCCTCCGCCTCGCCTTCCGGGGGAAGCGCGAGGCGATCGAGCCGGTCTACCGGAACAACATCCAGGAGGTCCTGGAGATCGAAACCGGCCACATGGTGGGCCTCTTCGAGGAGGTCCTGCCCGGGTACGGCCTGGACGTCAGGGCGTGCGGGGACGGGTGCTGGGAGGTCGTGCCGTACGACGGGGAGGCGGGACGGGACCCGGAGGTGGACGTCTACGTCCAGGCCCACGGGGACCGCGTCCGGGACCTCCCCCCGGCCCAGTACGCCTACGAGGACGGCGCCCTGACCCCGGTCTCGGCCTCCCTCGTCGAGAAGAAGCACGTCATCGCGATCAACCAGGCGGTGTACGAGCGGGCCTCGCTCGGCGTCACCGTCGTCAGCCGGACGGCGGACGCGGACCGCGCGTACGTCGACCTCGGGCGCGCGCTCCAGCGCCTCCAGCTCGGCGGCCACGGCCTGGGGTTCATGTCCTCCGGCTACAGCTCCAAGTCCGGCCACCCGCTGCCTGCGGCCCGCCGCGTGGACGAGATCCTGACGGCGGCGGGACGGGCGACCGGCCCCTCGTACTTCTTCGTCGGCGGCCGGGTGAGCGAGGAGCAGCGGCTGAGCGAGGGGATGTACGAGGACACGGTCCACATGAAGGGCCCGGCGGAGATGATCCGCGACGACCTCGCGCACCACCTGCCGGACTACATGATCCCGAACCGGGTGGTGGTCCTGGACCGGCTGCCCCTGTCGGCGAACGGCAAGGTGGACACGAAGGCGCTGGCCGACCTCGCCGTGGTCAACGCGGGCCTGCACGGCCGTCCGCACGTCCCGCCCCGTACGCGGACGGAGGGCAGGCTCGCGGAGGTCTGGGCGGCGGCCCTGAAGTACGAGGACGTGGCGGCGGTCTCGGTCCTGGACGACTTCTTCGAGTCCGGCGGGAACTCGCTGATCGCGGTCGCGCTGGTGACGCGGATCAACCGCGAGTTCGGCTCCTCGCTCCCGCTCCAGGTCCTCTTCGAGCACCCGACGGTCGAGAAGCTCGCGCACCGCCTCGACGGCGCCGCCGCCACCCCCGCCTCCCGTCTCGTACGGCTCCACGCGGCCGGTGCGCAGTCGCCCGTGTACTGCTGGCCGGGGCTGGGCGGCTACACGATGAACCTGCGTCACCTGGCCGAGGAGGCCGGCATCGACCGTCCCTTCTACGGCGTCCAGGCGCACGGCATCAACCGGGGCGAGGAGCCGTACGCCACGATCCGCGAGATGGCCGCCGCCGACGTGGCCGCGATCCGCCGCCGCCAGCCCACCGGCCCGTACACCCTGTGGGGCTACTCCTTCGGCGCCCGCGTGGCCTTCGAGTCGGCGCACCTCCTGGAGGCGGCGGGGGAGCAGGTGGAGCACCTCTTCCTGATCGCCCCGGGTTCCCCGAAGGTCCGCTCCTCGGAGACGGGCGGGGCGACGTACGACAACCCGGCGTTCGTGACGATCCTGTACTCGGTCTTCGCGGGCACGATCGACCCGGGCGTGCGGGCGGAGGACCGCCGGGGTTTCGTCTCGTACGTGGCGGAGAACTTCCCGGCCCTGGACCCGGACCTGATCGACCGGATCGTCGCGATCGTCGAGGAGACCTTCGAGTTCACGTACACCTTCCGTGAGTTGACGGAGCGGCAGGTGAAGTGCCCGGTGACCCTCTTCAAGGCGGAGGGCGACGACTACTCGTTCCTGGAGAACGCCACGGGCTGGTCCACCCGCCCGCCGACGGTCGTGGAGCTGGACGCGGACCACTACAGCCTGCTCCGGCAGCCGGACCTGGCGGAGCTCGTCAAGAAGATCCGCTACCGCCTGGGGCTGTAGCGCCCTCCTCCGTGACCGGGGGTTTCGAGTGGAGGACGGCCCGGCCCTGTTCGGCGGCCCGGGCCGTGCTCTCGGAGACGTAGTCGAGGAAGCGGGCGACGTTCTCCATGCGGTGGCCGGCGGGAGTGCCGGCGCCGAGGACGGTGACGCCCTGCCGCGCGGTGTCGACGATCTGCGCGATGGACCGGGCGGAGGCCATCATCGCCTGGTACCAGACGTCGTCGTCGACGATGTAGCGCTCGCGGCGGCGGTCGTCGCGCTCCCGCCGGACGAGGCCCTGCTCGTCGAGGAACGCGACCGCCTTGGAGACGGACGCCGGGCTGACCTGGAGGCGCTCGGTGAGCTCGGACGCGGTGAGGCTGCCCGTGTCGGAGAGCGTGAGGGCGGCCATGACGCGGGCCATCATCTTGGGCATGCCCGAGGCCATCATGACGGTCGTGAACGTCTCCTCGTACGCGCGCACGGCCTCGGCGTCGCGCCCGTGTGCCTGCGGGGGGAGGGCGGTTCCCCGGGGCGCGGCGGGCTTGCGGCGGTGGGCGCGCTGCTCGGTGGCGCGGTGGGCGAGGTCGGCGCGGTAGCCGGCGGGGCCGCCGTTGCGCATGACCTCGCGCGTGACGGTCGAGGTCGGGCGGTCGAGGCGCCGGGCGATCTCGGCGTACGCGAGGCCGTCGGCCAGTCCCAGCGCGATCTGCTGGCGCTCCGGCTGGGTGAGTCTGCCTCCCGGCATCGCGGTCTCCTTCGTCGTCCGTGGTGGGGGCCAGCATAGCGTTCACCCGCATTCCATTGCAACGTACCGAGCGAGGTTCGTTGCATTAGGAGCAGATCCATTGCAATGAAATCCCTCAACTGACCTGCAAAAACAAGCTCTCTACGCAATCAAGTGCTTGCCGGATCTTCGAACGCAACGTAGCTTTTCCTTCATCGGAAACAGCGCGGCGAACAGGCGCCCGCCACGGACCAAGGAGCATCACCATGCAGACGTTCGACACCACCGCCCCGATCGCCGCCGTCCTCGCCGTCCCCGCCGGCCGCATCCGGCTCATCGCCGCCGACCGGGCCGACACCACCGTCGAGATCCTGCCCGCCGACCCCTCCAGGAGCCGCGACGTGAAGACGGCCGAGCGCACCGAAGTCGCCTACGCCGACGGGGTCCTGCGCATCGAGGTCCCCAAGTCGAAGGACGGCGTCCTCGGCGGCACCGGCTCCATCGAGGTCACGGTCCAGCTGCCCGCCGGCTCCAGGGTCGAGGCGGAGGCCGCCGCCACCGAACTCCGGGGCGTCGGACGGCTCGGCGACGTCGTCTTCGAGGGCGCGTACGGCCAGATCAAGATCGACGAGGCGGCGAACCTCCGGCTCACCGCCGCGGACGGCGACGTCGAGGTCGGCCGGCTGACCGGCTCCGCCGAGGTCAGCACCGCCCGGGGCGACATCCGCATCGCCGAGGCGGGGAACGGCACGGTCGCCCTGACCACCCAGAAGGGCGACATCACGGTCGGCGCCGCCGCCGGCGTCTCCGCATCGCTGGACGCCGGCACCGCCTACGGCCGGGTCGCCGACTCCCTCCGCAACGACGGCACTCCCGGCCTGACCATCAAGGCCACCACGGCGTACGGCGACATCACGGCCCGCAGCCTCTGACCGCCCACGGCCCCCCGGCCCGTCGCCGCCGCCCGCAGGGGTGGGCGGTGGCGGGCCGGACCTCGTCGCCCGCCGAGCCGGGTCCGCCGCGGCACCCGGTTCCTCTGATCTCGTGGCAGGATCGCAGGATGCTACGACTCACCGACTTCATCATCGACTGCCCGGACGCGATGAAGCTGGCGGCCTTCTACTCCGAAGTGGTGGGGCTTCCGGTCAAGGAGGGCAGCAACGAGCACTGGGCCGGCATCCAGTTCGGCGACATCGAACTGGCCTTCACCCCGGTGGAGGACTACCGCCCCCCGCAGTGGCCCGACAGTGAGCACCCCAAGCAGTTCCACCTCGACTTCGAGGTCGACGACATCGAGGCCGAACAGAGCCGCGTCCTGGCCCTCGGCGCGACCCTGCAGCGGGAGTGCGTCGGCCCCAACGGCTACGGCTTCCGCGTCTACACCGACCCCGTCGGCCACCCCTTCTGCCTCTGCCGCAACAAGGGCGTCGTCTGGACCGATGGGCGCCCCGTCTGGCCCGAGCGCGACCGGTAGGCCGCGGTCCTAGCCGGTGGAGACCGTCCGCGACGCGCACGCGGGGCAGTGGGTCTCGTCGCCGACGGGCCGGAAGAGCATGGGCTGGGTGTGGTCACCGGCGCACTCGCGGGCACCTTCGAGGCGCGGCGAGAGCCGGTTCACGGGTGCGGGTCGGGACGGTTCCCGTGGCGGTACGTCCCGCAGGAGGTAGCGGACGAGTCCGCCGGGCCGGTGGACGGGTGTTCCGTCCCCGGGCAGGCAGTGCCGGATGTGTTCGTGGACGTCGGCGGGGGTGTGTCCGGCGTCGAGCCAGCGGGCGGCGAGGCGGGCGAGTTCGTCGCGCATGCCGGGCGGGATGTGGCGGAGGGCGGGGGAGAGGACGGGCAGGGCGCCGACGAGGGCGCGGGCGTCGTCGATCCGGGGCGACTCCTCGGCGGTGTCGGCCTGCGGGGGAAGGTGGGAGGTGTCCTCCCGGGGGTCTTTCTCCGGATGACCGTCGGCCGGCGGGGCCGTCGGCCGACCGGCGGCCGGTTTGCGGGGGCTCGGCGTGACCTGCGGGGACGCGAGGGGTTCCCGGGCGAGGAGCTTGGCGGCCTGATCGGCGGTCAGCGGGTGGCTGGAGACCAGCTGTTGGGTGGCCCAGCGTCCTCCGGCGATCTGCACGCGCCGCTCGTGCACGAAGCCCTCCTCCTTGAGTTGCCGCTTGGCGCGGGTGAAGGCGGTTGCTCCGATCCGGGCACGTTCGGCGGTGCGGGAGAGTGACTCGCGGGCGCCCTGGGGGAGGGAGAGCTGCCAGGTCAGGAGGCGGACGGCGTCGGAGCTGAGCCGGGGATGCCGGATGATGTCGTGCGAGAACTGGGTGAAGGCACGTGAGGGCGCGTTAAAGTGCCGATAGATCACGGCGTGGAGGTCCGATCCACTAGTGGTTCAGGCCCTCGTCGATGGGGTGCAAGCCGTCGACGGGGGCTGTTTTGCGCGAAACGTATCGCACGGAGGGTGTCCAGTTCGACACGCACGGTGAAGAACCCTCGTACGGGTGACGTGCACCCGAGAGCGAACATCCTTGGATCCGGGCAGCGTTGGGTGAAAGCTGAGAGGACGCATACCGGATCCCGGAGGTCCTCCATGAGCGCCGAGCACACGAACACCCTGTACGAGGCCGTGGGCGGCGCCGACGCGCTGCGCCGGCTCTCCGAGACGTTCTACGAGGGGGTCCTGGCCGACCCCCTCCTCGCCCCCGTCTTCGCCGACTTCACCGCCGCCCACGTGGAACACGTGGCCGTGTGGCTGGCGGAGGTCTTCTCGGGGCCCGCCGGGTTCACGGCGGAGCTCGGCGGGCACCAGGCCCTGCTCCGCGCCCACCTCGGGCTCGGCATCACGGAGGAACAGCGGCTGCGCTGGATGGAGTTGATGAAGGCGGCCGTGGAGAAGGAACTCCCGGACGACGACCTGCTGCGCCGCCGGGTGATGGAGTACTTCGACTGGGGCACGCGGATCGCCGAGGACGTCTCGGCCTCGGCCCCCGGCACCGACCTCGGCACCCCCGGCCCCACCCCGCGCTGGGGCTGGGACGGCCTGGCCTGAACCGGGCCCTTCCCGGGTCGCTCGTTCGGGTCCCGCCGCCGTGCGGGCGGCGGGACCGGCTGGTCTGCTGGTCGGGATTCCTTCCCGGACTTACAGGAGCAGAGGCCATGGCCGAGGGCGTGATCGTGCGGCCCGAGCCCAAGTGACCGGGTGAGCCGGGGAAAACCCTTTGCGGGGCGGGGCGCGGGGCGCCACGCTCTCGGGCATGACCAGTCACCCCTCCCGCCCCGCAGCGGAGTCCCGCCCCGCCACGGAGCACCGCCCCGCAGCGGAGCCCCGTCCCGTCGCGGACCTGTTCTCCGCCGACGGGCGCCTCAAGGCGGTGCCGCGCAAGCCCGCCCGCCGCGAGGCGCTGCTCGCGCACCTCGCCGCGACCCTCTTCGAAGCGGACCGCACCTACCGCGAGTCCGAGGTCAACGAGGCCCTGCGTGCCGTGCACGAGGACTTCCCGGCGCTGCGCCGGTACCTCGTGACCGGCGGTTTCCTCTCCCGTACGAAGGACGGCGCGGACTACCGCCGACAGCAGCGGCCCGACTCCCCCGGAGGCGCGATCCCCGCCGTCGCGTGACGGCCGCGGTGGTGGCCGGCGCGCTCGCCGGCTACGGCATCGCGATCCCGGTCGGCGCCGTCGGCGCCTACCTCGTGGCCGTCACGGCCCGCACCGGCTGGCGCACGGGCGCCGGCGCGGCCCTCGGGGTCGCCACGGCCGACGGGGCCTACGCCCTGCTCGCGGTGGCCGGCGGCTCCGCGCTCGTCCCCGTGCTCGCGCCTGTGACGACCCCGCTGCGGTGGGCGTCCGCGCTGGTGCTCACCGTGCTGGCCCTGCGGGCCGCGTGGGGCGCGCTGGCCGCGTACCGCGACGGCGGCCTCGCCTCCCGTGACGACGGCACGGCCCTGACGCTGGCCCGTGCGTACGTCGCCTTCCTGGGGATCACGATCCTGAACCCCATGACGGTGGTCTACTTCGCCGCCCTCGTCCTCGCCACGGGCCCCTCGGCCCCCGACACGCTGCCCGACCGCACGGCCTTCGTCCTCGCCGCGCTCGCCGCCTCGGCCAGCTGGCAGCTCCTCCTCGCCCTCGGCGGCACCCTCCTCGGCCGTGCCCTGACGGGCCCCCGGGGCCGCTTGGCCACGGCCCTCGCGTCGAGCACCCTGATCGTCGCCCTGGCGATACGGCTGGTGGCCCGGGGCTGACGCACGACGCCCACAAGGGCGACCGTCAGGCGCCGGGCAGCAGCCGGATCATGTCGATGCCGGGGCGCACCTTGGCGATGGCCGTGAAGTCGTCGTCCACGTGCAGCAGGGTCAGGCGGTGCTGCTCGGCCGTGAGCGCGATCAGGATGTCCATCGGCGACGGCCCCCGGTGGTGGCCGATCCTGAGCAGGTCCCGCTGTACGGCGATGACCTTGGGCCAAGGGTCTTCCGGTGCCGGGACCCAGGTGAAGGTCTGGCTCGGCATGGTGGTGAAGGGCTCGCTGTCGCGGTCCGAGCGCAGTGCCCGCATCAGCTCCGCTTCGACGGGTGGACAGAGCGAGACCTGGCCGTGTGCCACTCGGGACGGCCAGGGCTCGCCGACCTGCCGGCGCAGGAGCCGCCGCACGGCCGACGTGTCGGCGAGGTAGTTCACCGGCCGGACCGCTCCTGCTCTTCCAGGAAGTCGAAGTCGAGGAAGTTCTCGGCGTTCTCCTGGAGCCATCGCAGCGCCCGGGCGCGGTCGTCCGCGCTGATCGACGCCGCTATGGCCAGCGCCCGGTTGATGGTGTCCCGCTTGGTCTTGGTGCCGAGCTGCTGCTGTGCGAAGGCGAGCATGTCGTCGTCGATGTCGACCAGGGTCTTGGACACGGGAACCTCCACCGGCAGGCCGTATATATCTGCACGAGGGTTATATATCGCGTTCGGCCGCACGGGCAGGCGGTGCTTCTCGTCGCCCCCCTCCTCCCCCCCCGCCACGTCTCACTTCACGGGATCCGCTTGCCGTCCCCCGGGGCGAGGCGTCAGGCTCCGGGGCTGGTCGTTCGGAGTTCGGGGGGAACATGACGGAGCGGGTGCTCGGGGCGGGGCTGCGGCAGCGGCATCTGGCCATGATCGCGTTGGGCGGGGCCATCGGGGCCGGGCTGTTCGTCGGGTCGGGGGTCGGGATCGCCGCCGCCGGGCCCGGGATCCTCGTCTCGTACCTCCTCGCCGGGGCGCTGACCGTGCTCGTGATGCGGATGCTCGGGGAGATGTCCGCCGTCCGCCCGGTGAGCGGCTCCTTCGCCGAGCACGCGCGGACGGCCTTCGGGCCGTGGGCTGGGCTGCTCGCCGGGTGGATGTACTGGGCGCTGCTCGTCGTGAGCGTCGCCGCCGAGGCCGTCGCCGCGGCGCACATCGTCGGCGGCTGGGTGCTCGCGGTGCCCGGCTGGGCGTGGGTCGCCGTCTTCATGGGGGTCTTCACCGCGAGCAACCTCACCGGCGTATGGAACTTCGGCGAGCTGGAGTTCTGGTTCGCCGGCCTGAAGATCGCCGCCATCGCCGGCTTCCTGCTGCTCGGCGTCCTCGTGGTCGGCGGGCTGGTGCCCGGGACGCCCTCGCCCGGGGCCGGGCACCTCCTCCACGACGGCGGCTTCCTGCCGCACGGCTGGCACGGCGTCGCCGTCGGCGTCGTCGCCGCCGTCTTCGCCTTCGGCGGCCTGGAGACCGTGACCGTCGCCGCCGCCGAGTGCGCGGACCCGGCCCGCGCCGTGCGGGCCGGCGTCCGGGCCGTGATGTGGCGGGTCGCGGTCTGCTACCTCGGCTCGATGGCCGTCGTCGTGACCCTCGTCCCGTGGAACGACCCGGCCGTGGCCGACGGCCCGTACGCCGCCGTCATGGGCCGGATCGGCGTGCCCGGCGCCGCCGACCTGATGAAGGCCGTCGTCCTCGTGGCGCTCCTGTCCGCGATGAACGCCAACGTCTACGGCTCCTCCCGCATGTTGTACGCCCTCGTCGGACGCGGCGACGCGCCGCGCGCCCTCGGCCGGCTCGGCGGACGGTCGGGCGTCCCGTACGCCGCCGTCCTCGCCTCCGCCGCGTTCGGGTTCGTCTCCGTCGTGCTCAGCATGGTCTGGCCGCGTACGGTCTTCCCGTTCCTGCTCCACTCGATCGGCGCCGCGATCCTGCTCGTCTGGGCGCTGATCGCCGCCTCCCACCTGCGGCTGCGCGGCCCCTCCGTACGGGCCGCCGCCGCCCTCGCCGGGATCGGCGGGGTGCTGCTGTTCATGCTGGGGGACGCCGCGAGCCGTACGCAGCTCCTCACCACCGGGGGGTGGGCCGTGGGCCTGCTGGCCGTCGCGTGGGCGAGGAGCCTCAGGAACGCGCGTACCGGGCCAGGAACAGATCCACTCCCGAGCTGATCACCCGCGTCAGCTCCGCGTCGTCGATCTCGGCGTCGGGGGAGAAGGTGCGGACGAGCTGCGGCACGCCCACCGTGGCCGCCACCAGCTGCTGCACGGCGAGCGCCGGGTCGGGCGCGTCGAGGACGCCGCGCGCGTTCAGCTCGGTGAAGGCCTCGACCAGCGGGCCGTTGTTCATGTCGTAGCTGACCCGGTACCAGAGCTGACCGAGCTGCGGGAAGCGGTCGATCTCGCCGATGACCAGGCGGCGCAGCTTCATGATGTCGGGGCGCAGCAGGATCCGGGCCCAGTCGGTGGTGAGCCGGACGAGCGCGGCCCGCAGGTCGGGGGCGTCGGCGATCGTGGAGTTGGAGGGCTCCAGATCGGCGTACGTCTTCGGCAGGACGCCGCCGATGACGGCGAGGAACAGGCGCTCCTTGCTGCCGAAGTGCTTGTAGATCGTCGCCTTCGAGACGCCGGAGCCGCGGGTGATCGCGTCCATGGACGCCGCCGAGTACCCCTCCGCCAGGAACTCCGCGAGCGCCGCGTCGATGATCGCCTGGCGCTTGCGCGAGGCCGCGTCCGCCGGGTCCGGGATGATCGGGATGCCGTACTCGTCGATCGCGTCGGCGGGCTGTGCGTCGGCTCCGGCTCCCATGGGTTTCCTTCGGTGGTGGCGGCTGGAGCTTCCACTATATGAACTGAACGGTTTGGTCTGCAAAGGCCGCCAGGGCGGGACCCGCCGCGACGCCGATCAGGAAGGCCAGGTTGAACAGGCCGATCGCGAGACCGTGCCGGGCCGGCGGCAGCCCCCCGGTCGCGGCGCCCGTGAGCAGCCCCTGACCGCCGGCCGTGACGAGCGCGCTCGCCCCCGAACCGATCAGGACGGCCACCGCCCAGGGCGCGGTCACGGCGAGGACGAGCGCCCCGGCCGAACCGAGCACGAGGACCACCCGCAGCCGGGCCGGGCCGAGCCCCGGAGCCGCGCGGACCAGCTGCCAGGACAGCAGCGCCCCGGCGAGCGCGGCGACGGACGAGGCGGCTCCCGTCTCCACCGCGCTCCAGCCGGTGAGGGCGGTGACGCGGCGCGGAGCGGCGTACAGCAGGAAGAAGTTGACGGTCGAGAGGGCCAGCATCAGGCCGGTGGCGGCGAGGAAGCGGCGGTCGCGGAGGATGTCGAGGGGTGGTCCGGTTCTCTTTCCGGCGGTACGGGACGTGTCGTCGCCCGGCGTCGGCGACCCGCTCGCGAGCCGGAGCACCGGGCGCAGGAACGGCAGGCAGAGCAGCGGGAGCACCAGGGCCGCGCGCCAGCCGAACGCCCCGGCCGCCGCCGCGCCCACGAACAGGCCGGCGGTGCCGCCGACCGCGCTGCCGATCGCGACCACGCCCGGGGTGCGGCCCGAGCGGTCCCGGCCGGCGAGCTGGAACGCGGCGACGTTCAGCCCCGCCGCCCCGGCCGCCTCCAGGGCCCGCCCGGCGACCGCCAGGGGCAGGTTCGGGGCGAGGAGGACGAGGAGCGCGCCGAGGGCCACGAGGACGGCGGAGGCCCTGACGATCCCGGCGGGGCCGTGCCGGCGGCCGGCGGTGGCGGAGAGGAGGGGGGTGCCGACGGCCATGCCGAGGCCGAAGGCGGTCATGAGCCAGGCGGCCGCCGCCGGGCCGACGCCCAAGGCCCGTGCCGCTTCCGGCAGAGCGAGGCTCGGCCCCGACACCCCCATCGAGGCGGGGGCCGCGAGCGCGGCGAGCAGGGTGCCGGTCTTGACGGTGCCCTGCCGGACCCCCTCGGCCGGTGCCGGTGTCGGTGTCGTGTCGCCGTCCGCGGCCCGGTGGTCGGTCTGTGCCCACCGGTTCCGTCCCGCGGAACGCCTGCCCGCGAACTCCCCGCTCATACCGGCATCCGCCCCATCAGGCCCTGCCTGAAGTCGCGCTCCGCCTCGCGGAGTTCCGCGGCCGTGTTCATCACGAAGGGGCCGCTCCGGGCCACCGGTTCGCCGATCGGTTCGCCCGTCAGGACCAGGACCTCGGCCGCGGTGTCCGCCGCCTCGACCGTGAACCGTTCGCCGTCCCCCGCCAGGACCGCGAGGTGGCCGTCGGGGAGGTGTTCGCCGGCCACCGTGGCCTCGCCCCGCATCACGTACACCATCGCGTTGTGGTCGGCCGGGGCGGTGAACTCGGCGCGGGTGCCGGGGGAGAGGCGCCCGTGGGCGACGAGTACCGGCGTACGGGTCTCGAAGGGGCCGGTCACGCCGTGGCTGGTCCCGGCGAGGACGGTCAGTTCGGCGCCCCCGGGGGTGACGGCCACCGGCAGGTCGCAGGGCTCGACGTTCTGGCTGCGCGGCGGGACGCCCTTGAGGCGGGCGGGGAGGTTCAGCCAGATCTGGAGCATGTGCTGCCGGCCGCCCGAGGCGAGGAACTCCGGCGTGGGCAGGGCCTCGTGGACGATCCCGGAGCCGGCGGTGAGCCACTGGACGCCGCCCGCGCGGACGACGGCGCGGTGGCCGCGCGAGTCGGCGTTGGCGACGTCGCCGTCCAGGACGTACTGGATCGTCTCGAAGCCCCGGTGCGGGTGCGGGGGCGCGCCCTTCGCCTCGCCGGGCGCGAGGTCGACGGGGCCGACCTGGTCGATCATCAGGAACGGGTCCACGAAGGGGAGTTCCGCCGTGGGGAAGGGGCGGCGGACCGGGAATCCGGCGCCCTCGTGGGTGTGGAAGGGGCGTGCCGTGCGGGCGACGGTCCGCCCGGTGGTGAGTGCGGTCATGTCCTCGAATGAACTACACCATTCAGTTCAGTGTCAAGACTGAACCGTTTCGTTGACAGACTGAACCGATCGGTTTAGCTTCGTGGTCGTCACGTCAGGAAGTCCGGCACGCGCCGGCCCGTCGACCCACCGGGGGACCCCCATGACCGCGTCCACGATCCTCGCCGTCTCCGGCTCGCTCCGCGCCACCTCGCACAACACGCAACTGCTCCGCGCCGCACAGAAGTTCAACCCCGGCGGCCTGGAGATCGAGATCTACGAAGGCCTGCGCGAGATCCCGCCGTACGACCTGGACCTCGACACCCCCGAGAAGCGCCCGGCCGTCGTCGCCGACCTCCGCCGCCGGGTCGCGGAGGCGGACGGGCTGCTCATCGCCACCCCGGAGTTCAACTACTCCGTCCCCGGCGTCCTCAAGAACGCGCTCGACTGGATCTCCACCGACTGGACCAGGACCGAGGGCCTCCCCCTGCACCGCAAGCCCGTCGCGATCCTCGGCGCCGCGCCCACCAACTTCGGCACCGTCCGGGCGCAGCTGGCCCTGCGTCAGGTCTTCGTCTGGACCGACAGCGACGTCGTCGTGAAGCCCGAGGTGCACGTCTTCCGCTCCCACGAGCGCTTCGACGCCGACGGCAACCTCACGGACGAGACGACGATCGAGCTGCTCCAGGGCCTGCTGGGCGCACTCCGGACCAAGATCGAGGCCCGCTCGTGACGGCCCCGGCGCCCGCCGCCACCGCAGGCGCCCCCGCCGCCGTCACCGCCACCTACCTGGGCACGGCCACCGTCCTCCTCCGGATCGGCGACCTCACCGTCCTCACCGACCCGGCGCTCGACCCGGCCCCCGCCGACTATCCGGGCGCCCGTCCGCTCCACCGCACCACGGGACCGGCCCTGACCGCCGCCGAACTCCCGCCCGTCGACCTGGTCCTGCTCTCGCACGACCAGCACGCCGACAACCTGGACCCGACCGGCCGCGAGGTCCTGGCCGGCGCGGACCTGGTGCTGACCACCCCCGAGGCCGCCGAGCGGCTGGGCGGCCGGGCGGTGGGGCTCGCCCCCTGGGAGAGCCGGAAGGTCACGGCCGGGACGACGACCGTCACGGTCACGGCGACCCCGGCCCGCCACGGCCCGGAGGGAACGGAACAGGTCACCGGCCCCGTCACGGGCTTCGTCGTCGCGCACGAGGGCGGCACGCTCTACGTCTCCGGCGACACCGTCCGCCACGACGCCCTGACGGAGATCGGCGACCGCTTCCGCATCGACACGGCCTTCCTCCACCTCGGCGACGCGCACTTCCCGTCCACCGGGGACCGCGCCTTCTCGATGAGCGCGACGGAGGGCGCGGCCCTCGCCCGGACCCTCGGCGCCCGGACGGTGATCCCCCTCCACTACGACTCCTGGGACCACCTCGCCGAGGACCCGGCCCGCATCACGGAGGCGTTCGAGGGCGACCCCGGGTCGGCGGGACGGCTGCGGTGGCTGCGGCCGGGGGCGGCCGAGAGACTCTGAGTGCCCACGGGCCGGGAGCCGCGTCCGACGGCCCGCGCGGACGGCTCGGCCGGGACCGGCCGCAGGCCGCCGCCCGAGCCGTACGACTCGGGCGGCGGCCCGACCGGCCCCGCCCGAGCCCGCGTACGGAGGGTCAGCGCCCCCGCCGGGCCGTCATCGCGACGGCCCCCGCCACCGCGAGGGCCGCGCCCGCCGCCATGACGCCCCGGCCGGAGCGGTACGAGAGCACCGACCAGCACGACCGCGCCGACAGCAGGGAGCCGACGCTCGCCCAGGACCCGACCGAGAGCGCCGAGGCGGCGGAGCCGATCGACCCGACCGAGAGGAACGACCCGACCGAGCCGATCGACAGGGTCGAGTTGACCGAACCGATGGACAGGAACGAGCCACGGGACCAGAGCGAGAGACGCGAGGAAGAGCACGAAGAGGCCATGGCGCGAGCCTAGGCGCTGCCGGCCGCGACCACGGTGCGGAACGGGAACGCGATGAGCAGGGCGACCCCGACCAGCAGGCCGCTCGCCCACAGCGGCCCCAGGTCCCCCAGCCCGGTGCCGAGGGTGGCCGCGGCGACCAGGGGGCCGACGGCGGCGCCGACGTTGAGCGCCGCCGTCGCGTACGAGCCGGCCATGGTGGGGGCTCCCGCGGCCTCGTAGAGGACCCGCGTGATCAGCGTGCCGCCCAGCGCGAACGACGCGGCGCCCTGCACGAACACGAGGACGAACAGGGCGGCCGGCTCCTCGGCCAGCACCGCCAGGGCCGGCCAGCCGAGGAGCAGCAGCGGACCCCCGACCGCGACGACCGCGCCGGGACGCCGGTCGGACAGCCGCCCGGCGACGACGACGCCGACGAAGGACCCGGCGCCGAAGAGCATCAGGACGACGGAGATCCACAACTCGTCCAGCCCGGCGGTGCCGGTCACCACGGGGGCGAGGAAGGTGAAGCTCGCGAACGTCGCCGCGTTCACCAGCGCGCCGAGCAGCATCGCCAGGACCAACCGCCGCCCCGTGAGCCGGGCGAGCTCCGCCCGCAGGGCCGGCCCGCCCGTCGCCCCTTCCTTCGCCCGTCCCGCCGGGATCCCCTTCAGGATGCCGAGGGCAGCGGGCAGACAGAGGGCGGCGACCGCCCAGAACGTGGCCCGCCAGCCGAGCAGCGTGCCGAGGACCGATCCACCGGGGACACCGGCGATCGTGGCCACCGTCGTGCCCGACAGCAGCACGGCCAGCGCGCGTCCCTTCCTGTCGGGCGGGACCAGCGTGGCGGCGGCCGTCAGGGCGACGGCGAGGAACCCGGCGTTCGCGAGCGCGGCGACGGCCCGGGTGGCGAGCATGACGGGGAAGCTCGTGGTGACGGCCCCCACGACGTGCGCCGCCGCGAAGACGAGGACGAACCCGAGGAGGCCGGCGCGCCTGGGCCAGTTGCGGGCGAGCGCGGCCACCAGAGGGGCGCCGACCGTCATGCCGACCGCGAAGGCCGAGGTGAGGACGCCTGCCGTCGCGACCGTGACGTCGAGATCCGAGGCGATGGCCGGCAAGAGGCCGGCGAGCATGAACTCCGAGGTGCCCATGGCGAAGACCGCCAGGGCGAGCAGGTACAGCGGAAGAGGCATCGAGTGGCTCCGAGGTGAGGAGAAGCGCGAGAAGGTCATCTCGTCACCGCGGCCGGCCCCCGGGACCACCGCCGTCCCACCGCGGAACGCGGCGCGACGACAGGGCTGTGAGCTCAGTGGTTCAGGGGGCTGACGGCGCGTGACCGAAAGCCCCCACCTCGTCTGACTCAGGACTCGACATGGCCCGCACGCTACCCGACCCCGTCACCCGCGTCATGCCGGTGACCCGGCAACGCCGGGACGCTCAGGCCGTGAACGCCTCGGGACCGAACCGCCCCCACACCAGGAACAGGCACAGCCCCAGGTAGATCACGTCTCCCGCGATCGTCGCCCGCTCCCCCCGCTTCAGCCGCACCGTCAGCGCCCCCACGAACAGCAGCACCAGGACCGTCGCGGTCACCGGCACCAGGACCGGTGCGACGTCGAGCACGGCGGGCAGGATCAGGCCCGCCGCCGCGAGCAGCTCCACGGCGCCGATCGCCTTCAGCGCACCCGGGCCGAACTCCGTCACCCACTGCGCCGACGCGCCCAGCGCCGCCATCCGCTCCCTCGGCAGGAACATCTTGGCGCTGCCGACGAGACAGACGAAGGACATCAGTCCGGCGACGATCCACAGGGCGAGATCCATGGTGCAGCTCCTTGGACGAGGTTCGGGTCGAGGTGTGCCCGCGTCCCCGGGACGAGACGCCGCCCCCGCCCGTGACACCCGCCGCCTGAGACCTGGATCACACGACAGGGCGTGTCACAGGACGCGGTGCCGTCTCGTCTCGGGGACGTAAGCCCACCGACTCGCACCGGACCGAGGAGACACCGCCATGGACGCGCGCATCGACTTCTTCGCCAGCCCCACCGCCGGCAAGGCCCTCAAGCACCTCATGGCCGCCGGCCGCATCCTCAAGGACTCCACCCTCCCGGCCGCCGTGCAGGAGCTCGTCTCCCTGCGCGTCAGCCAGATCAACGGCTGCGGCGTCTGCCTCGACATGCACACCAAGGAGGCCATCGCGGCGGGCGAGAGCCCCGTCCGCCTCGGTCTCGTCGCCGGCTGGCGCGAGGCCACCGTCTACACCGAGGCCGAGCGCGCCGCCCTCGCCTTCGCCGAGCAGGGCACCCGCGTCGCCGACGCCGGCGAGGGCGTCAGCGACGAGGTCTGGGACCGGGCCGCCCAGCACTTCGACGAGGAACAGCTCACCGCCCTCGTCCTTCTGGTTTCCTTCATGAACGCCGCCACCCGCATGAACATCATCAGCAGGCAGCCGGCCGGCGGCTACGAGGTCGGCGCGTTCCACTGAACGGGGAGTGACATGGGCAAGGTCGAGGAGTTCCAGGAACTGCGACCCCTGCTGTTCTCGATCGCGTACCGGATACTCGGCAGCGTCAGCGAGGCCGAGGACGCCGTGCAGGAGGCCTGGCTGCGGTACGACGCCTCCCCGACCACGCCCGCGTCCCCCAAGGCGTTCCTCTCCGCCACGGTCACCCGCATCGCCATCGACGTACTCCGCTCCGCGCGCGTCCGCCGCGAGGAGTACGTCGGACCGTGGTTCCCCGAACCGCTCCTCGACGACCCGTACGAGGACCCCGAGCGCGCCGCCGAGCTCGCCGACTCCGTCTCCATGGCCGCGCTGCTCCTCCTGGAGCGCCTCAGCCCCCTCGAACGCTCCGTCTTCGTCCTGCGCGAGGTCTTCGGCTTCGGCTTCGACGAGATCGCCTCCACCGTCGGCCGTACGGAGCAGGCCTGCCGCCAGCTCCTCGTACGCGCCCGGCGGCACATGCAGGACGGCCGGCCCCGTTTCGAGGCCGACCGCGCCGAACGGCAGGAACTCGCCGCCCGCTTCTTCGACGCGCTGAAGGGCGGCGACGTCGACGGCCTGCGGAACGTCCTCGCCGCCGACGTCCAACTGGTCGGCGACGGCGGCGGCAAGGCCCCGCAGCTCGCCCGCGCGATCGCCGGCGCGGACAAGGTGGCCAGGCTGCTCGCCGCGCTCTTCCCCGCGATGCTGCGGATCGACCTCACGCTGGAGCCGCACCAGGTCAACGGCCAGCCCGGCGCGATCGTCCGCGACCGGGACGGCAAGGTCCTCCACACGCTGGCCCTCGACATCGTCGACGGCCGCGTCCTGACCATCCGCTCGATCGTCAACCCCGACAAGCTCGCCCACCTGGGCCCGGTCGCCGACGCCTGGGCCATCAACGACCAGGTCCGCGCGGCCCTCCGGGAGCAGCCCTAGCCCGCCTTGACGGCCTCGACGAACGACGCCCAGGCGGCCCCGGGGAGAAGGAGGACGGGGCCGTTGGGGCGCTTGGAGTCACGGACGGGGACGAGGTGGGGGATGTTGTCGGCCACTTCGACGCACTCGCCGCCGTCCCCGTTGCTGTAGCTGCTCTTACGCCACACGGCGGCGGTCAGATCAAGGGCGCTGCTGGCCATGTCGGTAGTCCTCAGCCGCTTCTTCGATCAGGGCGAGGGACGCCTCCGGCGGCAAAGCGGCGGCCCTCAGCCGATCGTATGCCTTGCGGTACTGCTTCAGGAGGAACGGATCGTCGATGGTCTGACCGTGGTACGGGCCCTCCGTGTACATCAGCGGCGGTTCGTCCGCGAACTCCATGAACATCATCGACAGCTCCATGAACGGCTGCGTCGGTGCGTTCCACGGCAGGATCTGCAAAGTGGCGCAGCCTCGCCGGAGGAAGGCGGCGATGTGGTCCAACTGCTCGGCCATCTCCACTGGTGCGATCGTGAAGTTGCGCACCAGAGACTCGTGCATGATCACCCAGTAGTCCGGACTCTTCGGACCGTCGAACAGCTCCGCACGCTTCAGACGAGCGTCGATCTTGGCCTGGGCTTCCTCGGGGGTGTCCCTCGGGTGGGTGGAGCGGATCACTGCCCTCGCGTAGGTGGCGGTCTGGAGCAAGCCAGGAATGAGCGCGTTGCTCCACCGATCGATGGCCAGCGCGCGCTTCTCCGACTCCGCGATCGGTGCGAAGTACTCCGCGTGCGCGCCCTTCTTCGCCTTGCGAACGTCCTCGCAGCCGCGCTGGAAGAAACCGTCCGTCCCCAGCACCCGGTCCACGTGCTGCGCCAGATCCAGCGGCATCGTCCGCTTGCCCCGCTCGATCTCGCTCAGATACGTCACTCCGTAGAAACTGCCCTCCACCAACCCCTCCAGCGTCAGCCCCGCCTCCTCCCTCTTGAAGCGGAGCTCCTTCCCGTAGAACTGCGGGACGCTCGCCGAGCCGTCGATGTCCTTGCGCGCAGCCACCGTTGACCGCCTTTCGCACCTTGCTCCGTGGAGCGGGAAACGCTTCCCACGGTAGGGCGCGGGGCGGCAGCGTGTGAGGGGTTCGTCACGGCACGCAACGAAAGGTGGACGCCTCATGGACGACGACATCAGCCCGGACGTCGACGCCCTCCGCACCGCTCTCGCAGCTCACGGCATCACGCTGCCCTCCCTGGGGGTGGACCTGGTCACCTTCGCCGGGTCCGGCATCCGGCCCCCGCTCGTCGCGCTCGGCAACTGCAACGTGGCGACCGCACGCCAACTGGCCGATGTCCTGCGGAAGGCGGCCGGCGGCTGATGCTCCCGCTCACGGTGGAGCTGCTCGCGCTGCCGAAGGAGGTGGCCCAGGTGCGGCGGATGGTGGAGGGGGACGACGTGCGGCTCTGCGTGAGCGAGCTGCTGACGAACGTCATCCGGCACGTGGGGGAGGGGACGCCGGTGACCTTGCGGGTCGTCGCCGCGCGGGGCGGGCGGACGCGGGTGGCGGTCACCGACCCCGACCCCCGCGTCTGGCCCGTCCTGCGAGTCGCGGCGGACGACGCCGAGTCGGGGCGCGGGCTGGCGCTGCTGGAGGCGGTGGCGGCGCGGTGGGGCGTCGACCAGGGGCCGTACGGGAAGACGGTCTGGTGCGAGCTGGGCGCGGAGCGGTAGAGCCAGCCCGCTCCGTGCAACCTTCTGCCCTCGCGTGCGTCACACATCAGGTGCGGCGCTGTGGAGTCGTTTCCCGCGCGTCATGCCTGGTCGGCGTCCTCCTCCGCCTTCACCCAGTCCAGCTGCGCGTCGCTCAGCGGAGGGGCGAACCCCTCCGGGAACAGCATCATGAGCGGCTGCGGCCACATGTTCTCGGGACCGTGGTCCTCGCAGTGCAGGACCAGGAGGTGCGGCCCTTCCCCGCAGGCCTCGTGCCGGTAGACGCGGTCGTGGGACCGGCAGGAGTACCAGAACCTCGTGCAGTCGTCGTCGGCCGGCTCGTGGAAGTCCGGGTCACGGACGGTCAGCGTGACCGGTTCCTGCCGGTTGAACCGGGGGATGGGGCGAGGGTCGCACCACAGAAGCCGAGGAGGGAGCACGCGCCCATTCTGCCCCCGCCTCACGCCTCCGGCACGGGCGTGGACTGGTGGTAGTACATCCGCCACCCGGACTCCTCGTCCCGCTTCCGCCAGATCGAGCTCCTCCGGGCGCGCGTGCCGTCGAGCACGGTCTCGAACGTCAGGTGCACGACCCCCGGCGCCAGGACGGTGCCGGTCATCCCGGAGTGCGTGAACCGGGGGCCGTCCTCGGACGCGCCCTGCATGGCCGGCAGGGCGGAGAGCATCGACTCGCGGTCCCACCTGCGCCCCGACGTGCCCACTTCGGTGAACTCCGGGTCGAGGAGCCGTTCCGCCAGCTCCCGGGACGACCGTCCGGCCGGGCTCAGCAACTCCAACTCCCGCTCGATGGCCTGGGCCACGCCGTCTTCGTCGTTCACGTTCATCGGAGCATTGTGCCCCGGCCGGAAACTCGGCGGTCGACGGGACGGGGGTCTCGCGGCACTGCCAGGATGCGGGCATGACACAGATCATCAAGGGGGGAAACCTTCCGCTCAGCGGCGAGCCGATGCGGGTCGCCGTCGTCCGCCGGTCCGGTGGGCCGGAGGCGCCGAAGGTCGACGCGGCCGCGCTGCTCGTCGATGCGGACGGCAAGGTCAGGGACCGGGGCGACCTGGTCTTCTACAACCAGCCCGAGCACGCCGGGAGCGGCATACGGCTCCTGGGGGAGGCCCAGGGCGAGGGCGGGGTCGTCGCGGACTGGCTGGAGATCGACCCCGGCCGGATCGAGGCCTCCGTGGAGCGGGTCGTGGTGGCGGCGTCCTGCGACGGAGGGGCGTTCGGCGAGGTCGAGGACCTGTACGTACGGGCGGTGAGCGCCACCACCGGGGCGCAGTTGGCGCTGTACGCGGTCGAGGACGCGACGACGGAGACCGCGATCCTGCTGGGCGAGTTCTACCGCAGGAACGGGGGGTGGAAGTTCCGGGCGGTGGGGCAGGGGTACGACTCGGGGCTGCCGGCCCTGGCGACGGACTTCGGCTTCTCGGCGTCGGACGAGGAGGCGGACGACGAGGCGGGGGACGAGGGCGTGGTGGTGGCGGAGGCCCCCGCACCCGCGCCCGTCACCGCGCCTCCCCCCGTCACCGAGCCCGTGCCCCCGCAGGCCGCCCCCGTCCCCCTCGCCGTCGAGAAGGCCGGTGCCCCCGTCCCGTACTCCGGTGCCCCCGTCCCGTACTCCGGTGCCCCGGTCGCCGCGCCCCTCGGGCGCCTCAACGCCCTCCCCGCCGAATTCGGGCCGGAGTTCCCGTACTTCGAGTACCAGGGCGACGGCAAGGAGGATGTCGAGACCGGCCTCACCCTTCCCCGGGGCTTCATCGCCGTCGACGTGGTGAAGAAGGGCGCCGGGTTCTTGGACATCGTCACGCTGACGGTCCGCAAGCGCCGGTGGCGGCAGGTCGTGCGGAGCCGCATGGTCGATCTGCGCGGGGTCGGCGTCCTGCACCACGACGGGCAGTCGCCGTTGCGGCTGAGGGTCGACACGCGCGGCCGGTGGATGATCCGGCTCCGGCCGGTGTCGACGCTGCGGGCGTTCGACGGGCCGGTGGAGGGGTACGGGCCGGACGTCCTGGCGTACACCGGCGACGAGACCGGCGTCAGGTTCCGGTACGAGGGCGACGAGGACAAGAAGGGGTACTTCGGGGTCGCGGCCCACCGGAAGGGCGGGCACTGGGAGTACCGGTTCAGCCGGCGCGACCGGGGGCGCGGGAAGGGCGACCTCCCGCGCGGGCCGCGCCTCCTCGTCGTCGAGGCGGACGGGGCCTGGTCCATGGAGCCCCGGCCGGGCGGCGGCGGGGGGTTCTGGAGCCGGTCCGGGCGCTAGGCGGGGCGGACGGGGGCTGTGCGTGGCTCATCGGGCCGATCGGGCCGGTCGCGCGCATCGCCCCAGTACGCGCGCGGGGTCTTCGGGGGCGGCACGCGACCGATCGGAAAATTGGTCTAGTCCAAGTTTGGTCCAGGCCATTGACGCGGCCATGGCGACGGGGGTTACGTCGTACCCCGACAACCGTGCCCGACAACGGCGTTGGCGCACCCGTAGCCCGTACCCCCCACCGTCATTGGGATTGTCATGAGACGACGCGTACGTTCGCTCCGCTCGGCCCTCACCGCCGCCGTGACCGCCGTGGCCGCCCTCGGCCTCGGGGCCGTCGCCACCGCCCCCGCCCAGGCCGCGACCCCGCTCCCCGCCCGGGTCTTCGCCCCGTACTTCGAGTCCTGGACCGGGGAGAGCCCGGCCGCCCTCAGCGCGCAGTCGGGCGCCAAGCACCTGACGATGGCGTTCCTGCAGACCGCCACGAAGGGCTCCTGCACCGCGTACTGGAACGGCGACACCGGCCTGCCGGTCGCCCCGTCCTCCTTCGGCGCCGACATCGCGACCATGCGGTCCCGCGGCGGCGACGTCATCCCCTCCTTCGGCGGCTACACGGCCGACACCACCGGCACCGAGATCGCCGACAGCTGCGCCGACGTCAACCAGATCGCCGCCGTGTACGAGAAGGTCATCACGACCTACGACGTCACCCGGCTCGACATGGACATCGAGGTCGACTCCCTCGACAACGCCGCCGGCATCGACCGCCGCAACAAGGCCATCAAGCTCGTCCAGGACTGGGCCGCCGCCAACGGCCGCCAGATCCAGATCTCGTACACCCTGCCGACGACCACCCACGGCCTCGCCGACAGCGGGCTCGCGGTGCTCAGGAACGCCGTCGCCAACGGCGCGAAGGTCGACGTCGTCAACCTGATGACCTTCGACTACTACGACAACGCCGCCCACGACATGGCCGCCGACACCAAGACCGCCGCCCAGGGCCTGTACGACCAGCTCGCCAGGCTCTACCCGACGAAGACGGCCGCCCAGCTCTGGGGCATGGTCGGCATCACCGAGATGATCGGCGTCGACGACTTCGGCCCCGCCGAGACCTTCACCCTCGCCAACGCCCGCACGGTCTACGACTGGGCGGTCTCCAAGGGCGTCAACACCCTCTCGTTCTGGGCGCTCCAGCGCGACAACGGCAGCTGTGCCGGCGGCGCCGCCGCCGACAACTGCTCCGGCATCCAGCAGAACACCTGGGACTTCTCCCACATCTTCGCCCCCTTCACCAGCGGGACGACCGCCCCGGCCGACGACTTCTCGGTGACGACGACCCCGGCCGCCGCCACCGTCACCGCGGGCGCGTCCACCTCCGCCACGGTGAGGACCGCCGTCACCTCCGGGACGGCGCAGACGGTGAACCTCACGGTCAGCGGCCTGCCCGCCGGCGTCACCGCCACGCTCAGCCCCTCCTCGGTGACGGCCGGGGGCTCCTCGACCCTCACCGTGAAGACCACGGCGGCCACGGTCTCCGGCACGTACCAGATCGTCGTCAACGGGGCGAGCCCCTCGGCCGGGCACGCGGCGGTCCTCTCCCTGACCGTCACCGGCGGCGCCACCCAGTGCACGGCGGCCCCGTGGGTCTCCTCCTCCGTCTACACCGGCGGCCAGCAGGTCTCGCACAAGGGCCACACCTGGAAGGCCAAGTGGTGGACGACCGGCGAGGAGCCCGGCACCACCGGCGAGTGGGGCGTCTGGCAGGACCTCGGCGCCTGCTGATCCCTCCGTGAGGAGGCCGGTCCCTTCGTAAGGAGGCCGGTCCCTTCGTACGGAAAGGGGCCCGGAGTCGTCGACTCCGGGCCCCTGCCCGCTCCTGGGGCCTCACAGGGTCCCGAACCTCTTCCGGTTGCCGTTGTCGGTGGCCTGCTGGTCGCCGGAGATCAGGAGGACCGCGTCGGGGAGCGTGCCGTTCAGGTAGTCGCCGAAGGCGCTCGTGGCCTTGGCGAGGTTGTCCAGGACGGTGCCGAGCGTGGCGGAGACCGCCGCCCCGAGGTCGCCCGAGGCGGCGCCCGCGCCGTTCTGGGAGGCGGCCGGCGTCAGGGTGCCGGCGGGGGTCCCGTAGACCTCGGTGGCGACCTCCCGGAGGGCGCCGGCGGCCCGTACGTGCTCGGCGTGGTCGACCTCGATGCCCTTGCCCGCGCCCGATCCGGTGCCGGAGGGAAGGGGCCCGCCCCGGGCGTCGCCGCCTCCGGCCCCCGCCACGGCGGCTCCCGCGGCCACGGCCGGGGCCATCCCGCCGGAGGCGGTTCCGGCGAGGGCGGCGGCGACGTCCGGGAGGCCGGCGACGGCCGGGTCCTCGAGCAGCAGGGCCAGTCGGCTCGCGATGCGCTGCCCGCACTCCTCGACGACCCGGGCCGACGAGACCTTGGCGGCCTGGACGGCCGGCGGAAGGGCGGCCTCGGATCCCCCGAGGGTCAGGGGCGCGGTCAGCTGTGCGACGAGGAGGGTTTCGGTGCACTGGGTCGCGATCCCGATGATCCTGTCCTTGGCGAAGGTGAGGATGTCGGCGACGTCCCTTGCCGCGACGGTCGTGTTCGTCCCCGCGTCGGCGAGGGACTGGACCTTCTGGGTCCGGACCGTGTTCCAGTGCTCTCCGAGCGCGTCCATCGCCTCGCCGCGGCCCGACGACAGAAGTCGGGTCATGTGCTGGTTCGCGTCCGCCGAGGCGTTCGAGACCGCTCCCGCGTAACCGTCGAGGCTGTCCGCCAGCGAGTAGTACGGCCCCTGGTCGGCCTTCGGCTGTTCGAGCACGCTCGTCATCAGGTACTGGTACAGCTCCGCTGCGTCCATGGTGTGAACTCCCCCTCGTCACGCGCGTGTTGGTGACCCGCGCCCCCCTGCGTGCCGCCCACGGTCCCACTCGCCCCGTGCGGCCACAAGGGCGACGCCCGGCGCGCCCCGGCCCCGGCGGTCAGTCGATGCGGACGATCTGGAAGGCCTCGGCCAGTCGGCCCGGGGGCAGGCCGCCGGCCGTCGCGTGCTCGCCGAGCCAGTCGCGCAGGAGGCCCGCCAGGTCGTCGAAGTGGGCCGTCTGCGAGGTGTGGATGCGCAGGGCCTCGACCTTGCGGTCGAAGACGGAGGTGACGTCGACGTACTGGTTCGGGGTGGGGCCCGTCATCAGCCACAGCTCGTGGACGGTCCACGGCTCCAGGCCCTCCTCCTTGAGGAGCTCCGGGTGGGCGAAGGGGTTGCGGGCCTCGGGGTAGACGGCGCGCAGGCAGGCGTCCCCGACCGCCCGGTGGTCGGGGTGGAGGTCGGCGGCGCGGGCCCAGTTGATCTCGGGGGACGGGACGACGGCGCGCTGCGGCCGTACTTCGCGGATGACCCGGCACAGGTCGCGGCGGAGCTCCACGGTGGGCTCCACGAAGCTGTCGGGGTAGCCGAGGAAGCGGACGTCGGCGACGCCGCTGAGCTTGGCCGAGTGGACCTGTTCGGCGCGGCGCAGGTCCGCCATGGCCTGGCGGGGGAGCGCTTCGTCGTAACCGCCCGCACCGCCGTCGGTGACGATGCAGTACGTGACGCGGGTGCCGCGCTCGACCCACTGCATGACGGTGCCGCTGACGCAGAACTCGATGTCGTCCGGGTGCGCGGCGACGACGAGCAGGGACTCGGGGGCGGTTCGGTTGAAGTCCTCCATGGGGCCAGCCTGTTGGGGCGGGAGGGGCGTCGCAAGGCCATGTCGTGGCGTGAACAGGACATGGCACTTACGCGCCATTCAAAAATTTGGTAGATTCAAATCATTGGGTGCGAACAGTAAGTCGACGGAATGCGTCGATCGGGTACGTCGATTCGGAGGCGACCGGCATGTGCAGGATTCTCGGCTCCTTCGCCGCCGGGGCGGACCGCCCCGAGCCGGCCCAGCTCGCGGCGGTCTCCGCCCGCCAGCGCCACGGCGGCCCCGACGAGCACCAGGTGCTCAGCGGGCCCGGCTGGTCGCTCGGCTGCGACCGGCTCGCCGTGACCGACCCCCGCGGCGGACGGCAGCCCTACCGGCTGCCCCACCTGCCCGGCGTCCTCGCCGTGCTCAACGGCGAGATCTACAACCACGCCGAACTCCGCCGCACCCTCGCCGCCCGCGGCCACCGCTTCCCCGACCGCTGCGACGGCAGCGTCCTCCCCGCGCTCTACGCCGAGTACGGGCCCGCCTTCGCCGAACACCTCGACGGCATGTTCGCCGTCGCCCTCCTCGACCTGCGGCCCGGCACCACCCGACTCGTCCTCGCCGTCGACGACATGGGCATGAAACCGCTCCACCTGCACCACGACCCCCACGACGGCTCCACCCGCTTCGCCTCCGAGATCCCCGCCCTCCTCGCCTTCGAAGGCGTACGGATCTCCCCGCGCGACGACGCCCTCGACACCGTCCTCGCCACCCGCACCTCCTTCTCCGCCCACACCGCGCTCGACGGCATCGACGTCCTCCCGCCCGGCGCCACCGCCCTCGTGCGACCCGGCGCCGCCCCCGTCGTCCGCCGCCGGGGGCCCCACCGCGCCCGGCCCGTCGGCGACACCCAGGACGTCCTGCGCCACGAGGTCCGCCGGCTCGCCCGGGCCGACGTACCCGTCTGCGCCGTCACCAGCGGCGGCCTCGACTCCGGACTCGTCACCGCCCTCGCCGCCGAACACGCCCGCGAGGCCGACGCGCCCCCGCTGCACACCTTCCACCTCACCTACCGGGGCCGGTGGCCCGACTCCGAAGCCGCCCACGCCCGCGCCGTCGCCCGCCGCGCCCGGACCGTCCACCACGAGGTCGCCGTCGACCCCGACGAACTCGGCTCCCTCCTCACCCGGACCGTCCGCCACCTCGGCCAGCCCAACGCCGACCCCATCACCCTCTCCACCTACGCCCTCTTCCGCGCCGTCCGCGAGAACGGCTTCACCGTCGCCCTCACCGGCGACGGCGCCGACGAACTCTTCGGCGGATACGACCGGATGCGCGCCGCGCTGACCGCCGGCCCCGAATGGGCCGACACCTACACGGACGCGCTCTCGGCCGCGCCGAGGCTCGTCCGCGAACACCTCTACACCTCCCACTACCGCGCGTTCATCGCCGACCAGGGCTCCGCCGCCGACCGCATCACCCAGGAACTCCGCTCGGCCGAGGCCGTCGGCGCGGACCGGCTCACCGCGATGACCGCCTTCGAGACGCGGTGGCGGCTCCCCGCGTACCACCTGCGGCGCCTGGACCACCTCTCCATGGCGTGGGCGGTGGAGGCGCGCCTGCCGTTCTGCCAGCCGTCGGTCGTCACCCACGCGCGGGCCCTGCCGGTGGCCGCGCGAACGGGCAAGCGCGCACTGTACGAGGCGGGCGCGGAGCTGCTGCCGCCGTCGGTGCTCCGCCGCCCGAAGCAGCCCTTCACCCTGCCGGTGGCGGCGATGCTGGCCCCCGGAGGCCCCTTGCTCGACCTGGTCCGAGAGATGCTCTCCCCGGCACGGCTGGTCCTCGGCGGGAAGATCCGCGCGGACCGGGCGGCGAAGCTCCTGGCGCGGCACCTGGCCGACCCCACCCCGCAGAGGGCCCTGACGCTCTGGTCCCTCGCGGTCCACGAACTCTGGACGGAGGTCGTCCAAGGCATGCGGATCCCGGTGGGCTGTGCGGCCTGACCCCCCGGGACCTCCACGTCCCGAACCCGCCATGCCCGACACCGCCGAGGCCTCCGCGCCCGCGGCCGCCGTGGCTTCCGCCCGCGGTGCGGCCCCGGCTTCCGCGCGCGGTGCGGCCCCGGCTTCCGCGCCCGCGGCCCCCGGCCCCTGCCCGTGCGAGCCCGCGTCCTGCGGGGCGGTTCCCACCCGCCGTGTGGGCAATCGTCCCGCTGGGCGGGACGGGTGGGCACACGGGACGGCGCCCTCCAGCGGCGCCTCCGCGTTCCGCGCCTTGACCCGCACCACGAGCGGCGGTGCACACGGGGTGCGGGTTCAGGCCCAACAGCCTCTGGCGCCGGCAGGGCGCAGGCCCGTTGTGCCCACCCGTTCCGCCCCAGCGGAACGACTGCCCACAACGGGGGCGGCGGGGGTGGGCACCGCCCAGCGGGTGCAGCCCACAACGGGGGGCGCGGGGGCACCGCACCGGCGGGCGCAGCCCGCAACGGAGGGCGCGGGGGCGTCGGCCCGGTGGGCGCAGGTCGCCACAGGGGGCGTGGGGGCACCGCCCCGGCGGGCGCGGTCCGCGACGGCCGCCGCCGTCGTCGTCCGTGCCCACGACGCCCCCGGCCCCACCCTCGTCCTGCGGGGCGACCGGCTGCCCTCCGGGGTCCTCGCCCTGGGCAGGGAGCTCGGGCAGCTGCTGCGGGCCCTCGCCGGGACCCCCCATGCCGGCATCGGCAAGATCGCCCTCTACGACCCCACCGGCCCCACCCCCCGCTACCGCTTCGTCCAGGCCCTCCCCGGCGGCTCCTTCGACTTCCGGGCCGGGTGCGGGCACTCGCTGCTCGCCTGTGTCGTCGCCGACGGGCGGCGCGAGCCCGTCACCGTCCGGTCGGTGACCACGGGGGACAGGGTGTTCTGCGATCCCGAGGATCCCGAGGGTCCTGAGGATTCCGAAGACAGGGCGTACACCCTGCACTTCCTCCGGCCCCCCACCGCCCCCGGCACCCTCCCCACCGCCCGCCCCGTCGACGTCCTCGACGGCGTGCCCGTCTCGCTCGTGCGGTACGGCAATCCGTACGTGTTCGTCGACGAGCGGCACCTCCCGGAGAACGCGGCGTACGAGCGGCTCCAGGCGCTCCGCGCCACGGCCGCCCGGCTCCTCGGGCACCACCCGGACTCCGCGCTCCCCAAGATCGCCGCCTTCGCCGACGGGCCCGAAGGCCTGGCCGTCCGCGCGCTCACCGTCGGCGGCTGGCACCCCCGGCTCGCCCTGACCGGTGCCGCCGCCCTCGCCGCCGCCGGGGCGATCGACGGCACCGTCGTGCCGCCGGTCCGCGGGACCGTCCGCACGCCCACCGGCACCGTCACCGTCTCCACGGCGCCGGACCGCGTCCGCGTCCACCACAAGCGCGCCGAGGTCCTCGAAAGCCTCGAACTGCCCTGGCGTATCCACGCAACGGCGTGAACGCGCACCCTTCTCACCAGGCTCGCGCCCCTTCTGCTCTGCCACGCTGAACGCACGCTGAAAAAGGACCGGCACCGGTATCCGTGGGGAGAGCAGACACACATGAAATTCGAGAATCTGCGTGTCGTCGTGACCGGCGCGTCCCGCTATTTCGGTCGCGCGCTCGCCGTCGGATTCGCGCATCTCGGCGCCGAGGTCTACGTGTCGGCGCGGACCGTGGAGGCCGCCGAGCGGACCCGTACCGAGGTCGTGGGCTCGGCCCGTGACCGCATCCACGCCTTCGGCTGCGACCTGAGCAGGCCGGCGGAGATACGGGAGTTCGCGGCCCGGGTCGGCGAACGGACCGACCGGGTCGACCTGTTGGTCAACAACGGCGCCCGCTGGCTCGACGGCATGGACCTGGAGTCGGCGAGCGACGACGAGATCGTGGAGACGATCGAGTCGACGGCCGGCGGCACGGTCCTCATGGTGAAGCACTTCCTGCCGCTGCTCCGCGGCTCGCTGCGGCCCGACATCGTGAACATGGTCGCCGTCCGCGACGCCGAGGGCGCCTCCGCCGCGACCGCCTCCGCCGCCCACGAGGCCTTCTGGGCGGCGAAGAGCGCCCAGGCGGGCTTCGCGGACATCCTGTCGCGCCGGCTGAGGCCCTCGGGGGTCCGCGTCTTCTCCCTCTTCCCGCCCGACTTCTCGACCTCGGACCCGCGCTTCGCGGAATGGGACGGAGCGAATCCGGACGGAATGGCGCCCGACGAGAAACTCACCACGCAGGCCCTCTTCGAGTGCATCGTCTACGCCGTCGAGCAGCCCCGCGACTGCTTCATCCGCTCCTTCCACTTCGAGCCCCGCTGACCGTCGCACCACCGCGTCAAGGAGGTCCCATGAGCACCCCCGTCTGGATCACCGCGACCCCTCCCGCCACCCACGGCGAACTCCACATCGGCCACCTCGCCGGCCCGTACGTCGCCGCCGACGTCCTCACCCGCTTCCTGCGCGCGGAGGGCGAGGCGGTCCGGTTCACCACCGGCACCGCCGATCACGCCAGCTCCGTCGAGGTCCGGGCGCTGCGCCACCACCGCAAGCCGGAGGAGGTCGCGGAGGGCTACCGGGCCGCGATCACCGCCGACTGGCTGCGGTCGGGCGTGGAGTTCGACCACATCGTGCGCCCGCGCCGTGACAAGGGGTACGGACGCTGGGTGCAGGACCTCTTCGCGAAGCTGTACGCGCAGGGCGTCATCGCTCCCCGGACCCGGCTGCTCCCGTACTGCGAGCCGTGCGGCCGCTGGCTGCACGGGGCGCACGCGACGGGCACCTGCCCGCACTGCGGCGCGGCCAGCGACGGCGGGATGTGCCACGAGTGCGCCCGGCCGAACGACGGCGGCGATCTGATCGGGGCGCGCTGCGCGCTCTGCGACACCCCGGCGGTCGCCCGCCGCTGCCGCCGGCTCTACGTGCCCCTGGAGCCGTTCCGGGACACGCTCGCCGACTACTGGGCGACGGCGGGCCTGCCGCCGCGGCTCGCGGCGCTGTGCGAGTCGCTCGTCGAGGACGGGCTGCCGGACATCGCGGTCGGCCACCCCGGCGAGTGGGGCCTGCCGGTGCCGGTGGAGGGCTTCCCCGAGCACCGCGTCGACGGCTGCTTCGAGGCGGCCGCGATGCACCTCTTCGGCTACGACGTGACGGGTCCGCTGCCGCGCCGCGCGATCCACTTCTGCGGCTTCGGGCACGCCTTCTGCCACGCGGTGCTGCTGCCGGTGCTGCTCCTCGCGCAGGACGTGAAGCTGCCGCAGGACTTCAACGTCAACGAGTCGTACGTCGTCGAGGAGGGCGTCCGGGAGGGCAACGTCTGGGCGCTCGACCTGCTCACCGAGTACGGCTCCGACACCCTGCGCCGGCACGTCCTGCAGGCCCGTCCGCTGGGCCGTCGCACGGTCTTCCGGCGGGAGCGGCTCGCCGCCGCCCGGCGCGAGCTGGACGAGAACTGGAACAGCTGGCTGTCCCGGCTCTTCTCGGCCGTACGGGAGGAGTGCGGCGGCCTCGCCCCGCAGGCGCTGCCCGGCGGCACCGGCTGGGAGATCCTGGAGCGGCGGCTGCACCGGGGCGTGGACGACCTGCGCGAGGCGTACGGGCCCGACGCGTTCGATCCGCGCCGGGCGGTCGCCGTCCTGGACGAGATGGTCCGCTCGGTGGCCGACTTCGGTCACGTCAACGCCCACGAGCGGTGCCGGCCCAGCACCTCCTGCCGTCACCTTCCGGCGCTGGCCGGCCAGTTGGCGGTGGCGTCGGCGCTGGCGGCCTGGTCGCGGCCGGTGATGCCGGAGGGCGCCGACCGGCTCGCGGCGGCGCTGCGGGTGGAGCCGGGGCGGCCGGTGGACTGGCACGCGCTGGTGCCGCCGCTGCCGGGGACCCGGCTCGCACCGCCGTCGGGCCCGGTCTTCGGTTTCTGACGGCCCTTCCCCGCTCCGTACTACTAAGCAACTAAGTACTTCCGTAGGAATCCCCTGCCGCGTGACCGTGCGCGCGACGCGCAGGGGCACGTGGCCCCCCACCTCCCTCTCACAGGAGTCCCACGTGTCCCTGCGCGTCGCCATGCTCAGCGTCCACACCTCCCCGCTCCACCAGCCCGGGACGGGGGACGCCGGCGGCATGAACGTCTACATGGTCGAGCTCTCCCGCGCCCTCGCCGAACAGGGCCTGGAGGTCGACCTGTTCACCCGCTGCCGGGGCGAGGGCGCGCCCCCGCTCGTCGAGCTCGCGCCGGGCGTGCGGGTCCGGCACCTGCACGCCGGGCCGCGCCGGGCGCTGCCCAAGGAGGCCATGCCCGGCCTGGTGGTGCCGTTCTCGCTGGCCCTGCTCAAGGAGGAGCGGCGCTACGACCTGGTCCACTCGCACTACTGGCTCTCCGGACAGGCGGGCCGGATCGCCTCGGTGGGCTGGCGGATACCGCTCGTGCACACCGCCCACACCCTGGCCCGGGTGAAGAACGCCTCGCTCGCCGAGGGCGACACCCCCGAGCCGGAGCTCCGCGTCCGGGGCGAGCACCAGGTGGTGGGCAGCGCGGACCGGCTGATCGCGAACACGGCCGACGAGGCGGAGGCGCTGCGCTCGCTGTACGGGGCGGAGGGGGCGCGGACCGAGGTCGTACGGCCCGGGGTGGACCTGCGCACCTTCCACCCGGGTGGAGGGACCTCCCGGGCCGCGGGGCCCGGGGGAGGGCGGGCGGCGGCGCGGGCCCGGCTCGGGCTGCCGGCCGACGCGTTCGTGCCGCTCTACGCGGGCCGCATCCAGCCCCTGAAGGGCCCGGACGTCCTCGTACGGGCGGTGGCGGAGCTGCTGCGGGAGGCGCCGGGGCTGCGCCGCCGGCTCCTGGTGCCGGTGGTGGGCGGGCACTCGGGAGCCTCCGCGCAGGGTTCGGTGTGGCGGCTCGCGGAGGAGTTGGGGGTCGCCGACGTGCTGCGGCCCTGCCCGCCCGTACGCCAGGAGCGGCTCGCGGACTGGTACCGGGCGGCGGACGTGCTCGTGGTGCCGTCGCGCAGCGAGTCGTTCGGTCTGGTGGCGGTGGAGGCGCAGGCGTGCGGGACGCCGGTGCTCGCGGCGGCGGTGGGCGGGCTGCCGACGGCGGTGTGGGACGGGGTGACGGGGCTCCTCGTGCGGGGCCACGACCCGGTGGAGTACGCGCGCCGGCTGCACATGCTCGCGACGCACCCGGAAGCGGTGGAGACGATGGGCGCGGCGGCGGTGCGTCATGCGCGCGGGATGAGCTGGCGGGCATCGGCGGCGCGGACCGTCGAGGTGTACCGGGGGGCGCTGGAGCGGGGGGTGGGGCAGGGGCGGCGGCACGCCCCTGCCCCGGCGGCCCCTCTCTCCTGGAGGAACGAGAAGGCCGTAGCACAAGTCTAGCATCTCTTTTGGTTCGACCAAAGGTATGGCGGGCTCCGGATGCCTCAATTCCGTTGTGGTGATGGCGCATTGACGCATCCACGCCATGGCAGATCCACGCACGGAGAATCCCTGGATCCGATTCGGGGGCCGGGACAGAATGGAGATGTCTTCAGGGAAAGCCCGGCGGCACGGGCCCCCGGAAGTCCGAATTCACATTCCAAGTCCTGGAGGAATCATGTCCGTCGCGCAGAACACCGGTATCCGCAAGGCCGTCCGCCAGTTCGTGGTCGCGGCGGTGGCGTGTACGGCGGTCGCCGCCGGCGCCGCCTTCGCCGTCTCCCCCGACAGCGCCCCGGTCACCCCCCACGCCGTCGCCGGCGTCGCGGAGGACAACGGCTGGCCGGTCCCGCCGGTGAACCCGACCCCCACCAACTGATCGAATTCCCCGGGACATTCACCCGGAATTCCCCTGAGCGGCCCCTGACCGGTCCCCCTGACCGGCCCCCCGGGCGATCCCCCCACCGTGAGGCCCCGCAATCGCTGCCACGATTGCGGGGCCCCGCGCATTCCCGCGCCGCCCATTCCCGAGCCGCCCTTCCAGGGCCGCCCTTCCAGGGCCGCCCTTCCCGACCGGCCCCTTCCCGAAAAGGAATCAGTCCAGCCAGCCGAGCCGCACCGCCCGCGCACCCGCCTCGAAACGGCTCGTCGCCCCCAGCTCCTGCATCAGCTCCGAGATCATCCGGCTGACCGTCCGCAGCGACACCCCCAGCGTGCGCGCGATCCGCTCGTCCTTCATCCCCGAGGCCAGCATGTGCAGCGCAGCCCGCTGCTGCTCCGACAGGCCGTCACCGCCCGCCTCCGCCGCCGCCTCGTTCCCGTACGGGGTCGCCGTGTGCCAGCAGTGCTCGTACAGGCTCAGATACGGCCGCACCAGCGCGCTGCCCCGCGCCAGGATCGCGCCCTCGCCCGGCTCCTCGGGCCGGATCGGCACCAGCGCGAACTGCTGGTCGGCGATGATCAGGTTCATCGGCACCACCGGCGCGAGCCGGATCTCCACCCCCAGCTCCGCCCGCTGCCCGAGGAACTTCTCCATCCGCGGGTCCGTCGCCTCCTGCCGGCCGTAGACGGCGCGCACCCGCACCCCGTTGGCGAGCTGCCGCCGGTCCCGGTCGAGCATCAGCTCCGGGTTCTGCCGGCCCGGCGTCCCCGGGTGCATCGAGGCCGAACTCTCCTGCATCACGTCGGTGATGTCCTCGATGGCCTGCTGGATCCTGCGGTAGTCCGTCAGCGCCTCGACGTGCGCCTCCGCCCGGGTCAGCGCCTCGGCCCGCAGATAGGAGCCCGCCAGCACCTCCAGCGTGCTGTACGCCTGGTCCGCCTCGGCCAGGTGCTCCCGCAGCCGCTCCCGCTCCCGCTCCAGGAGCCGCAGCAGCGCGATCTCCGGATCGATCGCCGCCACCGTGTCCGTCTCGGACCGCCAGCTGCCGTCCTGTACGGCGTCGACGGTGGCGTGCACCTGCCCGGTGGGCACGATGAGGCCCAGGGAGAGGAGTTCGCGGCGACATCGCTCGTACTCCTCCGGCGCGAGCCCGAGTTCCCCGCGGACCTCCTCGAAGTCCGAGACGCCCCGGCGGCGCAGCTCCTGGTACACGGCAAGCAGGACGTCGGTCGTGCCGTCCCCCGTGCCGTCGCCCGCGGTGACCATGGCGAAGTGACCCCCTCATCCTCCGAGTCGACCCCGCCCTCACCCCGTCATACGGCGCAGCGGGATTCCGTCGTGCGTTTTCCGCGGCCCGCGCGGCCCCCGTGGGCCGTGCGCGTCCCCCATGACATCCGAACTCCTCGCACTAGCCCACGGGTTCCGGCCCCTCGCCGTCGAGCAGCCCGAGCCGGGCCGCCTTGACGCCGGCCTCGAAGCGACTCGCCGCCCCCAGCTCCTGCATGACCTCGGACAGCAGCCGGCTCACCGTCCGCAGCGAGACGCCGAGGTTGCGCGCGATCTGCTCGTCCTTGATGCCCGAGGCGAGCATCTGCAGCGCGACCCGCTGCTGGTCCGACAGGCCGTCGCCGCCGGACTCCCCGGGCTCCTCGCCGTACCGGGCGGCCGCCTGCCAGCAGTACTCGTACAGCGCGAGGTACGAGCGGACCAGACCCGGCCCGCGGGCGAGGATGACGGGCGAGTCCGGGTCGTGCGGGTCCGTCGGCAGCAGGGCGAAGTTCTCGTCGGCGAGGACCATGTTCATCGGGACGACGGGGGAGAGGCGCAGCTCCACGCCGAGCGCCGCCCGGTCCTCCAGGTGCTGGGTCATCTCGGGCACGGTGCCGACCCGGCGGCTGTACATGGCGCGGACCCGCACCCCGCGGGCGGCCCGGGAGCGGTCCCGCTCCAGCTCGGCGGCCATGTCCTCGCGCCGTACGGACCCGGTGTGCATGACGTGGACGGCGGTCCGGACGGACCCGGTCAGGTCCGCCAGCTCCCGCGCCACCCGCTGCGGATCGGTCACGATCTCGACCTCGACCTCGGAGCGGGGCGCGGCCCCGGCCCGCAGGAACGGCCCGGCGAGGGCTTCGAGGGCGGTGTGCGCGCGGCTGGTCGCGGCGAGCCGCTCCTGGAGCCGGTCGCGCTCCCGGCGCAGCAGCCGCAGCAGGGCGACGTCCGGGTCGAGGACGACGGGGCGGGGGTTCGGGCCCGGGGCCTCGGGGGCGGCGGTGAGTCCTAAGGAGGCGAGTTCGCCGCGACATCGCTCCCGCTCGTCGGGGGAGAGGTCGAGACGGTCGGCGACCTCGTCGAAGCCGGCCTCGGGGCGGGCGCGGAGCTCCTGGTAGACGGCGAGAGCCTGATCGCTCCCCGCCCGGGACACGGCGGCGTTTCTGGACACGGCGCAGCAGACTCCCCTCGGATCCGGCGGACCCTGTCGAATCGCCCCGCTAGACCCTGCCACAAAATCGAACGACACGCACGGAGTTGATCGGGGCCGGAAGGACGGGCACGCGGAGCGGTGACGGCGGCTCAGGCGCCGGATCCGGCCGCCCGGCAGTCGGGGCACAGACCCCGGAAGACGACCTCCGCGTCGTCCACCCGCCACCGCGGCAGGGCGCCGCGGGGCGGCTCCGGCGCGGTCGCGGAGACGTTCTCCACGCGGCCGCACGCGGTGCACAGGGCGTGCTGGTGGGGCGGCCCGGAGATCTCGAACACGGCGGGCAGGCCGGGCCGGTCGAACTTGGCGACCAGGCCGGTCTCCTGGAAGTGCCGCAGCATCTCGTAGACGGCCTGGCTGGTCAGCGTGCCGAGCCGCTCGCGGGCCGTCGTGGTGATCGCCTCGACGTCCAGATGGCCGCCGGCGGCGAGCACCGTGAGCACCTCCAGGCGCGGACCCGTGACCCGCAGCCCGACGTCGCGCAGGCGCTGGATCACCGCCTCGCGGCCCGTCAGCTCTTCCACGACTGCCATCTTCTCCGCCCGCCACCTGGTCGGCCCAAACTTTTGTGGGCATCGTACCTCTTGCTCGTCAACCTCGGCAGGTGCTCTTCGGCCGACCCTCCGCCCGTATCCGTACAGGCCGGCCCACCGCCCGCATCCGTCAGGCCGGTCCTCCGCCCGTATCCGTACGGGCGGCCCACCGTCCGTGTCGGCCGTCCGGTCCGGGTCGGTCGTCCGCCCCGTCTCAGTCGTCCGTCCTGCACACCAGGAGAACGGACTCGGTCCGCTCGTCGATCCGGTGGCGCCGCCGGCCCTCGATGTGCAGCCCCGCCGAGTGCAGCTCGGCCGCGAGCCGCTCGGGATCGACGATCCACTTGTCCGTGGTCAGCACCACCCGCTCCGAGGAGAGCTTGCCGGTCCTGGCGGCGTAGTACGTGATCCGCTCGCTCATCGACGGCAGGTCGAAGACCTGCCGGGCCACCACCCACTCGTCGATGCCGTCGAAGCGCGGCACCTGGAACGCCCAGGTCCGCCGCGGCTCCGCGATCAGCCCCGGCAGCTGGTGCGCGGTGTAGTCGAGGGCGAGCGCCCCGCCCGTCTCCAGGTGGGCGGCGACCTCGCGCAGCAGCTCCGGCCGGCTGGCCGGCGGGACGGCCGAGACCATCGCGCCCGCGAGCAGCGCCAGCCGGTAGCTGCCCTCCAGGCGGAGCTCGGTCAGGTCCGCGCGGTGGGTGACGACGAGCCCGGCCACCTGCGGGCCGATCCGGCGGGCCCAGCCTTCGAGGCGCTCCAGGGCCGAGGCGTCCCGGTCCACGGCTTCCACGGCGAAGCCGTGCCGGGCGAACGGGACGGCGAGCCGCCCGGCGCCGGAGCCGAGGTCGAGGACGGGTCCGCCGGTGGAGCGGGCGAGGCTGAGGTAGCGGACGATGTCCGCGCTGTGCGGGCCGAGCAGGGCGTCGTGCAGCCAGACCGAGCCCTCGTCGGCGGGGGAGACCGATTCGAGCCCGGGGAGGGTGTCGGCGGTGACCCGGACGCCGGCGCCGGGGGCGGGCTCCTGGCCGAGGCCGTATCGGGACGGCAGGACCGGAGCGAGCGCTGCGGGCACGACGGGCAGGGAAGTGCCGCTCGGTGTGTGCATCGCTCCTCCAGGGGCTCGCTCGGTCCATGCCGTCCGGACGCGAGGTACCCGTGCCGCCGGGCCCGCGCCGCTGAACCCATCCTGACCTGGGAGCGAACCCCCGATCCACCGGATCGGGCTGCGTGAACACGCGATGGCGTGGATCTGCCACGGTGGGCTTCGGCCGAGCGGCCGGAGGAGGGCGGCCGGCCGGTCGAGCGGCCGGAGGAGGGGGGCCGGTCAGTCGAGCGGCCGGCTCCACCGCCTCGGGGAGAGCGCCGCGAAGCCGAGGCGGGCGTAGAAGGGGAGCGCCGGGTCGGCCTCCGCCGGGAGCTCCACGCGCTGCTCCCGGGCCCCGTAGCCGCGCATCCGCTCGGTCGCGGCGGCGAGCAGGGCCGTGCCGACGCCGGCCCGGCGCGCGCCGGGCTCCACCGCCAGCGCGTACACCTCGCCCTCGCCCGGTACCGGGACGCCACCGGCGGCGACGCCGACGACCGCGCCCTCCGGGCCCGTGGCGACCAGCCAGCCGAGCCAGCCGGGCGCGCCTCCCGGAATTTCAATTTCCGCGCGTATGCGGGGGAGGGCGCATTGGGCGGAGATCAGCCGGCGCATCGGGATTTCGTCCAGTATTCCGGCGTAGCTGCTCCGGATGGTGTCGGCAAGCAGTCTGGATATCGTGGTCGCGTCGCCGGCCGCTGCCGTACGAACGCCGGCGAGCTGCATTGGTTGTGCACCCTTCGACGTGCCGAGTCCGAGCCCCAACGTACCCACAATAGCGGCGTATTCCGTGATCCGTGACCGATGCGAAATCTACGAATTCGCTTAGTAAATAACGGTGTTCACGTATTCCCGGGGAACGAGCAGCACGCGATGACCAGGGGGGCCATCGCGAGCCCCGCCGCCGCGATCGTCAGCACCCCGTACAGCACGGGGTGTCCCGCGCTGTACGGGGTGAGGATGCGCCGCATCCGCAGTGCCGCCGAGGGGCCGCCCGCCCCGAACGCGGACCGCGGCGCCCGCCCCGAGGCCAGCGCGTACAGCGCCGTCGCCAGCGCGTCCCGCGTGCACCGGCGCAACGCCCGGTCGTCCGCGGCCATTTCGAGCAGCAGGGGTACGGCGGGCCCGCCGTGGCGCGCGAGCGGGAGGCGCGGGAAGACGACCGCGAAGGCCTCCGCCGCCGCGACGAGGAGGTGGTGCCGGCCCGCGATGTGCGCCCGCTCGTGCGCGAGGGCCGCGGCGAGCTGGGCGGGCGTCAGGGCGTGCACCGCGCCGGAGGAGACGACGACCCGGCGCGAGCGGCCCGGCAGGCAGTAGACGGCGGGCCGGTCGTCGTCGAGGACGGTGGCCCGCAGCGCGGGGTCGTACCGGCCGACGAGCCGCAGCACGCCCGCGTGCCGCGCCCGCATCCGCCGGGCCCTGGCGAGGCGGCGCACGAACGCGACGGTGGGCGCCGACAGGACGAGGAGCGAGAGGCAGAAGGCGAGCCCTTCGCGCCCGTCGAGGTCCAGCAACTGGTCGAGGGTGGGCGGCCGGAGCGTGAACAGCATGTCCGCCAGCCGGTGGCTGTCGTCGCCCGACAGGACCAGCTGGGCGGGCAGCAGCGCGGCACCGGCGGCGAAGCCGGCGCCGCACGCGGCCCAGACGCCGAGGGCGAGCCGGGGCGCCTGCTGGGCCCAGCGGGCCCGGGCCACCAGCCAGGGCACGACGAAGCCGGTGAGGAGGGCGAGACCGAGCGGGACGAGGAGGTGGTGGTTCACGCGCGGCCTCCGGCCCGGCCGTCCGGGACGTCAGGGGCGGCGGGGGCTTCGCCCCGGGCGGTGCGGAGGGCCGCGTCCAGGGCGGCCATGTCCTCGTCCGAGATGACCTCGACGAAGCGGAGGAGGGCGGCGGGGCGGTCCCGGCTGTCGCCGAGGGCGTCCCGCATCAGGCCCGCCGTGTACTCCTCGCGCCCGCGGACCGGCTCGTACAGCCAGGCCCGCCCGGACTTCTCGCGCCGGAGCCAGCCCTTGCGGTGCAGGATGTCCGCCACCGTCATCACCGTCGTGTAGGCGACCCGGCGGCCCCGGTTGATGTCGTCGACGATCTCGCGGACCGTGGCGGGCCGCTGCCATGCCCACAGTCGGTCCATGATCTCGGCCTCCAGCTCTCCCAGCCGGCGCACGCGCATCCCCTCCCCCATAGGGCCTGTCATCGTACGGGCCGCTTCCCCGCGCCAGGTATACCCCCCAGGGGTACGATGGCGGGATGTCGACCCTCATGAAGAACCGCCCCTGCGCGAAGGTCTGCGACTCCGGTCTCCCCGGTGCGGTGGAGCTGGTGCTCCTCCGCGAGCTGCTCGGCCTCTGTCTCCGGCTGAGCCTCACGCTGTCCGCCGACTGCCCTTCGCGCAAGGGCGGTTGATGTCCGTCCGTGTCTCCGTCAGGTCCGGATCAGCCGGGCGATGGCCTTGGAGGCCTCGCCCACCTTCACCTTCGCCTGGTCCCCGCCCTGGGCGATGGCCTCCGTGACGCAGCAGCTCAGGTGCTCGTCCAGGAGGGCCACCGCGCAGGACTGGAGGGCCGCGTTGATGGCGGAGACCTGGGTGAGGACGTCGATGCAGTAGACGTCCTCGTCCACCATCCGCTGCACCCCCCTGACCTGGCCCTCGATGCGCCTCAGCCGTCTGATGATGTCTTCCTTGTGCTGTCCGTAACCGGCCACGACGGGCTCCTCGGGGATCAGGGGTTCACAGGGCGGGAATGATCAGCGGTCGGCGGCCTGGAAGCCCCGCAGGCGGAGGCTGTTGCCGACCACGAAGACCGAGGAGAAGGCCATGGCGGCGCCCGCGATCATCGGGTTGAGCAGTCCGGCCGCGGCGAGCGGCAGGGCGGCCACGTTGTAGGCGAAGGCCCAGAAGAGGTTGGAGCGGATGGTGCCGAGGGTCCTGCGGGAGAGCCGGATCGCGTCGGCCGCGGCCCGCAGGTCTCCCCGTACGAGGGTCAGGTCGCCGGCCTCGATGGCGGCGTCCGTGCCCGTGCCCATCGCGAGCCCCAGGTCCGCCTGGGCGAGCGCGGCGGCGTCGTTCACGCCGTCGCCGACCATGGCGACCGAACGTCCCTCGCCCTGGAGGCGCTTGACCACGTCGACCTTGTCCTGCGGCATGACCTCGGCGATGACCTCGTCGATGCCGACCTCGGCGGCGACGGCCTCGGCGACCGCCTTGTTGTCACCGGTGAGCAGGATCGGCGTCAGGCCGAGCGCGCGGAGCCGCTTGACGGCCTCGGCGCTGGTCTCCTTGACGGCGTCGGCGACCTCCAGGACCGCGCGGGCCTTCCCGTCCCAGGCGACCGCGATGGCCGTCTTGCCGGCCTTCTCGGCCTCGTCCTTCGCGGACCTGAGCCCGGCGGGCAGCTCCATCGCCCACTCTTCGAGCAGCTTCTCGCGGCCGACGAGGACGGCGTGGCCCTCGACGACGCCCTGGACGCCGAGCCCGGGGACGTTGGCGAAGTCCTCGGGGGTGGGCAGGGTGCCGACCTTGGCGGCGGCGCCGGTGGCGACGGCCTGGGCGATGGGGTGCTCGGAGGAGTGCTCCAGGGCGCCGGCCAGGCGCAGGACGTCGGTCTCGTCGGTGCCCTCGGCGGTGTGGACCTTGATGAGGGTCATGCGGCCGGTGGTGACGGTGCCGGTCTTGTCGAGGACGATCGTGTCGACCTTGCGGGTGGTCTCCAGGACCTCGGGGCCCTTGATGAGGATGCCGAGCTGGGCGCCGCGGCCGGTGCCGACCATGAGGGCGGTCGGGGTGGCCAGGCCGAGGGCGCAGGGGCAGGCGATGATCAGGACGGCGACGGCGGCGGTGAACGCGGCGGTCAGCCCCTGTCCCGTACCCAGCCAGAAGCCGAGGGTGCCGAGCGCGAGGGCGATGACGATCGGCACGAAGACGGCCGAGATCTTGTCGGCGAGGCGCTGGGCGGCGGCCTTGCCGTTCTGCGCGTCCTCGACGAGCTTCGCCATGCGGGCGAGCTGGGTGTCGGAGCCGACGCGGGTGGCCTCGACGACCAGGCGGCCGCCGGCGTTCAGGGTGGCGCCGGTGACGGAGTCGCCGACCCCGACCTCGACGGGCACGGACTCGCCGGTGAGCATGGAGGCGTCGACGGCGGAGGACCCTTCGACGACCGTGCCGTCCGTGGCGATCTTCTCGCCGGGGCGGACCAGGAAGCGGTCCCCGACCTGGAGTTCGGCGGTCGGCACGGTGACCTCGCGGCCGTTCCTCAGAACGGTCACCTCCTTGGCGCCCAGCTGCATCAGCGCCTTGAGCGCGGCGCCCGCCTTGCGCTTCGAGCGGGCCTCGAAGTACCGGCCGGCCAGGATGAAGGCGGTGACGCCGGCCGCGGCCTCCAGGTAGATGTTCCCGGCGCCGTCGGTGCGGGCGATCGTGAACTCGAAGGGGTGCGTCATGCCGGGCGTGCCGGCCGTGCCGAAGAACAGCGCCCACAGCGACCAGAGGAACGCGGCGATCGTGCCGACCGAGATCAGGGTGTCCATGGTGGCCGCGCCGTGCTTGGCGTTGGTCCAGGCGGCCTTGTGGAAGGGCCAGGCGGCGTAGACGACGACCGGGGCGGCGAGCGTGAGGCTCAGCCACTGCCAGTACTCGATCTGGAGCGCCGGGACCATCGCCATCGCGATGACGGGCACGGCGAGCGAGACGGCGGTGACCAGCCGCTGCTTCAGGGGCCGCAGCTCCTCGTCGGCCTTCTCCTCGTCGGTGGGGCCCTCGGCGCCGGGCGTCCCGCTCTTCGGCGGCTCGGGCTCCTGGGCGGTGTAGCCGGTGGCCTCGACGGTGGCGATCAGGTCGGCGACGGCGATGTCGGCGTCGAAGGTGACCTTCGCCTTCTCGGTGGCGTAGTTGACGGTGGCCTCGACCCCGTCCATGCGGTTGAGCTTCTTCTCGATGCGGGCCGCGCACGAGGCGCAGGTCATGCCGCCGATGGCGAGCTCGACCTGGGCGGTGCCCGGAGTGGTCGTGGTCATTTCCTGCTCCTCGGGTGTAGCGGGGTTCGGGGGCCGGGGTCCGGGCGTGGTGGCGGGCGGACCCCGGCGGCCGGGGTGGTGCGGGCGGTGTCCGCCTGCCGGGCGGACCGTCGGGTACCGGGACGGGGGACGCCGGCGGGGTGCCGGTCTGCCCGGCGGCGGATCAGGCCCGGCCGGTCAGCTCGTAGCCCGCGTCGTCGACGGCCGCGGTGATCGCGGCGTCGTCGGGCTCGCCGCCGGTGGTCACGGTCACCAGGCCGCCGGCGACGTCGACGTCGACGGAGATGACGCCGTCGAGGGCGCTGACGGACTTGGTGATCGCGCTCTTGCAATGGCCGCACGTCATGCCGGAGACGGCGTAGACGGTCACGGTGCTGTCGGCGACCGCGACGGCGGTGGTCTCCGTGGTCGAGCAGCTGTTGTCGGGGGTGCAGCAGGAGCCCATGGCTTCCTCCTCGGTCGGTTCCTCGTCCGGATACCCTCGGGGGGTATCTGGTTGTGAGGTCATGTATACCCCCCAGTGGTATCCGGTGCAAGTGGGGGAGTGACTTGACTTGATACCCCCCAGGGGTATGGTGAAGTGCATCGGACGCACGAAGGACCACGCCACCCCACACGTACGGAGAGCAGTCATGAACACCGGAGTGAAGATCACCGCCTTTGCCGCCGCGCTCGCCGCGACCTTCGGGACCGCGTACGGGGTCGGCAAGGGGGTCGGCCCCGTCGAGGAGCCGAAGAAGGCGGAGCACGGCGACCACGCGGAGGCGGCCCCGGCCGGCGGCCACGAGGGCCACGAGGAGGGCGCCACCGCCCCGGCCCCGGACCTCCCCGGCGGCCTCCAGGTCTCCCAGGACGGCTACACCCTCGCCCTGGAGACCCCCACCCCCGCCGTCGGCCGCAGCACCCTGAAGTTCTCCGTCAGGGACGCGGCCGGCAGGAAGGTCACCGCCTTCACCACCGAGCACGGCAAGGAGCTGCACTTCATCGTCGCCTCGCGCGACCTCAACACCTTCCGCCACCTGCACCCGGTGAAGGCCGCCGACGGCACCTGGTCGGTGGACGCGGACCTGCCCGCCGCCGGTGGTTACAAGGCCTTCGCCGACTTCAAGCCGGCGGCCGCGGCGAAGGGCGTCACGCTCGGCGCCGACCTCGCGGTCCCGGGGGCGTACGCCCCGAAGCCGCTGCCCGCCGTGGCCCCGACCGCGACCGTGGACGGCTACCAGGTCCGCCTGGGCGGAGTCCTGGACCCGGGCAGGGCGGGCGAGTTGAGGCTCACCGTCACCAAGGGCGGGAAGCCGGTCACCGACCTGGAGCCCTACCTCGGCGCGTACGGACACCTCGTCGCCCTGCGCGACGGCGACCTCGCCTACCTCCACGTGCACCCGAACGAGGGCGGCCCCGGCCCGGACGTCTCCTTCACGGCGACGGCGCCCAGCGCGGGCACGTACCGCCTCTTCCTCGACTTCCAGCACGAGGGGAAGGTCCGCACGGCGGCCTTCACGGTGAAGGCGGGAGCGACGGGCAGGGCCCCCGCCCCGGCCCCCGCTCCGGCCGCGAGTGGAACGGGTGAGGCGGGGCACGGTGCAGGAGAGCACGCGCACGGCTAGTCTGGACATTGGACTAGACCTGTAGAGCCGTCATTCATGGAGGAACGGGCGCGATGACCGACCGTGCAGTGCTTGAGGTGATCGCCCTCGACGAGGAGGACGCGGTCGCCGCCCAGACCGGTGGCGCCGACCGGCTCGAACTCGTCACCGACATGGCGGCGGACGGGCTCACCCCGTCCACGGCGTCCTTCGCCGCCATCCGGGCGGCCGTCGACATCCCGCTGCGCGTGATGCTCCGCCTCGCCGACGGCTTCGCGGCCGGCGACGTCGACGCCCTGGTCGGCCGGGCGGAGGAACTCCGCTCGGCGGGCGCGACCGAATTCGTCCTCGGCTTCCTCACCCCCGACGGCGAACCGGACCTGGTGGCCGTCGAGCGCCTGATCGCCGTCCTGGACGGTTGCCACTGGACCTTCCACCGGGCGATCGACCGCGCCGCCGACCGCGACGGCCTGCGCAAGCTCCTCGCCGACCTGCCCGGCCTCGACACCTACCTGACGGCCGGCGCGGCGACCGGCGTCGACGACGGCCTGCCGACCCTCCGCGCCGAAGCCGCCCACGCGGGCGAACCGGGCTACGAGGCCCGGATCCTCGTCGGCGGCGGCCTCCGCCTCGACCACCTCCCCGCCCTCCGCGCGGCCGGCCTCACCGCCTTCCACATCGGCGGCGCGGCCCGCCCCCGGGGCTGGGCCCACCCGGTCGCGGCGGAAGCGGTACGGACGTGGCGCGAGGCGATCGACGGGTAGGTCCCGGCCGCCCTCACCCGAGCAGGCGCTCCCGGTCCCGCCAGGCGGCCTCCCACTGCCGGGTCATCGCCGGGTAGACGACGAGGTACCGGAAGGGGGCGATCAGGGACATGTAGAGGCGGCCGAGGCGGCCGTTGGGCTTCACCAGCACCGCCATGCGCAGCTCGTGGCCGCCGTCGGGCGCCTCCACCCAGCCCAGGTGCATCACCGCGTGCACGGTCCCGTTCGCCAGTTCGAGGGCGCACTCGTCGGGCAGCCTGTACAGGGGCAGGAACGGGCCCGGGCCGAGGACGTGCTCCGCCGTCGCCGTCAGGTCCTCCGGCATGCGCGTGCGGAGCGACCGGACCCGTGGGCCGATGCCCGCCCGGGGCTTGTCCCAGCCGAGCAGGGCGCCCAGCTTCCAGCGCACCGCGAAGAGGAACCTCGCCGGCCCGGTCTCCTGGCCGAGGGCGGCGCCGGCGGCGATCGCCGCGAGCACGTGCGGGAAGTCGTCGGGCCCGGCGCCCGGGGTGCGGAAGGACCAGACGTCCTCGGTCGTGAAGTCGGGGACGAACGCGTGGATCCGCCACGGCCGGGTGGTGTGTTCGGTGACGGGGAGCTTCATGGCGCTGCCGCCTTCCCAGTTCTATACGCTTGCGTATAACGACGAGGCCAACGATGCCAGACCTGATGTACGGAGGCGTATATTCGGTCGGCGAGTGAGGGAGGACACACCGTGGGCGCCGCACGCACACCCCGCGAACGCTGGGTCGAGGAGGGACTGGCCGTCCTCGCCGACGGCGGGCCCGACGCCGTCCGCGTCGAAGCCCTCGCCAAACGCCTCGGCGTCACCAAAGGCGGCTTCTACGGCCACTTCGCCGACCGCGACGCCCTCCTCGCCGCCATGCTCGACACCTGGGAACGGGAAGCCGCCGACCAGGTCGTCGACCGCGTCCGGCAGGAACCGGACGGCGACCCGAGAGCCCTCATCACCCTCGCCGGCATGCTCACCTTCTCCGGCGACCGGCTGCGCCCCATCGACCTCGCCGTCCGCGACTGGGCCCGGCGCGACGAGACCGTCGCCGCCCGCCTGCGCCGCGTCGACAACCGGCGCATGGAACTGCTCCGCGAGATGATCGGCACCTTCTGCGCCGACCCCGACGAGGTCGAGGCCCGCTCCCTCATCGCCTTCTGCGTGGCCATCGGCCACCACTTCCTCGCCGCCGACCACCGGGGCCGCACCCGCACCGAGGTCCTCGCCCGCGCGGGCGACCTGATCCTGGACCGGCCGGAGGAGCCGCCGACATCCCGTGGCGTCCGTCGAAATCCCGTGGCCCGGAAGGACCTTGACGGCTAGCTTCACCCTCATGACCGCCCCCGCCATCGACACCGCCCTCGTCGAACGGCTGATCGCCGCCCAGTTCCCCGACTGGGCGGGGCTTCCCGTGCGGGAGGTGGACTCCGCCGGCACCGACAACGCCGTGTTCCGGCTCGGCGACGACCTCGCCGTACGGCTCCCGAAGGCCGACTGGGCCGTCGGGCAGGCCGAGAAGGAGCAGCGCTGGCTGCCCCGCCTCGCGCCGCACCTGACCCTGCCCGTGCCCGTGCCGGTCGGGCGGGGAGTGCCGGGCGAGGGGTACGACCGGGCGTGGTCGGTGTTCGCCTGGCTGGACGGCGACGACGCGTACGACGTCCCGCTCACCGATCTCACCCACGCCGCCGTCGAGTTGGGCCGCTTCGGCGCCTCCCTGCGCGCCGTCGACGCGACCGGCGGTCCCGCCTCCTGGCGGGGCGGTCCGGTGGGCGGGCGCGACGCGGAGACGCGGGAGGCGATCCTCGCGCTCGGCGCCGACGACCCCGACGCGGCCCGGGCCGCCACGGCCGCCTGGGAAGCGGTGCTGCGGGCGCCGGAGTGGGACGGGGAGCCCGTCTGGCTCCACGGCGACCTGCTGCCCGGCAACCTCCTCGGCCGCGCCGGACGCCTGACCGCCGTCATCGACTTCGGCGGCCTCGGCACCGGAGACCCCGCCGCCGACATGATGTGCGCCTGGACGCTGCTCACCGCCGAGACCCGGCCCCTCTTCCGGGAAGCCGCCGGGGCCGACGACGCGACCTGGGCGCGCGGCCACGGCTGGGCACTCTCCTGGGGCCTGATGACGGAGCAGTACTACCGCGTCGAGAACCCGGCCCTGGCCGCGGTCGCCCGCCGCACCTTCGCCGAAGCCCTCGCCGACACCCCGTAACGGCCCGCGCCGGGGTCACACCGGTTCCGCCACCAGCTCCACCTCGAAGCCGTCCTCGTTCTCCAGGTACGCCGCGTAGTGCCCGTCCCCGCCCGCGTACGGATGCCGGTCCGCGAACAGCAGGCGCCAGCCGTGTGCCGGGGCCTCGGCCGCGAGGGCGTCGACGGCCGCCCGGTCGCCCGCGTGGAAGGCCAGGTGGTTGAGGCCCGGGCGGAGGCGGTCGTGCCGGTCCGACGTACGCGCCGGGGACTGCTCGACGACCAGGTAGCAGGAGCCGAGCGCCCAGCTCCGGCCGCCCTCCCAGGACTGGAAGGGCGCGTAGCCGAGCGCCCCGAGCAGCCAGCCGAGGCTCCGCTCGGCCCGCGCCAGGTCGCCCACCCACAGCTCGACGTGGTGCAGTGCCCCGACGCGGGCGGTCACAGCGCGCCCAACTGCTCGGGCAGCGGCGCCGAGTGGACCACCGTCAGGCCCGACACCGCACGCGTCAGCGCCACGTACAGCCGACGCAGACCCGTCCGCTCGTCCGGTTCGCCGTCGACGACGGCCGCCGGCTCGTCCAGGACCACGTAGTCGTACTCCAGACCCTTCGCGAGCGAGGCCGGGACCAGCGTGAGGCGCGACTCGGCCGTCGTCTCCTCGCCGGGGGAGAGGTGTGCCAGACCGGCCGCCGCCAGCGCCTCCGCGAGCGGCGCGATCCGCGCGTCCGCGGCGATCAGGCCGATCGAGCCCTCGTGCGCCAGCGCCTCCACGCAGGCCGCGACGACGTCCTCGTCGAGCGCGTCACTGGGACGGACGTCGAGGGATCCGGGGTTCTCCCGCACGGACTCCACCGCCGCGAGCCCCGGCGACATGTGCGGAAGGAGCCGCGAGGCGTACGCGATCACCTCGCGCGGCACGCGGAAACCGGCCGTCAGCTCCTCCACCACCGCCTCCGGCTTCCCCAGGTGCCCGAGCGCCTGCGCCCAGCTCTCCGTCGCCCACGGCGTCGTGCCCTGCGCCAGGTCGCCCAGGACCGTCGCCGAACCGGTCGTGCAGCGGCGGCCCACCGCCCGGTACTGCATGGGGGACAGGTCCTGCGCCTCGTCGAGGACCACGTGCCCGAGCGAGTGCGTCCGCTCCACCAGGTCCTTCGCCTCGTCGATGAGGACGGCGTCCGCCGCCGACCACTTCGCCGCCTTCACGCTCCGCGCCGGCTTCGCCCACAGCAGCAGCTTCTGCTCGTCCTCCGTGAGCAGCCCCTCCGCGTGCTCGGCGAGGAACTCGGCGTCGCTCAGTAGCCGCAGCACCAGCTTCGCCGGCTCGACCGGCGGCCAGCACTCCTTCACGACGGCCTTCACCGCCGCGTTCCGCGCGACCGCGTTCTGCACCCGGTCGTCGGGCGCCTCGCCGGCCTCCTCCATCCGGACCAGGACGGCGTGCGCGATGCGCTGCGGCAGGGCCTCGCGGGCGGCGCCGTACCGGATGTCGCGGTCCAGCAACTCCCTTACGATCTCCTCCAGTTCGTACGCCGGGACCCGCCAGCGGCGCGAACCGCGCACCACCATCAGGGGCTCCTTCGGCAGCGTCACGTGCGAACGGACCGCCCGCCGCAGCACCTCCGCCATCCGCGCGTCGCCCTTCACGACCGCCGTCGCCGCCTCGTCCGTGCCCCGCACCTCGACGTGCGCGACGAGGTCGTCGACCGTCGCCTGCTGGACCTCCAACTCGCCGAGCGCGGGCAGGACCTGCTCGATGTAGTGGAGGAAGGAACGGTTCGGCCCGATGACCAGGGTGCCGGTGCGGGCGAGTCGCTCCCGGTGCGCGTAGAGGAGGTACGCGACACGGTGCAGGCCGACGGCCGTCTTTCCGGTCCCCGGACCTCCCTGCACGCACACCGTTCCGGACAGGTCGGAGCGGACGATGCCGTCCTGCTCCGGCTGGATGGTGGCGACGATGTCCCGCATGGGGCCGACGCGGGGCCGCTCGATCTCGGCCTGGAGGAGACGGCTGGTGTGTTCCAGCTCCTCGGGGTCGGAGAGGTGCTCGTCCTCGTACGCGGTGAGCTCGCCGCCCGTGTAGCCGAAGCGGCGCCGCAGCCCCACGTCCTGCGGGTCCTTCTTCGACGCCTGGTAGTACGGCTGCGAGACCGGCGCACGCCAGTCGATCACCATCGGGTCGCCGTCGGCGTCGTGGACGTGCCGCCGCCCGATGTAGAACCGCTGCCCCTCCTGCGTGGTGTGCAGGTAGTCGAGCCGCCCGAAGAACAGCGGGGTGTCGGCGAGGTCCGCGAGCGCCTTGATCCGCTCCTCGATCTGCCGCCCGAGCACCAGGGAGTTGACCCAGTTCGCGGTGACGTCCTTGATGTCGAGCGCCTCGACGTCCTCGCGCATCGCGCGCAGCGCGGCGCGGGAGGAGGTCAGATGGGCGCGCTCGCGCGCGAGCGGATCGTCGGGCGCACCGGGAGCGTCGGATGCGGTGGATGCGGACACGGTGAAGCCTCCGGGCAGGTGGATACGCGGACACGACAGAGTGGCCGCCGGTTTCCGACCGGGCGGCGGCGCTCCACGGAGGGAGGCGGGGAAGCCGACGAGTCTAACTCCGGCGATCGGCCGGAGCGAATCCTTTTCCCTTAGGGGGTGCCTTGCCGATCAGGCCGGGCTCGCGGCGTCTGGCACCGCGCCTCGCCGCGTTGTCGTCGGTCGACAACGCTCCTTCCCCAAGTTCTCGGCTTCGCTCGAACAGGGGAGACCCCACTGCCTCCCTCCTCCGCCTTGCGATGCACGGCACCAGACGCCGCTCCCTGATCCGGCCTGATCGGCAAGACACCCCCTAGGGGAAGGGGTCCGACGCGAGGGGGACCGGGGTTCCACCCCCAGGCCGATGTATCCGCAATGTCCGGATTCCATCATGGAGGCATGGCAGCGACGACCTTCCCCCTCGTGACCGACGTCCCCCGTGCCCGCCCCCACCGCCTCACCACCGCCCTCCGCGCGATACGCGCCTTCGGCGGCGCGGCGGCGACGGTCGCCCTCCTGGGCGACTACGGCCCACCGGAGGCGGGCGTCCGCGACCCCCGCCCGACGTACGCGGGAGCCCGCGAGCGCACCGAGCGCCTCTGAACCCCACCCGATCCCCTCGCACGCGCTCCGGCGTGCAACTCTTCGCCGTCCTCGACGGTCTCCTCATCGCATCGCTCTGTTTTCGAAGCAGTGAGGAACACAGGAGATCATGAGGAAGTCCTCCTTCGGCCGTCTCGCGCGGCTCGCCGCGTGCGCCACCGCGGCCGGCCTGGTCACCGTCGGCGTGACCGCCGCGCCGGCCGCCGCGGACAGCGACCAGCTGTGGATCGTGTCCCCCTGGGAGCTCGCGCTGCCCAAGGGCGTCGACGGCGGCGAGGCCCCGGCCGTCACGCTCGGCCTGGGGCTGTACCACGACAACCCCGGCGTCCGCGTGACCGACGGCGAGCTCACCGTCGACGTCTCCGGCCTGAGCGGCGTCGCCGACGTCACCTGGCCGGACACCTGCGCCCCGTCCGGCGCCACCGCCGTCTGCTCCTTCCCCGAGGTCCCGCTGACCGGCGAAGCCTCCGTGGAGGTGAAGCTGCGCGCCGCCGCCGGCACCGAGGCGGGCGTCACCGGCCAGATCACGTACCGGGGCACGGCCCACACCGACACCGGCCTGATGACCGCGTCCAACGGCTCCACCACCGTCCGCGTCGCGTCCGGCCCCGACCTCGTCGTCACCCAGGCCGCGCCGGTGACCGGCGTCGCCCCCGGCAGCACCGTCCCGGTGACGGTCTCCGCGGTGAACCGGGGCAACGAGCCGGCGAACGGCGTCCAGGTCACCCTGTACGCCACCCGCGGCCTCGACCTCGGCACCGTCGCCCCGCAGTGCGTCAGCGAGCCGCTCGGCGAGGGCACGATCAAGCCGATCACCAAGATCGACTGCACCTTCGACGACGTCGTGGCCCCGGGCGGCTCCTTCGCCCTGCCGGCGGCGCTGCAGGCGAAGACCGCCCCGTACGCGCTGTCCGAGCGCATCGACATCGGCGTGCACGCCCGCGGCGCCGCCGAGGACCTCGACCCGGGGAACAACGGCACGGTCGCCTCGATCGGCGTCGCCAACACCGCGGACTTCGCGGTCCGCGGCGCGCGGCTCACCGCCGCCGCCGGCGAGACCGTCCGCGCGGACGTGACCTTCCGCAACCGCGGCCCGGCCTGGATCGCCAACCTCGGCTCGGGCGACCCGGTCGGCTCCGTCGACGTCACCGTCCCGCGGGGCTCCACCGCCACCGCCGTGCCGGACGCCTGCGAGCCGCGCACCGCGGACGGCGGCTGGTGGGAGGGCGAGGTGCGCACCGGCGCGCCGCGCTACGTGTGTCAGCTGCCGATCTGGGTGGCCGAGAAGCAGACGGTGACCTTCCCGTTCGAGCTGCGCGTCGACACGGTCGTCACCGGCGCGAAGGGCGCGATCGTCCTGAACCCGCCGTACGGCACGGGCTTCCCGTTCGACCCGAACGCCGACAACGACAAGGCGAAGCTGGTCCTGAACCCGGCGGTCTGACGAACGGAGCGGAGGGCCCCGGTGCGGGACCCTCCGCTCCTCCCCGGGCTCGGCCTCAGCCCAGCAGCTCGTCCGCGTCCACGATCCGGTACGCGTACCCCTGCTCCGCCAGGAAGCGCTGCCGGTGCGCCGCGAAGTCCTGGTCGATCGTGTCCCGCGCGACCACCGAGTAGAAGTGCGCCTGGTGGCCGTCCGCCTTCGGCCGCAGCACCCGGCCCAGGCGCTGCGCCTCCTCCTGGCGGGAACCGAAGGTGCCCGACACCTGGATGGCGACCGTCGCCTCCGGCAGGTCGATCGAGAAGTTCGCGACCTTCGACACCACGAGCACGTTGATCTCGCCGTTGCGGAACGCGTCGAAGAGCTTCTCCCGCTGCGCGTTCGAGGTCTCGCCCTTGATGACCGGCGCGTCCAGGTGCGCGCCGAGCTCGTCCAGCTGGTCGATGTACTGCCCGATGACGAGGATCTGCTGCCCGGCGAACTTCTTCACCAGGGCCTCCGTCACCTTCCGCTTCGTCGCCGTCGTCGCGCAGAAGCGGTACTTCTCCTCCGCCTCGGCCGTCGCGTACGCGAGCCGCTCCGAGTCGGTCAGGTTCACCCGCACCTCGACGCAGTCGGCGGGCGCGATGTACCCCTGCGCCTCGATCTCCTTCCACGGCGCGTCGAACCGCTTCGGACCGATCAGCGAGAACACGTCGGACTCCCGCCCGTCCTCCCGCACGAGCGTCGCGGTCAGCCCGAGCCGCCGCCGCGCCTGCAGATCGGCGGTGAACTTGAAGACCGGCGCGGGCAGCAGGTGCACCTCGTCGTAGACGATGAGCCCCCAGTCCCGGGAGTCGAAGAGCTCCAGGTGGGGATAGATCCCCTTCCGCTTCGTCGTCAGCACCTGGTACGTGGCGATGGTGACCGGACGGATCTCCTTGCGGGTGCCGCTGTACTCGCCGATCTCGTCCTCGGTCAGCGAGGTCCGCTTCACCAGCTCGTGCTTCCACTGCCGGGCGGAGACCGTGTTCGTGACGAGGATCAGCGTCGTCGCCTTCGCCTGCGCCATCGCCCCGGCCCCGACCAGCGTCTTGCCCGCGCCACAGGGCAGCACGACGACACCGGAGCCGCCGTGCCAGAAGCCGTCGACGGCCTGCTTCTGGTACGGGCGCAGCGACCAGCCGTCCTCGGCCAGGTCGATCCGGTGCGCCTCGCCGTCCACGTACCCGGCGAGGTCCTCGGCCGGCCAGCCCAGCTTCAGCAGCGTCTGCTTGATCTGCCCGCGCTCGGATGGGTGCACGGCCACGGTGTCCGGGTCGATCCGCGCCCCGACCAGCGGCTGCACCTTCTTGGACCGGAGGATCTCCTCCAGGACGGGCCGGTCGGTCGTGGTCAGCACGAGCCCGTGCGTGGGGTGCTTGGAGAGCGTGAGCCGCCCGTACCGGGCCATGGTCTCGGCGATGTCGACGAGCAGCGCGTGCGGCACGGGGTAGCGCGAGTACTCGACGAGCGCGTCGACGACCTGCTCGGCGTCGTGCCCCGCGGCCCGCGCGTTCCACAGCCCCAGCGGCGTCACCCGGTAGGTGTGGATGTGCTCCGGCGCCCGCTCCAGCTCCGCGAACGGCGCGATGGCCCGACGGCAGGCCTCGGCGAGCTCGTGGTCGACCTCCAGGAGCAGCGTCTTGTCGCTCTGGACGATGAGTGGCCCATTCACGTGCGATCTGGTCCTTCCCGGGCCGCTTTCGGTGACGGCCAATCCTCCAGTGTGCAGCATGGTCGTGCCCGGCGTTCCGGGCGTGCGATGCTCGTATGACAGATGTACTACGCACGGCGCGAGGTGAGGCTCATGGCCGGACGAGCGGCGGAGACGGCCGGGACCCCCGCCCAGGTCAGGCTTTCCCGACAGGACTGGGCGGACCTGAGGGAGACCATGGCGATACTGCGGCTCGAATCCACGTCGGACGCCCTGCGGGAGGCCATCCGGTTGCTGCACCGGGAAGCCCGTCAGATCGAGGCCGCACGGAACATCGCCCGCTTCTACGGCGAGGGCGGCGCCCCCGGCCCGCTGCTCGACGGCTTGGTCACCGAGGCGGACCTCGCGGCGGCCGACGCGGCGGAGTTCTGAAGGTGGCCCCGACCCTCTCGATGCCTCCACTGCGGGGCCAGGTGTGGGCGTGCGCGTTCCCCCGGCCGATCGGCCCCCACCCCGTGGTGGTGCTCACGGCCGACCGGATCTCCCGGCGCCTGTCCGGGGTCACGGTCGTGCTGGTCACCGGCACGCCCGGACCGGCGGAGACCCATGTCGCCGTCGGCCCGGAGAGCGGCCTCAGGAAGTACGCGGAGTCGTACGTGAACTGCACGGAACCGCACACGGTCGGCAAGCCCCGCCTGCGCCGCATGCTCGGCCTGCTCGCGCCGGCCGAACTCACCGCCGTCGAGGAACGGGTCCGCGTGGTGCTGGAACTGGACTGACCACGGCCCTCCCGTCACACCTGGTCGTCCGCCAGCTCCGCCACGCCCGTGATCCGGTGCAGGGGGTACGTGCGGACCTCGTCGGCCGTGTGGTCGTAGCCCGTCACGAAGCCGCCCTCCACACGGACCGGGGCGATGACGCGCTGGCTCGCCGCGCCCTCCGCGTTGACGTAGCCGATCCAGACGGCCGAGCCCGTCAGCGCCGCCGCCTGGACCGTCGCCAGGGTCTCGGCCGCCGAGGTGCGGGGGAGACCGCCCGTCGACGCCACGGGCGCCGCGGGCTCCTTCCGTACCGCCGTCGCCGCCCGGTCGCCCGCCCGGATCGCCTTCACCGCCGCGCCGAGGAGCGTCGTGTCGGGGACCGGCGGGCCGTCCGGGACGGGCACCGGGGCCGTACGGGCAGGGGTGCGGTACGCGTCGGCGCGGGTGACCAGGACGTCGCCCTCGGCGGACTCGGCGGCCGGGGCGTACCCCATCGCCCGCAGCCCGTCCAGCAGCGACGCCGGGTCCGCCTGCGCGGCGAGCACCGTCGGCGCGAGGCGGCGCAGGCCCAGGGCGGCGGAGCGCCGGTCGGCCAGGATCTCGCCGAGGACGGTGTCGTCGTCGCAGCGCACGTACGCGGAGGCCGCCCCGATCCGCAGGTGGCCGTGCCTCCTGGCCACGTCGTCGATCAGATACGCGAGCGGCTGCGGCACCGGCGTCCGGGAGTGCGCGGCCAGGAAGTCGTGCAGGTCGGAGGCCGACCGCCCCGAGTCGAGGGCGCGCCGCACGGAACCGGGCGTGAACCGGTACACCGTCGCGCCACCCTTCGATTCCACGTCCGCGAGGACCGCGAGCGCGTCCGCGAGGGGCCGCCGCAGCGGTCCCGGCGCCACGGCCGTCAGATCGGCCTGGAGCAGCACGTGGTCGACGGCCTCCGGAAGCAGCGGCGCGAGCAGGGTCGCCGCCCGCCCGGCGGCCACCGACAGCTCGACCCGGCCCCCGTGGTCGGCGGGCGTCGCCGCCTCCGCGAGCGGCAGGTTGAGCAGCGCCCGGGCGTGCGCCGCGAGCGCGCCCCGGCCCGTGAGCCCCAGCAGCTCGGCCTCGGCGAGCGTCCACCGCGCGAGCCGGGACCGCAGGTCGCCCGGGGCGTCGGGGGCGGGGCCGGTCGCCGCAGGGTCGTCGGCGCCCGGGGTCTGCGGCGCGCGCGGCGGGGCCGGCTGCGCGGCGCCCCGCGGCGGCCGCTCCCAGCGCAGCCGGGCGAACACCGTCCCCGGGTCCGCCGCGGCACCCGGCGGCAGGGTGGCGAGCAGCTCCAGGACCCGGTGGCGGACCTCCGGCGCGGGCGCGCGGTCCAGATCCGGGCCGAGGGCGGCGAGCGTGCGGCCCTTCGCGTCCTGGCCGCCCACCAGCCCCGCCGTGCGGGTCGCCGTGAGCCAGGGCGCGACGAGCCGCGCCCAGCGCTCGGCGGGCGGCAGGTCGAGCCAGTCGTCGTACGCGGGCGTCGGCGCGTACCGCTCGTCCGCCTCCCCGTCCGAGGCGAGCAGCCCCGCCCCGAAGCACAGCTCCAGCCAGAACGCGGCGACCTGCTCCGTCACGTCGAGCGCCGCCGCCGTCCGCTTCAGGTCCCGTACGGACATCCCGCCCGCCCGCAGCACCTGCGGGCCGCCCTGGTCCCAGGACTTCAGCAGCTCCTCGACGGTCGCGAGCGTCGCGTACGCCTGCCCGGCGGCGGCGCTGTCCACCACCTGGGGACGGTACTCGCGCGCCGCCTCCACCACCGGCGCCACCGGCTCCGGCGCCCGGTGCGCCCGCCCGCCCCGCAGATGCAGCGCCACCTCGCGCGGCAGCACCATCGTCCGCGCCGACACCGGCAGCAGCAGCCCCCGGTCGCGCAGCCAGCGCACCGGCGGCGCCGGATTCGCCGTCACCTCGCCGTACGGCGGACCCCACACCAGCCGGTCCAGGACGGAGAGGGCCTCCGGGGACGCCTCGTCGAGCAGCGCGCCCATCCGCGCCCGGTCGGTGAACAGCTCCGTGAGCGCCGCGACCGCCGACACCGGATCGTGCGTCGGGGGCAGCCCGGCCGCCGCGATGATCTCCTGCACCCGGCCCGGCGACATCCCCGCCGTCGCCTCCGCGACCGTCGGCCCCAGCCCGGTCGGCGACGGGTGCTGCGCCGAGGGCGCGAGCAGCTCCCGCGCGGTCCGCACCAGCCGCAGCCGGTCGTCCTCGCCCCACACCAGGGCCTGTTCGCGCAGCAGCGCCACCGTGCCCGGCAGCGCCGCCTCGATCACCGGATCGCCCTCGTCACCGGTGAGCAGCGCGAGCAGCACGGGGTACGGGGCGGGGTCCGGAGCCACGGCCAGCGCCTCGGCCGTCTGCAGGGCGAACCGGTCGAGCCGGTCGAGCGCCCGCACCACCGAACCCCGCGTGCCCGCGCGGGTCGCCAGCTGCGTCAGGTCGTTCGGCACGGGGCTCAGCAGGTCCGGCCGGGCGCGCAGCAGCGCGGCGAGCCCTTCGTCGCCCCGCGCGCGCAGCGCCTCCGCGAGCGTGCGCGGCGCAGCGCCGGCGCTGGTTGCTTCGGCCACGTGCGCCTCCCGGTCGAGCTCACCGATCCCCATCCGGACCACGTTAGCCGCTGTTCAGGCGCTAACGTCGGGCCGTACCGGGTGGACCGGCCGTGGAGGGGCGCCGTGGGGATCGAGAGCGACCAGTTGGTCTACGACTATCTGAGCCGGGTCGGCGATCTGGCCCAGCAGCGGCAGCTGCCGGCGAGCGACCGCAGGAAGCTCGTGTCCGGCCTGCGCGACGAGATCGACCGCAGGCGCGCCACGCACGGCGAGGAGAGTCCGGCGGCGGTACGGGACATCCTCGGCGACCTGGGGACGCCGGACGAGGTCGTGGAGAGGGCGGGGCCTCGGGAGGCTCCGGGCGTGTCGAGCGCCGCGATCCCCGCGCAGGACAGGCAGGGTCCCGACGGCGCGGGGGACTGGTGGAACACGGACACCGACGAAGCGGGGCTCCTGGGTTTCGTCGGCGGCATCGAACGCCCGGACCTCTTCGCGCCGCCCGCTCCGGCGGAGGAGAAGGCCGAGGCCGAGGCGGAGGAGGCCGCGCCGGGGAAGGCCCGCCGCCTGGCGCGGATCCTCCGGCTCCGCAAGGCCCCGGCCCCGGCCCCGGCCGCCGGGGCGCCGGAGGCCGGGCCGGAAGCGGAGGCGGCGCCCCGCGGCGCCCGCGTCCGCCTCGCGAACCCCTTCGTCCTGCTCGCCGCGCTCCTCCTGCTCGGCGGCGCCGTCTTCGGCTCGCTGATCGCCCTCGCGGCGGGCTGGCTCCTCGCGTACGCCTCCCGCCGGCTGACCCCGGGCGAGATCAGGACCGCCGTCCTGGTGATCCCCGGCCTCGCCGCGGCGAGCGGGATCGCCTGGATCTGGGGACGCGTGGAGGGCCGCTGGGGGGAGGCGGTGGCGCCGGGGGGTGAGGCGATGGGGGCGGCGATCTCCGAAACCTGGCCCTGGACCCTCCGGGGGGCGGCGATCGCCTCGTCCCTGTTCCTCCTCTGGCGCTCCCGCAAAACCTGACCCCCACCCACCGGGCCGACGCCCGCCCCCACCGCGGGCTGCGCCTGCCAGGCGGTGCCCCGCCGTTGCGGGTACGCCCGCTGGGGCGGTGCCCACCCCGCCGCCCCGTTGCGGGCTGCGCCCACCGGGCGGTGCCCACCCCCGCGCCCCGTTGTGGGCAGTCGTTCCGCTGGGGCGGAACGGGTGGGCACAACGGACCCGCGCCCTGCCGGCGCCAGAGGCTGCTGTGCCTGGACCCGCACCGGGTTGCGCACCCGGCTCGTGGTGCGGGTCAGGGCGCGGAACGCGGAGGCGCCGCTGAAGGGCGCCGTCCCGTGTGCCCACCCGTCCCGCCCAGCGGGACGATTGCCCACACGGGCAGGGGGAGCCGCCCCGCCGGGCGCGGGCGCAGCCCGCACGGGCAAGGCGGGGACACCGCCCCGCAGGGCGCGGGCCCCGCGCGGCAGGGGTACCGCCCCGCCAGGTGCGGGTCCCGCAGGGAGGTGGGGGAGGGGCACCGCCCCGCCGGGCGTGGGTCCCGTGCGGGGGCGTCGCCCCGTGGACGCGGTTCGGGTCAGGTGAGGGGTTCCGCGGCCGGGGCCCAGGGGGCGGCCGGGACCACCAGGGGTGACCCCGTCACCGGGTCGGGGACGACGACCGACGAGAGCCCGAAGACGTCCCGTACGAGGGACTCCGTGACGACCTCCGACGGCGGGCCCGAGGCCACCACCCGCCCCGCCTTCATGGCGACGAGGTGGTCGGCGTACCGGGCGGCCTGGTTCAGGTCGTGGAGGACGAGGACGACGGTCCGGCCGCGCAGCCGGTTGAGGCGGCGGACCAGGTCGAGGACCTCCACCTGGTGGGAGATGTCCAGGTAGGTGGTGGGCTCGTCGAGGAGGAGCAGGTCGGTCTCCTGGGCGAGGGCCATCGCGATCCACACCCGCTGCCGCTGTCCGCCCGACAGCGCGTCGACGGGCCGGTCGGCGAGGGCGGTCACGTCCGTACGGGACATGGCGTCGGCGACGGCGCGCTCGTCCTCCTCGGACCACTGCTTCCACCAGGCCTGGTGCGGCTGGCGCCCCCGGGAGACGAGGTCGGCGACGGTGATGGCCTCGGGCGCGACGGGCGTCTGCGGCAGCAGCCCGATCGAGCGGGCGATCCGTTTCGTCGGGAGCTTCGCGAGCGACTCCCCGTCGAGGAGGACCGCGCCGCCCGCCGGCTTCAGCAGCCGTCCGAGCGCCCGCAGCGTCGTGGACTTGCCGCAGGCGTTGGGGCCGACGATCACGGTCACCTTGCCGTCGGGGACCGCGAGGTCGAGCTCCTCGACGACGGTCCGGTCCTCGTAGGCGAGCGTCAGCTCGCGGGCCTGCAGTCTGCTCACGACTTTCCTCCAACGGCGCGGCTCCGGACGATGAGCCAGATCAGGTACGGGGCGCCGACCGCCGCCGTGAGGACGCCCACGGGCAGTTCGACGGGGGAGAGGAGGCGCCGGCCGAGCAGGTCGGCGACGACCACGATCGCCGCGCCCGTGAGCGCGGAGCAGAGCAGCGGGATCTGCGCCGTCCGGGTGGTGCGGCGGGCGATCTGCGGGGCGAGCAGGGCCACGAAGTCGACCGGTCCGGCGACGCCCGTCGCCACCGACGCGAGGACGACGCCGACGGCGACGAGCCCGAGCCGGACCCCGCCGAGCCGTGCGCCGAGCGCGGTCGCCGTGTCGTCGTCGAGGGAGACGGTCCGCTGGGCGCGGGCCGCCCACAGCACGGCGGGCAGCAGGAGGAGCAGCGTCCAGCGGATCGGCGCGGACTCGTCCCAGCCGCGGCCGTTGAGGGAGCCGGTCATCCAGATCTGGGCCTGCTGGGCGACGAGGTAGTCGCCCTTCGTCATGAAGAGCGTGATGAGGGAGCGCAGCGCGACCGCGATGCCGATGCCGATGAGCACGAAGCGGGTCGCGTGCAGTCCGCCGCGCCAGGCGAAGGCGTACACGAGGGCGGCGGCGAGGACGCCGCCGGCGATGGAGACGTACGGCAGGACGGTGTACGAGGTGAGGCCGAAGGTCATCGCGGCGACGGTGACGGCTCCGGCGCCCTGGCTGATGCCGATGATGTCGGGGCTGGCGAGCGGGTTGCGGGCGACGGTCTGGATGAGGCCGCCCGCGATGCCGAAGGCGGCGCCGACGGCGAGGGCGACGACGAGCCGGGGCGCGCGCAGCTCCTCGACGACGAACGCCGACGGCGACGGACGGCCGAGGAGGACGCGTACGACCTCGCCGGGTGCGACGAACCTCTCGCCGACGCAGAGGTACGCGACGCAGGCGGCGGCCAGGAGGACCAGGAGGCCCGTGGCGACGAGGGCGGAGCGGCGGTGGACGAGGAAGGACGCCCGCCCGGCACGGAGGAGCCCGTACCCGGCGGGCCGTGCTCCGGCGGGGGCCGCGCCCTTCGGGGACGGGTCTCGCAGGACCGCGCTCACGCCGCCACCGCCTTCCGTCGTACCAGCGCCACCAGGAACGGCACTCCGATCAGGGCCGTCATCACCCCGGCCGGGACCTCGCCCGGCGGGAAGACGATCCGGCCGGCGACGTCCGCGACGAGCAGCATCACCGGGCCGACGAGCGCGGCCATCGGCAGGACCCAGCGGTGGTCGGAGCCGACGATCGCGCGGGCGATGTGGGGGACGGCGAGGCCGACGAAGGCGACGGGGCCGGCGGCGGCGACGGCCGCGCCGGTGAGGACGGTCGCGCCGAGGCCGCCCACGATCCGTACGGTCGCGACGCGCTGTCCGAGCCCCTTGGCGACGTCCTCGCCGAGGGCGAGCGCGTCGAGTCCGCGCGCCACGGAGACGACGAGGAGGGCGCCGAGCAGCAGGAAGGGCCAGACGCGGCCGACGATCTCGGTGTCGCGTCCGTCGAGGGAGCCGATCTGCCAGAACCGGAACTCGTCGAGGGCGGAGGCCCGGGTGGTGAGGACGCCGGTGGTGACGGAGAGCAGCAGCGCGTTGATCGCGGCCCCGCCGAGCGCCAGCTTCACGGGTGTGGCCCCGCCGCGTCCGCCGGAGGCGATCGCGTGGACGGCGACGGAGGCGAGGGCGGCGCCGGCGAAGGCGAACCACACGTACCCGCTGAGCTCGTGCACGCCGAGGAAGGCGATGGCGAGGACGACCGCGACGGAGGAGCCCTGGCTGATGCCGAGGATGCCGGGGTCGGCGATCGGGTTGCGGGTGATGCCCTGGAGGGCGGTGCCGGCGAGCGCGAGGGCGGCGCCGACCATCAGCCCGATGAGGGTGCGGGGGACACGGAGCTGCCGGACGACCTCGGCGTCGTCGCCCGTGGCGCCGTGCAGCAGGGCGTCGAGGACGGTGGAGGGCGCGACGGGGCGGGCGCCGACGGCGAGGCTGAGGAGGACGGCGAGGAGCAGGGCGACGAGGGCCGCCGAGGTCGCGAGGACCCGTCTGGTTCGGAAAGCGGCTGGCATCGGGACCCATCGGCGGAGTGCGAGTTTGGTTAGGCTCGCCTTAGTCTAAGCAACGCCTCTGTTCGAACACCCGGACCCCGGGGCCGGTGAGAATGAGCCCATGACGACCTCGCCCGCGAACCCGCCCACCAGCCCGCTCGCCGACCCGCCCACCAGCCCGCTCACCGTCGGATTCGACCTCGACCTGACGCTGCTCGACACCCGCCCGGGCATCAGGGCGGCCTTCGTCGCCTTCTCCGCCGAGGTCGGCGTCCCGATCGACGCCGACCTCGTCGTCAGCCGCCTCGGGCCGCCGCTGGAGCAGGAGATGGCGCACTGGTTCCCCGCGGAGCACGTCACGGAGATGACCGCCCGCTACCGGGCGCTCTACCCCTCGTACGCGATCGAGCCGACCGTCCCGATGCCGGGCGCCCGGGACGCGATCGAGGCCGTGCGCGAGGCGGGCGGCCGCACGATCGTCGTCACCGCGAAGAACGGCCCGCACGCCGAGCTGCACCTCGCCCACCTCGGCATCGAGCCCGACGCGGTCGCCGGCGGCCTGTGGGCCGAGGGCAAGGCGGAGGCCCTGCGCGCCCACGGCGCCGAGGTCTACGTCGGCGACCACGTGGGCGACGTCCGGGGCGCCGCCACCGCGGGGGCGTACTCGGTGGCCGTCGCGACCGGGCCCTGTCCCGCCGAGGAGCTGGCCGCGGCCGGCGCGGACGTGGTCCTGGCGGACCTGACGGACTTCCGCCCCTGGTGGGAGGGCTACCGGGGCTGAGCCGGAACGGCCGAAGCCCGCCGGGCCTGCCGCCGCTGGGCCGCGACCGACCGCAGGAGCCCGGCGGCGGCGACGAGGAACCCGACCCCCATCAGCATCGACACGAGGTACGCGACGGTGGGGAAGGGGTCCGTCCCGAGGAACAGCGGGGCCACGGTGACCAGCGTCGCGACCGCGCCGACGGCGAACAGGATCACACCGGCCTTGACCAGTCCGTCACCGGGGGCACTGTCGTCCACCGGCGCGGCGGGGGTTTCACTACGCATTCGGCCAGGGTAGTTCCCAGGCCGGAGGAACACGTCGGCGGCGTCTTGTCACCGGCCTCCTGACCATTAGCCTGGTGCCGGCGGGTCGGTCGACGACCCGCCGTTTGCCATCCCCATCGACGAGGACGAGGACGAGGACAGACGTGCCTACCGGCAAGGTCAAATGGTTCAACAGCGAGAAGGGCTTCGGCTTTCTCTCCCGCGACGACGGCGGCGACGTCTTCGTGCACTCGTCGGTGCTCCCCGCCGGAGTCGACGCACTGAAGCCGGGGCAGAGGGTGGAGTTCGGTGTCGTCGCAGGTCAGCGCGGCGACCAGGCGCTGTCCGTCACGATCCTCGACCCGACCCCGTCCGTCGCCGCGGCGCAGCGCCGCAAGCCCGACGAACTGGCGTCCATCGTCCAGGACCTGACGACGCTCCTGGAGAACATCACGCCGATGCTGGAGCGCGGCCGCTACCCGGAGAAGGCGGCGGGCAAGAAGATCGCCGGCCTGCTCCGCGCGGTCGCCGACCAGCTGGACGTGTGACGGCCCCCTTACGGGAACCGCAGCGCGTCCGGGCCGAGGGGCGGTACGAGCCCCTCGGCCGCGGCGCGCGTGAGCAGCCCGCGGACCGCCGCGTAGCCGTGCTCGCCGAGGTCGGCCGTGAACTCGTTGACGTAGAGGCCGATGTGCTGGTCGGCCACCTTCGGGTCCATCTCCTGGGCGTGCTCCAGGACGTACGGCCGGGAGGCCTCGGGATCGTCCCAGGCCATCCGCACCGACGCGCGGGCGGACGCGGCGAGCAGCCGGAGGGTCTCGGCGCCCAGCGAGCGGCGGGCGACGATCGCGCCCAGCGGGATCGGGAGCCCGGTCGTGGACTCCCAGTGCTCGCCCATGTCGGCGAGGCAGTGCAGCCCGTAGTTCTTGTACGTGAAGCGGGCCTCGTGGATGACGAGCCCCGCGTCGACCTTCCCGTCCCGTACGGCGGGCATGATCTCGTGGAACGGCATCACGACCACCTCGCCGACCCCGCCGGGCACGGTCTCGGCCGCCCACAACCGGAACAGCAGGTACGCGGTGGAGCGCTCGCTCGGCACCGCGACGGTCCTCCCCGCCAGGTCCGCGCCGGTCGCCGCGTCGCGGGTGAGGACGAGCGGGCCGCAGCCGCGGCCCAGGGCGCCGCCGCAGGGCAGCAGGGCGTACTCGTCGAGGATCCACGGCAGCACGGCGTACGACACCTTCAGGACGTCGTGCGGGTCGGTGCCGCCCTCCGCCCAGCCGTTGGTGACGTCGATGTCCGCGAACGTCACGTCGAGCCGGGGCGCGTCCGGGACCCGGCCGTGCGCCCAGGCGTCGAAGACGAAGGTGTCGTTCGGGCAGGGCGAGTAGGCGATCTTCAGTTTCACGCGTGCGCCTCCACGAGGACGGTACGGCCGAGCAGCTCGAAGGTGTGCCGGAGGGCGCCCAGGGCCTCGCCGATGCGCCAGGCGGCGCGGTCGCGCGGCCCGACGGCGTTCGACACGGCCCGGATCTCGACGACCGGCACGCCGTGCGCGGCGGCGGCCTCGGCGACGCCGAAGCCCTCCATCGCCTCGGCGGCGGCCTCCGGGTGGCGCCCCGCGAGCTCGGCGGCGCGAGGGGCGGTGCCGGTGACCGTGGAGACGGTGAGGACGGGCGCGAGGACGTGCGACGGGCCCCCGGCGGCCAGGGCGGCCGTGATCCGGCCGGTGAGCGCCTCGGGCACGGGGTGGACGGACCGGCCGAAGCCGAGCTCCTCGACGGCGAGGTACCCGTCCGGGGTCTCGGCCCCGAGGTCGGCGGCGACGATCGCCGAGGACACGACGACGGACCCGAGCGGCGCGGCCGGCTGGAAGCCGCCGGCGATCCCGGCGGAGACGACGAGGCCGTAGCCGCCCCCGGCGAGGGTCTCGCAGGCGAGGGCCGTCCCCGTCGCGGCGGCGACGGCCGCGGGGCCGACCCCGCCGACGAGGACGTCGACGTGGCCGTGACGGCGCAGGGCGAGGCCCCCCGGCAGCGGGACCGGGTCGGGCGCGCCGGGGCCGAGGCCGGCGGCGACGGAGTCCGCCTCCGCCGCCACGGCCGTCACGATCAGGATCCGGTGGACCACCGGCGGATCAGGAGTCCTTCTTCAGCTGGAAGTGCCAGATGCCGGTCAGCTTCTTGCCGGTGTTCTCGACGATGGTCACCTGGGTCTTGTCGGTGGCCTCGCCGGGCTGGCTGGAGAAGAAGGCGCTGGCCGGAATGGTCCGGTACGTCTTCTTGTACGGCTCGGGCTCGGCCTGCTGGCCGCCGAGGAAGATCGTCCAGCCGTGGTCCGCGATCTCCGGGTCCACGCCGAAGCGGATCTTGTCGTCCGTGGAGACCGTGATGGTCTTCTCGGCCTTCTTGTTGAGGCACTGCTGGACCTGCGACTCCTTGATGGCGTCGCCGTCGTTGTAGCAGGCGGCCTCGGAGTGCACCGAATCGGTCCCGACCGTCAGGGTCGCGAGCGGAGTCGGCTTGTCGCAGGCGGAGAGTACGAGGAGCCCGGCGGAGACGGCCCCGAGGGCGACGGCGGCCCGGCGGCGCGAGCCGGAGAAGAACGCAACGGTCATGAGCCGAAGGCTATCGGGCCGCCGCGCCCGCGCCACGCGGGGGTACGGCGTGCCGCTGCGGCGTACCGCTTCGCAGGGGGTGCCGGAGGCCTCGACAGGGGTGCCCCGGGCCCCCGTGCCCCCGGGCGCGCCCTTGACCTCACCAGGGGGACGCCCCGCATGGGCTGGGGCGTCTGGGACGGTGGGGACGGCCCAGGGCCTCGTACGGGGCGTCCTAGGACACCTTCGCCTTCGGGCGGCCCTTGGGGCCCGAGCGGCTGCGGGACGCCGAGAGGAGGCCGCGGACGGAGAGGAGCGCGCCCAGGCCCAGGATCGCGGCGGCGACGGACATGCCGAGGGTGCCGTTCAGGGGCAGGGCGATGCCGATCCCGCCGCCCACCACCCACGCCATCTGCAGGGCCGTCTCGGAACGGGCGAACGCCGAGGTCCGCACCAGCTCCGGCACGTCCCGCTGGATCAGCGCGTCCAGCGACAGCTTCGACAGGGCCTGGGTGAGTCCCGCGACCGCGCCGAGGACGGCGACCATCAGGCCGCCGAAGAAGACGGCCGTGCAGACCGCCGTGCCGAACACCACCGTGATCATCGTGGCGATGATCACCTCGGGCCCGTGGCCCCGGTCCCGCAGCAGCGAGCCGACGGCCGTACCGCAGGCGTTCCCGGTGCCCGCCGCCACGCCCACGATGCCCAGGGAGACGGCGGCGCTCTGCCCCGACAGCGGATGCTCCCGCAGCAGGAACGCCAGGAAGAAGATCAGGAAACCGGACAGCATGCGCTGGGCCGCGTTCGCCGTCAGGCCGCGCAGCACCGACGGGCCCACCGTCCGCAGACTCGGCTTCTTCTCGCCGTGGGTCAGCAGGTGCGCCCGCCGCTCGCCCTTCGCGGAGTCCACCTTGTGCGGCATCCGCAGCGCCCAGAACGTCCCGAGCAGGAACAGGGCGCACGCCCCGTACAGCGGCCAGCCCGACCCGATCATCTGCAGGCCCGCCCCCACGGGCGCGGCGATGCCGGTGGCGAGCAGCCCGGCGAGGGTGACCCGGGAGTTCGCCTTCACGAGCGAGAAGTCCGGTGGGAGGAGGCGGGGCACGACGGCGCTGCGGACCACCCCGTACGCCTTGGAGGCCACGAGGACGCCGAGCGCCGCCGGATACAGCTCCAGACCGCCCGTCGCCACGGCCCCCGACATCATGACCGCGAGGACCGCGCGCGTCAGCATCGCGCCCGCCATCGCCGCCCGCCGCCCGTGCGGGATCCGGTCCAGGAGGGGGCCGATCACGGGGGCGAGGAGGGTGAAGGGGGCCATCGTGACGGCCAGGTAGAGCGCGACGCGGCCGCGGGCCTCGTCGGTCGGCACGGAGAAGAAGACGGTGGAGGCGAGGGCGACGGTGATCATGACGTCGCCGGCGCCGTTCACGGCGTGCAGCTCGATCAGCTTCCCGAGCCCCGACTCGCCCGCGCCGTGCGCGTGGGTGGCCTTCCGGATGCCCCTCGCGGTGCCGGTGAACGGCAGGTGCAGGGCACGCCCCACCTTCCGGCCCGCTCGGCGGAGCGGCCCGGCGGGATCATGCGATCGTACGGGGGACCGTGCGGCTGCCACTCCGTCATAGTGCCCCACGGGCCCGCCCGACGAACCGTGGCGCGACGGGAGAGGGCCGCGGGAGGGCCCGTTGCGGACCCGCGTTCGCCGGGCGGTGCCCGCACGGCGGGCGGGCGGCAGGGGCTTCCGGCGCCCGCGATCCCGACCACTTGGGACGGGCAGGTGGGCGGAGGCTCGCGAACGGGGTAGCGTGCGTAGCGCGTCACCGGCGGAATCTCTCGGCCGCGCGCCTCTTCGGCATCCCGCAGAATGGATGACGTTAGGTGTGCCCGAGACGCGCGAGACAAGTCGGGTGCGGACGTCGATGCGGCCCCCTGGTCCGCTCCGCCCGCCGCCCGTGGCTTCGCTCCCGCCCCTCGGCCGGCGCACCCGTGAGACGGCGTAGGAGAGAAGCGAGACCTGTGAGTGCTGCGACGACGCGAAGCGGTACCCCGCGTACCCCGCGAGCCACGCGTATCCCCGACCGCCTGTGCGCGGAGGCCGTAGACCTCGCGCGGGAGGCCGCCGAGGAGGCGGCCGCGCCAGGGATCGTGGGCGCGCACGTCGAGGTCGTCGCGGAGGGCGACCGGGTCGTCACGCACTTCTTCGAGTCCAAGGAACCCGGCTACCGGGGCTGGCGCTGGGCGGTGACCGTCACCCGAGCCTCCCGCGCCAAGAACGTCACGCTTGACGAAACCGTCCTGCTGCCCGGCGCCGACGCGCTCCTCGCCCCCGAATGGGTGCCGTGGAGCGAGCGGCTGCGGCCCGGAGACATGGGGCCCGGCGACCTCCTCCCCACGGAGCAGGACGACCTGCGCCTGGAGCCCGGCTACACCGGCGAGGACGCGCCGCCGCCGAACTCCGTGGTGTCGGAGGAGATGTCCGACCACCTGGACGAGGAGGACGCCGAACTGACGTCCCGCACCCCGTCGAGGGGCGCCATCGCCGCGGTCGCCGAGGAACTCGGCATGCGCCGGGCGCGGGTCCTCTCCCGCTACGGCCTGCACATGGCCGCGGACCGGTGGGACGAGGCGTTCGGCGCGAAGACGCCGATGGCCCAGGCCGCGCCGGCCTCCTGCGAGTCCTGCGCGTTCCTGGTGCCGCTGGCGGGGTCCCTGAAGCAGGCGTTCGGCATCTGCGCCAACGAGTTCTCGCCCGCGGACGGGCGGGTCGTGTCGCTCGCGTACGGCTGCGGGGGGCACTCGGAGGCCGCCGTCATGCCGAAGCCGCCGCGGCCGGCGCCGCCGGTGCTGGACTCCATGGCGGCGGACGAGTTCCCCCTCCGGCCGGCGAAGGACTCCGGCTCCACGACGGAGCCGGACGCGGCGTCGGAGGACCTGGGCCACTCGTAACGAGCCCCCTGGCCGCCACGCCGCACGCCCCGGCCCGACCGGCCGACGCCCGCGCCCGGGTGGGCGGTACCCCTGCCCGTGCGGGACCCGCGCCCGGCTGGGCGGTGCCTCTCCCGCCGGGGCGGCGCCCCCGCCCACCCGCCGCGCGGGCCCGCGCCCTGCGGGACGTTGCCCCCTGCCCGTGTGGGGCCCGCGCCCTGCTGGGCGGCGCCCCTGCCCACCTCCGTGTGGGCAATCGTCCCGCTGGGGCGGGACGGGTGGGCACACGGGACGGCGCCCTTCAGCGGCGCCTCCGCGTTCCGCGCCTGAACCCGCACCACTGGTGCGGCACACAGCCCGGTGCGGGTTCAGGCACGTGAGCCTCTGGCGCCGGCAGGGCGCGGGTCCGTTGTGCCCACCCGTTCCGCCCCAGCGGAACGATTGCCCACAACGGGGGGCGGGGGTGGGCACCGCCCGGTGGGCGCAGCCCGCAACGGGGACGGGCGCTGCACCGGTGGGCGCACCCGCGACGGGGTAGGCGCCGCACCGGTGGGCGCGCCCGCGACGGGGGCGGAGGCGCGGCCCGCCCCGGGGCCGGCGGAGGGGCGGGATCGTGGTGGGGCGGGGTTCGTGACCCCGCGCGCCCCCGCTCACCCACGTGCCCCGCAACCCGCCCGGCCCGCCGCACGGTACCTTCGGGCCCCGGGCAATGGTCCGGGACCGACCGCCCGCAGAACCGCAGACTGGAGTCAGACGTGAGCGTCAGCGTCCGGACGACGACCGACGGAACCGATCCCTTCGGCACCGCACGGCTGCGGCGGGGCGTGCTCGACGCCTGGGGCGCCGGCCCCGCCCGGTTCCGCGAGGACGCCAACGCCGAGGAGGACCTCGCGCTCGGCGGTTACCGCGACCGCCTCGTCGTCGAGCTGGCCCAGAACGCCGCCGACGCAGCCCACCGCGCCGGCGTCCCGGGCCGCCTCCGCCTGACCCTGCACCCCGCGGACCACGAGGGCCCCGCCGTCCTCGCCGCGGCGAACACCGGCGCCCCGCTGGACGCCGCCGGCGCCGAGTCGCTGTCCACCCTGCGCGCCTCCGCCAAGCGCGAGCAGGGCCACGGTGCCGTCGGCCGCTTCGGCGTCGGCTTCGCCGCCGTCCTCGCCGTCACCGACGAGCCCGCCGTCCTGGGCCGGCACGGCGGCGTCCGCTGGTCCCTCGCCGAGGCGCGGGAGCTGGCCGCCGAGGCCGCCCGCTACAGCCCGGGCCTCGGCGACGAACTGCGCCGCCGCGACGGCCACGTACCCCTCCTCCGGCTGCCGCTGCCCGCCGAGGGCACCGCCCCCGAGGGCTACGACACCGTCGTCGTCCTCCCGATGCGCGACGCCGCCGCCGAGGACCTGACCGAGCGCCTCCTCGCCTCCGTCGACGACGCCCTGCTCCTCACCCTCCCGGGTCTCGCGGAGGTCGTCGTCGAGACACCCGAAGGAGGGGTACGGACCCTCCGCCGCTCCGAGGAGGACGGCTACGTCCGCATCGACGACTCCGCGACCGGCGGCCACCGCTGGCGGACCGTCACCCACGGCGGCCCGATCGAGCCCGAACTCCTCAGGGACCGCCCGGTCGAGGAGCGCCTGCGCCCGCACTGGTCGGTCACCTGGGCCGTGCCCGTGGACGCCGAGGGCGCCCCGAAGTACCCCCGCACCACGCCCGTCGTGCACGCCCCCACCCCCACCGACGAGCCGCTCGGCATCCCGGCGCTCCTCATCGCGTCCCTCCCGCTGGACACCGCCCGCCGGCACCCGGCGCCGGGGCCGCTCACCGACTTCCTGGTGCAGCGCGCGGCCGACGCGTACGCCGAACTGCTCTCCGACTGGCGGCCGGTGACGACCGCGGCCCTCGACCTGGTGCCCGGCCCGCTCGGCAAGGGCCCGATCGACGGGGCGCTGCGCGAGGCGATCCTGGACCGGCTGCCGAGGGTGGCGTTCCTGGCGCCCGCCGCGCCGTCCGAGGAGCTGCCCGCGCTCCGCCCGATCGAGGCGGAGGTCGTGGAAGGCGCGGGCGCGGAGACCGTCGAGGTCCTCGCCGAGGTGTTCCCGACGCTCCTCCCGGCCGGCCTGGAGCGGCGCCCCGAGCTCCGTACCCTCGGCATCGGCCGCGTGCCGCTCACCGAGGCGATCGACCGCCTCGCCGGGGTGGACAGGGCGCCGACGTGGTGGTGGCGGCTGTACGACTCGCTCGCCGGCGTCGACCCGGACCGGCTGACGGGCCTCCCGGTGCCGCTCGCGGAGAGCGCCGAGGGCGCCAGGATCCGTACGACGATCGGTCCCCGCCAGGTCCTCCTCCCGCAGGACCGCACCCCCGCCGAGCTGACCCGGCTCGGTCTGAAGGTGGCGCACCCGGAGGCGGCGCACCCGCTCCTGGAGAAGCTGGGCGCCCTGCCCGCCACGCCCCGCGCGGTCCTGACGACCCCGCAGGTGCGGGCGGCGGTCGCCGCCTCCCTCGACGCGGGGGAGATCTGGGACGAGGACGCCGACGCCCTCGACGCCGAGGAGCTCGCCGAGACGGTCCTCGCCCTCGTCCGGGACGCGGAGCTCGAACCGGGCGACGAGCCCTGGCTCGGCGCGCTCGCCCTCCCCGACGAGGACGGCGAACTCTCCCCGGCCGGCGAGCTCGTCCTGCCGGCCTCGCCCTTCGCCGCCGTGATGCGCGAGGACGAACTCGCCTTCGTGGACGGCGACCTGGCCGCCCGCTGGGGCGAGCAGCCGCTCGCCGCGTGCGGGGTGCTCGCGAACTTCGCCCTGATCCGCGCGACCGACCTGGTCCTCGACCCGGACGAGGTCGAGCCGCGCGAGGGCGACTATCCGGAGCCGGACGACGCGGGCCTCCTCGACGCGGTCGACGTCTGGTGCGAGGACGTCCTGGACCGGCTCCCGGAGAGCCCCGTGCCCCCGGTGGCGACGGAGATCGTGGCCGTACGGGACCTGGACCTGGTCGACGACGACTGCTGGCCGCAGGCGCTCGCCCTCCTCGCGCAGCCGCCGCTCCGGGACGCCCTGACCCAGCCCGTGCGGGTCCTCCTCCCGGACGGCACGACGGAGACCGTCCGCTCGTACACCGCCTGGTGGCTGCGCGACCACCCGGTCCTGGACGGCCGCCACCCGGCGGGCCTCCGCGCGGAGGGCTCGGACCCGCTCCTGGCCGGTCTCTACGACTCCGCCGACGCGACCGGCTTCGAGGACGAGCAGGTCCTCCGCGCCCTGGGCGTCCGCACCTCGGTCGCGGCCCTCCTCGACGAGCCGGGCGGCGCGGCGGAGCTCCTGGCCCGGCTGGCGGACCCGGCGCGCGAGGTGACGGCCCCGCAGCTGCACGCCCTGTACACGGCCCTGGCGGACCTGGACCCCGAGCAGGTGACGCTGCTCCCCGACGAGCTGCGGGCGGTCGTGGACGGTGCCCTGGTCGTGGTCGACGCGTCGGAGGCCCTGGTGGCGGACGCCCCCGACCTCCTCCCGCTGGCCGGCGACCTTCCCCTGCTGCCCGTCTCGCCGTCCCGCGCCGCGGACCTGGCCGACCTCTTCCAGGTCCGCCGGCTGAGCGAGGCGGTCGAGGCCGAGGTGACGACGGTCGGCGAGGAGCACGAGGTGCCGCCCTCGGTCCACGCCCTCCTGGGCCCGGCCACCCCCGCCTCGTACATCGAGCACGAGGAACTCCACGCCGGCGGCACCGAACTCGACTGGCGCCGCACCCCGGACGGCGTCGTCCACGCGGCCACCCTGGAGGGCGTGGCGGCCGGCCTCGCCTGGGCGGCCGGCCAGTGGCCCCGCCGCTTCGAGGTGGCGGCCCTCCTGGAGGACCCGTCGAGGACGGCGGAACTGGCGAGGGACCGCTGGTTCGACTGAGGTCCGGGAGAGGCTCGCGCGGACCGGACCGGACCGGACCGCCGGTGCCGCCCGCTCCCGTCGGTCAGAGCCGCCCGTTCCTGCCGGCCCGTCCCGCGAGGCGGTCGTACAGCGGGCGGTCCGTCCGGGCGGGGGCGGCCTTCCGGGGGGAGCGCGTGGCCGGCTGGGTCTCGCAGCCGGCCACGATGTCCGTCCCGGCCTCGCCGTCGCAGTCGTCGATGCCGGCCTGGCCGTCGAGGACGTCGCCGGCGGGGCCGCCGCGCAGGTGGTCGTCGCCGTCGCCGCCGCGCAGGGCGTCCCGGCCGCCGGCGGTGCCGAGCGTCCGGCTCCAGTCCGAGTTGTCGCCGAAGATCCGGTCGTCGCCGCCACGGCCCTCGATCAGGTCGTCGCCCGCGGTGGTCCCGGTGGGATCGACGAGGGAGTTGTCGCCGATGAGCACGGTCTCGCCCGTGGCGCCGCCGAGGATCCGGTCGTTGCCGGAGCCGACCGCGGTGCCGCCGGACGTGTGGTCGCCGACGGCGCCGAACGCGCCGTCCGTTCCCAAGTCGATCAGGTCGTCGCCGCCGGCGCCGGTCGCGTTGCCGAACGGCGCGAAGCTGTCCCCGGTGACGTCGCCGAGGGTGCCGGCGCCTTCGAGGATGACGTCGTCCCCGGCGCCCGACGCCGCGTAGTAGCCGAGCGAGTCCCCGACGACGACGTCCTCCCCGTCGCCGCCGATGATCCGGTCCGGGGCGCCGCCGTTGGCGCGGTCGCCGGAGTCGTCCCCGTAGAGGATGTCGTCGCCGTCCCCGCCGACGAGGACGTCGGGGGCGGCGCCCTCGGCCGTGCCCTGCGTCGCCGCGTTGTCGCCGAGCAGGAAGTCGTGCCCGGTCCCGCCGTCGAGGAGGTCCCGGCCGGTGGGGCCGGTGACGTCGCCGGTGTACGCGCGCTCGTCGCCGATCGCCTCGTCGTTGCCGGCGTCGCCGAAGACCCGGTCGTCGCCGGTCCCGCCCGTGACGCGGTCGTCGCCGTCCCCGCCGTGGATGCGGTCGTCGCCGCCGAGGCCGCAGATCCGGTCGTTGCCGCCCTTGCCGTCGATGACGTCGTCGCCGGGCGTGCCGATGATGACGTCGTCCCCCGGGGTGCCGACGGTGCCGGTGACGGTGGCGGCGGCCTCGAAGCAGGTGGGCGCCGCGGCGGCGGGGCCCCCGGCGGTGACGGTGAGGGCGGCGGCGACGAGCGCCGGGGCGCACAGGAGGCCGACGGTTGTTCTGCGGGCCACGGGGGTTCCTTCCAGAAGGTGGTCACGTGGCGTGATGTCTGCCCGGGGTGAGGGGTGCCCGGGTGGACGGAAAGTGATTTCACCCGATGGGTCGGCGGCCGCCCGCGCCGTGGGCCGGCCCCCGTAACGCGTCGGAAGGTTTTGACGCGTCGGAAAGTTCCGACGTATCGTGGGGGTCATGCCGACCGACGTGTTCGGCGTGCTGGCCAACCCGGTGCGCCGCAAGCTGCTCGAAACACTGCGGGAAGGGCCTCGCTCCACGGGCGAGCTGGCCGGGATGTTCGAGCTCGGAAGACCCGCCGTCTCCGAGCACCTGGCGGTGCTCCGCGCCGCGGGACTGGTGCGCGAGGAGCCCCGCGGGCGGCACCGCTTCTACCACCTCGAACCGGCCCGGCTGGCCGAGGTGGGCGAGTGGCTGCACCCGTTCGAGCGGTACTGGAAGCAGCGTCTGGACGCGCTGGCCCATCTCCTGGACGAGGAAGCCGAGACATGACCGAGAGCGCCGCGCTCACCTGCGAGAAGTTCCTGCCCCACGCCCCCGCCGCGGTGTGGAAGGCCCTGACCGACCCCGACCTGCACGCCCGCTGGTGGGCGGCCGGCGACGTCAAGGCCGTCGTCGGGCACCGCTTCACCCTCGACATGGGCGCCTTCGGCGGTCAGCCCTGCGAGGTGACCGCCGTGGAGGACGAGCGGCTGCTCGCCTACCGCTTCGCCGAGGGCACGCTCGACACCACCGTCACCTGGACGCTCCGGCCGGAGGGCGAGGGCACCCGCCTCGTCCTCACCCACGCCGGCTTCGACCTCGACTCGCCCCTGGGCCGCCAGGCGTACGAGGGGATGGGCAGGGGCTGGCCCCACGTCCTGGACCGTCTGGACGCCACGCTGCACGGCTGATCGCGACTGATCGCGCGATCGCGTGATCGCGCCGGGCCGGAGGGGTCCGCCCCTTACGTCGGGAACCTCCGGTCCACCCACCGCCACGCCAGCTCCAGCAGGACGCAGCCCGCCGCCGCGATCGCCACCGCCGTCCACGGCATCGTCACGCCCACCAGTTTCAGGGCGAAGAACTTCTGGAGCCAGGGGACGGCGAGGACCAGGAGGAAGGCCCCTCCCATGGCGGCGACCAGGGCGAGCCGCCACCAGGTGTAGGGGCGGGCGATGATCGCGAGGACCCAGAGGGAGACCAGGAAGAGCGTGAGGGTGGCCGCGCTGGTCTCGGCGCCCAGGGCGTCGGTGCCCGTGTAGTGGTGGCGGGCCAGGAGGTACGTGGCGAAGGTGGCCGCCGCCGCGATGACGCCGCCGGGGATCGCGTACCGCATGACCCGCCGTACGAAGTTCGGCTTCGCGCGTTCCTTGTTCGGGGCCAGCGCGAGGAAGAAGGCCGGCACGCCGATCGTGAGGGTGGAGAGCAGGGTCAGGTGCCGGGGGAGGAACGGGTACTCCACCTGCGAGACCACCACCAGGATCGCCAGGAGGACCGAGTAGACCGTCTTCGTGAGGAAGAGGGTGGCCACGCGGGTGATGTTGCCGATGACCCGGCGGCCCTCCGCCACCACCGACGGGAGCGTCGCGAAGCTGTTGTTCAGCAGGACGATCTGCGCCACCGCCCTCGTCGCCTCCGAGCCCGAGCCCATCGAGACGCCGATGTCCGCGTCCTTCAGCGCGAGGACGTCGTTGACGCCGTCCCCCGTCATGGCGACGGTGTGGCCGCGGGACTGCAGCGCCGCCACCATGTCCCGCTTCTGCCGCGGGGTGACCCGGCCGAAGACCGCGTTCTCGTCCAGGGCCTTCGCCATGTCCTCCCGCTCGGTGGGGAGGGTGCGGGCGTCGATCGTGTTCTCCGCGCCGGGCATGTTCAGCTTTCCCGCCACCGCGCCCACCGAGACCGCGTTGTCGCCGGAGACGACCTTGGTGGCGACCTGCTGGTCGGCGAAGTAGGCGAGGGTGTCGGCGGCGTCGGGACGCAGCCGCTGCTCCAGGACGACGAGGGCGGCGGGGCGGGCGCCGGTGGCCACGGCCGGGCTGTCGAGTTCGTGGGCCGCACGGGCGAGGAGGAGGACCCGCAGGCCCTGTTCGTTGAGGTGGTCGATCTCGCCGAGGACCGGGTCCTCGGCGGACAGGAGGACGTCCGGTGCGCCCAGCAGCCACGTCGAGTTCTCCCCGTCGCCCTCGCTGAACGACGCGCCGCTGTACTTGCGGGCCGAGGAGAACGGCAGGCTCTCCGTGCAGCGCCATTCCACGGTGTCCGGGTAGGCGTCCTTGACGGCCTGGAGGGAGGCGTTCGGACGCGGGTCCGACTCGCCGAGGGCGCCCAGCACCTGCCGTACGTACGCCTCGTCGCTGCCGTTCAGCGGGCGGAGGTCCGTGACGTCCATGCCGCCCTCGGTGAGCGTGCCCGTCTTGTCGAGGCAGACGACGTCGACCCGGGCCAGGCCCTCGATCGCGGGCAGCTCCTGGACGAGGCACTGTCTGCGGCCGAGCCGGATCACCCCGACCGCGAAGGCGACCGAGGTGAGCAGGACGAGGCCCTCGGGGATCATCGGGACGATGCCGCCGACCGTGCGGGCGACGGCCCCCTTGAAGTCGTTGTTCTTCACGACGAGCTGGCTGATGACGAGCCCGATCGCGGTCGGGACCATCATCCACGTCACGTACTTGAGGATCGTGGAGATGCCCGTGCGCAGCTCGGAGTGGACGAGGGTGAAGCGGGAGGCCTCCTCGGCGAGCTGGGCGGCGTACGCCTCGCGGCCGACCCTGGTGGCGGTGAAGGCGCCGCCGCCGGCGACCACGAACGAGCCGGACATCATCCGGTCGCCGGGCCTCTTCACCACCGGGTCGGCCTCGCCCGTGAGCAGCGACTCGTCGACCTCCAGGCTGTCGGCCTCCGCCACCTCGCCGTCGACGACGACCTTGTCGCCCGGTCCGAGTTCGACGAGGTCGCCGAGGACGATCTCGGAGGTGGAGATCTCGGCGGTGACGCCGTCGCGCCGGACGGTGGGTTTCGCCTCGCCGATGACCGCGAGCCCGTCGAGGGTCTTCTTGGCGCGGAGCTCCTGGACGATGCCGATGCCGGTGTTGGCGACGATCACGAAGCCGAAGAGGCTGTCCTGGATCGGCGCGACGACCAGCATGATCACCCACAGGACGCCGATGATCGCGTTGAAGCGGGTGAAGACGTTCGCGCGGACGATGTCGGTGGTCGAGCGGGAACTGCGGAGGGGGACGTCGTTGACCTCCCCGCGCGCGACCCGCTCGGCGACCTCGGCGGAGGTCAGGCCGACGGCGCGGTGCACGACGGGCGGTTCCGCCGGGGCGGTCCCGGTGGCTCCGGCGGTCCCGGGGGTCCCGTCGCCGGCTCCGTCTCCGGCCGCGTCGATCTTCGCCCGCTGAGTCATGTTCTCGACGGTACGACCGGTTCCGGTCGTTCACCTGCCGAGCAGGGCGAACCGGCGTCAGGCGCCGGGGCGGGCCTCCGGGGGCTCCGTCGTCCGCGCCGCCGCGTTCGCCGCCGCGTGCCGCTTGATCGCCGCGTCCCGCTTCCGCACGTACCAGATGCCGATCAGGCCGAGTCCGGCGCCGGCCAGACAGGTCCAGACCCAGGAGGTGAGGCCCCGGTCGTCGAACCAGCCGTAGAAGGGGACCTGGACGACGAAGAGGACGAACCAGAGGATCGTTCCGCCGGTGATGGTGGCGACGACGGGCCCTTCGAGGGGCTCGGGTGCCTCGTGCTTCGGTGTCCACTTCGCCATGGGCCCAGTCTAGGCGGCCCGTTTTCGTGTCCTCGTACGGTCTACGCGCGGAGATGGACGCCCACTCGTTCATGTGTTCATACTGAAACGGTTTGCCTGTGGCGGGTTTCCCTTGTACGAACCGCCAAAAAAGGACTTTCTGAACCTCTGAAGAGGAACCCCCATGAGCTCGACGGCCACCGCCAAGGCCACGCCCCCGGAGACCCCCGGCGCCCCCGGTGCTCCCGTCTCCGGTCTCGACCGCTACTTCCGGATCTCCGAGCGCGGCTCCACCGTCGCCCGCGAGGTCCGCGGAGGCTTCGCCACCTTCTTCGCGATGGCCTACATCATCGTGCTGAACCCGATCATCCTCGGCAGCGCCAAGGACATGTACGGGCACCAGCTCGACAGCGGCCAGCTCGTCACCGCGACCGTCCTGACCGCCGCCCTCACGACGCTCCTCATGGGCGTCATCGGCAACGTCCCGATCGCGCTCGCCGCCGGCCTCGGCGTCAACACGGTCGTCGCGCTCCAGCTCGCGCCGAAGATGTCCTGGCCGGACGCCATGGGCATGGTCGTCCTCGCCGGCATCGTGGTCATGCTGCTCGTCGCCACCGGTCTGCGCGAGCGCGTCATGAACGCCGTCCCGGTCGGCCTGCGCAAGGGCATCGCGATCGGCATCGGCCTCTTCATCATGCTGATCGGCCTCGTCGACTCGGGCTTCGTCTCCCGCATCCCCGACATCGCCCACACCACCGTCCCGCTCCAGCTCGGCGGCGACGGTCACCTCACCGGCTGGCCCGTCCTCGTCTTCATCCTGGGCACCCTCCTCACCCTCGCCCTGATCATCCGCAAGGTGCCGGGCGCGATCCTGATCTCGATCGTCGTCATGACGCTCGTGGCCATGGTGATCAACGCGGTCGCGAAGGTCCCCTCCTGGGGCCTCACCACCCCGGAGTGGCCCGGCAACCCCGTCGCCTCGCCCGACTTCGGGCTCGTCGGCAAGGTCAGCCTCTTCGGCGGCTTCGACAAGGTCGGCCTCCTGACCGGCGTCCTCTTCGTCTTCACCGTCCTGCTGTCCTGCTTCTTCGACGCGATGGGCACGATCCTCGGCGTCGGCGACGAGGCCAAGCTGATCGACGAGGACGGCAACTTCCCCGGCATCAACAAGGTCCTCCTCGTCGACGGCCTGGCCGTCGCCTCCGGCGGCGCGACCTCCTCCTCGGCCACCACCTGCTTCGTGGAGTCCACCGCCGGCGTCGGCGAGGGGGCCAGGACCGGTCTCGCGTCCGTCGTGACCGGCGGTCTGTTCGCGGTGGCGCTGTTCCTCACGCCGCTCGCGACCATGGTGCCGTCGCAGGCGGCGACCCCCGCGCTGCTCGCGGTGGGCTTCCTGATCCTGGCCGGGTCGGTCAAGGACATCGACTGGAGCGACTTCACCATCGCGGTGCCGGCGTTCCTGGCCATGGTGATGATGCCGTTCACGTACTCGATCACGAACGGCATCGGCATCGGCTTCATCGCCTTCAGCGTGCTGCGGCTCGCGGCCGGCCGGGGCCGTGAGGTCCCGGTGGCGATGTACGTCGTGTCGGCGGTCTTCGTCTTCTACTACGCGATGCCGGCGCTCGGCCTCACGTGATCACCGGTTCCGGTGCCGGTTGAGGCCGGGCCGTAGAACCTCTCCGTCTCGTCGACCGCGGTCTTGAACCGCTCGTCGAAATCCTCGCGAATGAGCGTCCGGGCCACGTAGTCCTGGACGCTCATTCCTCTTTTCGCGGCGTGACTCCTGAGCCGGTCGAGCAGCTCACCGTCGATGCGCAGGCTGAGCACTGTCGATCCCATGTCGTTCAGGGTCGGGGCAGCCGGGGCTCCTTTGCGTCACTTTCTGGATCCGACTCACTCATTTGGGTGATACATGGATGCCGAAGCGTGATCTGGCGGGCGCTGTGCTGCCGTGCGGCGCCCCGCGGTGTCGCGCGGCGCCCTGTCGGTGCCGCTCGCCGTGGTGCGGGTGTGATTCGTGCTACCTCCGGGTGTTCCCGTTGGTATTTAGACAGAGTAATGAGTTAGCCTAATGAACATGCCTGACCTGTCCCACGGCACCGCCGACGACGCCGCGGCCGTGAACGCGCTCCGCTCCTCCGTCATGCGACTGGGCCGACGCCTCAAGCACCAGCGCGTCGACGAGTCGCTGAGCCCCACCGAGATGTCGGTGCTCGGCACCCTGTCGCTCTGCGGCTCCGCCACCCCCGGTGAGCTGGCCCGCAAGGAGCACGTCCAGCCGCCGTCGATGACCCGCATCGTCGCGCTGCTCGAAGCCAAGGGACTGGTCCGGCTCGAGCCGCACCCCGACGACCGCCGGCAGAAGGTGGTCAGCCAGACCGAGCAGGCCGAAGCCATGCTCGAGGAGTCCCGCCGCAAGCGGAACGCCTGGCTGGCCACCCTCGCCGAGGGTCTGGACGAGGACGAGTGGGCCAAGCTGCGCGCGGCCGCCCCGGTCCTGGAGAAGCTCGCCCACCTGTAACCGAGGCGCCAAGGAGGCGACGCACTTTGAGTACGGGACCCGGAGCAGACTCCGCACCCGTCCATAAACCCACCCTCGACACCCGCGGGCGGGGAGGAACCTTCTCCTCGCTCGGGATCCGGAACTACCGGCTGTTCTTCACCGGAGCGATCGTCTCCAACACCGGTACGTGGATGGCCCGGATCACCCAGGACTGGCTGGTCCTGAGCCTCACCGGCTCGGCCGCCGCCGTCGGCATCACGACGGCCCTCCAGTTCCTGCCCATGCTGCTCTTCGGGCTGTACGGCGGCGTCATCGCCGACCGCTACCCGAAGCGGCGCCTGCTCCTCGTCAGCCAGGCCGCCCTCGGGCTGTGCGGGCTCGCGCTCGCCGCCCTCACCCTCTCCGGGTCCGTCCAGGTCTGGCACGTCTATCTGATCGCCTTCCTGCTGGGCATGGTCACGGTCGTCGACAACCCCGCCCGGCAGACCTTCGTCTCCGAGATGGTCGGGCCCGGGCAGCTCCGCAACGCCGTCTCCCTGAACTCGGCCAACTTCCAGTCCGCCCGGCTCGTCGGACCCGCCATCGCCGGTGCCCTCATCGCCGGCGTCGGCAGCGGATGGGCCTTCCTCCTCAACGGCCTCTCCTTCCTCGCCCCGCTCACGAGCCTCCTGCTCATGCGGACGAGCGAGCTCCACAAGGTGGAGCGCGCCCCGCGCGGCAAGGGACAGCTGAGAGAAGGACTGCGGTACGTGGCCGGGCGGCCCGATCTGATCTGGCCGATCGTGCTGGTCGGCTTCATCGGGACCTTCGGGTTCAACTTCCCGATCTGGCTCACCGCCTTCTCCGGCGACGTCTTCCACGTCGGCGCCGGCTCGTACGGCTTCCTCAACACCCTGATGGCGGCCGGCTCCCTCGTGGGCGCCCTCGCCGCGGCCCGCCGCGGCTCGACCCGGCTGCGGATGCTGGTCATCACGGCGGGCGTCTTCGGCGTCCTGGAGATCGCGGCGGCCCTCTCGCCCGCGTTCTGGCTGTTCGCGCTGCTGCTCGTGCCGATCGGCCTGCTCGGCCTCACGGTGAACATCACCGCGAACTCGGCCGTCCAGATGGCCACCGATCCCGCCATGCGGGGCCGGGTCATGAGCCTCTACATGATGGTCTTCGCCGGCGGCACGCCGATCGGGGCCCCGCTGCTCGGCTGGGTCACCGACACGTACGGCGCGCGCGTCGGCTTCGCCACGGGCGGCGTCATCTCGCTGGCCGCGGCGGTCGTCGTGGGGCTGGTCCTGGCCCGGGTCGGCGGCCTCAGGCTCGCGATGGGCTGGCACCGGGGGCATCCGCAGGTGCGGTTCGTGCCGCGGGATCAGCTGGCGACCGCGGCGTAGCCCTCGGGCGGGCGGCGGTCTCGGTGCGGGTGCGGCTTCGCTGCGGCGTCGTTGCCGGGTGCGGCTTCGGTTCGGGGGCGGTGCCGCGCCCCGCCCCCTCCCGCCGCCGTCGTCAGACGCGCCGTTCCAGGACCTGGCCCGGCCAGGCGCCGACCTGGAACGGCTCGGTGCGGGTGAAGCCCTGGCCCTCGTAGTACTCGATCAGGCGGCCCTCGCTGCCCGCGAAGCAGTCCACGCGGAGGAGCTGCACTCCTTGGCGTCGGGTCTCGGCCTCGGCGTGGGCCAGCAGTGCCGCACCCACCCCGTGGCCGTGGAAGCGGGCGTCCGTCGCCAGGAAGCGGACGTACAGCTCGGGCTCGTCGGCCGGTTCGACGTACTGGCCGGGGTGCGGCGTCAGCGTCATCGTGCCCGCCGGGACGCCGTCGACCTCCGCGATCCACGGGTCGCCCTCGGACATCGTCCGCGCGACCTGCTCGACGGCCCTCGGGCGGGTGGAGAACGGCTCCGTGCCCCACTGGGCCGTGATCCCCCTGCCGTTCAGCCAGACGACCGCGCTGTCGAGTACCGCGAGTATCGCGGGGAGGTCCTCCGCCCCGCCCTTCCTGATCTTCATGCCGGAGAGGCTAGTCGTACAACCCTTCGGCGAGGTGGGGAGTCGTGATGGGCGTATCCGGGTGGTCAGGGGAGGGAAGCACCTTGCGTACTGCTTTGTCGCGTCGTGTCTCGATGTCGGTGGGGATCGTCCTGGCGGCGGCCGCCGTGACGCCGTTCGCCGCGTCGACGGCCACGGCCGCTCCCGTGGCGGTGGTGTCGGCCGCCGAGACCGCCGCCACACCGATCCAGGTGCCGTTCCTGGCCTCGGGGGGAACGCTGCTCGGCGCGGGGAAGACCGGCTTTCTCTCGCGCTCCGAGGGCGGGCCCCGCTGGACCCGCTACACCGACGGCGTGTCGAAGGTCGTCGAGGCGCCCGCGGGGGAGTGGGAGGTCCTCGGCACCGCGTCGGACACCGTCCTGCTCGTCAAGCACGTGTGGCACCGCTCCACCGTCGAGGAGGTGCGGGTGTACGACATGGCGACCGGCGCCGCGCCGGTCGTCCTCAAGGCGGCGGACATCCCCGCGCTGGACGCCGACAGCTACGGTTTCGTCGGCACGACCCTCCTGACGAGCGTCTACGACCGCCCGCCGACGCAGATCGAGGTGGCCGGCGGCAGGGTGTCCGTCCGTGAGGTGGCAGGCCTGCCCGCGTTCTCCAGCTGGCTGTCCGGCCGACTGCCCGGCGCGGCCCTCGTGAAGTACGACGACGGCACCGGGCACGAGAGGACCGGCGTCGTCGACCTCGCCACCGCCCGTCTCGCCGAGAGCTACGAGCGGAGCGCCACACCGACCTCCGGGCGGTCCTTCGAGCCGGAGTCGTTCCTCACTCCGGGCCGCGTCGCCTGGACCGAGGCGGTGGACGGCAAGCCTGTTCTCGCCACGGCGGTACGAGGGCGGAGCGAGGTCCGGCGGATCCCCCTCGGCCCCGACGCGGACGCCCGCCTCACGGGCGGCCTGGTCGGTGACGACTGGTTCGCGTTCGGTGCCACGACCGGTGACGCGACCCCGTGGCACACGTTCACGGCCCGCTCCCTGAAGGACGGAACGTCCGTCCCCCTCCTCGACCACGCGTGGTCCGTCACCCCCGCGGCTGACGGCGCCCTGCTCGTCCTGGGCGTCACCGCCGCCCGTGGTGAGGGCGTCTACCGAGTGGCCGTCGGCGCCGACGGCAGGCCGGCCGCCGAGCTGATCGCCTCCACCGGCGACGACGACGGCGCCACCCCCCTCACCTACGTCGGCACGGGCGTCCCCGCCGTCATCGACCTGGACCGCACGGCCCGGCCCCGCCTGACCTGGACGTTCTCCTCCGCCAAAGCGGACCTCTCCGTCGTCCTCACGAGCAGGGCGACGGGGGAGACCTTCCGGAAGGACCTCCGTCCCGCGGCCGGCGCGGGGGGCTTCCCGGATGGATCCCTCGGCTTCGACTGGGCCGCCGAAGTGGCCGACGCGTCCAGCACGGACCCGAAGGCCGCGCCCAACGGTACGTACGACTGGCAGGTGGTCGCCACGCCGTGGAACGGGATGCCGACGGTGAGCGCCTCCGGCAGCTTCACGGTCACCCGTACCCCCAAGCCGCACGACTTCGACGACAACGGGGCACCGGACCTGGTCGCGCGGGACGGGGACGGCTACCTCGACCAGATCGGCACGCGCTGGGACGACGCGGCGGGACGGCTCGTCGCCCTGCCGAACCAGCACTCCGGTCTGCGCGGCTGGAGCGTCTACGACCGGGTCGAGGCCGTCGGTGACCTCGCCGGTTCGAACGCCGCCGACCTGGTCGCCCGGGACCGGGGCGGGGTCCTCTGGCTCCACCGGGGCACCGGCAGCTCCTCGCGCGTCGGCTACGAGTCCCGGGTGCGCGTCGGCGGTGGCTGGAACACGTACGCCCGGTTCAGCGGCGGGAGCGATCTGACGGGTGACGGGCGGGCCGACCTGGTCGCCGTCGACAAGGCGGGGGACCTGTACCTGTACAAGGGGACGGGGGACACCTCCGCGCCCTTCGCGCCGCGGAGGAAGACCGGGTACGGCTGGGGGATCTACAACCGGATCACGGCCGTGGGGAACGTCGGCGGCGGCCCGGCCGGTGACCTCGTCGCCCGTGACAAGGACGGCGTGCTGTGGCTGTACCTGGGCAGGGGTGACGGCACGTTCGCGCCGCGCACGAAGATCGGCGGCGGCTGGAACGCGTACGCGGACGTCGTCGGGATCGGTGACGGCAACAAGGACGGCCGCCCGGACCTGTACGCCCGGACGGCGCAGGGCGCCGCGTACTTCTACGCCGGCACGGGCGACTGGAAGGCCCCCTTCAGGGCCCGGACGTCGACCGGGGCGGGAGCGGGGAGGAGCTGGGCCGGGGAGCCGTACCAGCAGGTCTCCTGACCCGGCCGCGGGGCCCGTCCCCTGCCAGACTTCCCCCATGAGGCTTTTCGCCGCCGTCGTGCCCCCGCCGGAGCGGCTGGACGAGCTCGGTCGCGTCGTCGACCGGCTGCGCCGGCTGCCCGGTGCGGACGGGATCCGCTGGACCTCGCGGCCCGGGTGGCACTTCACCCTGGCCTTCATGGGGGAGGTCGACGAGGAGCTGCTGCCCGAGCTGCGGGTGCGGCTCGGACGGGCCGCGCACCGGACGCCGGCCTTTCCGCTGCGGCTGCACGGCGGCGGCCACTTCGGGCGGCGGGCGCTGTGGGCCGGTGCCGCCGGGGATCTGGACGAGCTGCGGCTGCTCGCGGAGCGCGCCGACGCGGCCGCCCGCCGCGCCGGGGTCCCGATGGAGGAGCACCGTCGCTACCAGGCCCATCTGACGGTCGGTCGTGCGAAGGGGGAGGGGGTGTCCCTTCGTCCGTTCGTGGACGAGCTCGGTTCCTTCGAGGGGGAGCGGTGGTCCGTGGCCGAGCTGGCGCTCGTGCGGTCGAACCTGCCGGTGAGCGGGGTGGTGGGGGAGCAGCCCCGGTACGAGACGGTCGGCGCCTGGCCCCTTGGGGGGCGGGAGGGCGAGTCGGGTTAACCTCGACGGGTGGATCCGAAGACTCGAAACCTGATCATGGCCGGCGCCCTCGTCCTGATGTTCGCGATCATCGCGGTGTCGTCGCTGGTCGGTCAGTAACCCCTGGTGACCCGTCCCTGCCACGCTGTGGGAAGGTCCTTGCTTCGAGTGCGCTCGAAGCAGTTGGCTTGAGCGTCATGGAGTACACGCAGCTCGGACGCACCGGACTCAAGGTCAGCCGACTCGTCCTCGGGACGATGAACTTCGGACCGCAGACGGACGAAGCCACCAGTCACGCCATCATGGACACCGCCCTCGACGCGGGGCTCAACTTCTTCGACACCGCGAACGTCTACGGGTGGGCGGAGAACAAGGGGCGGACGGAGTCGATCATCGGCTCCTGGTTCGCCAAGGGCGACGGCCGCCGTGACCGTACGGTCCTCGCCACCAAGGTCTACGGGAACATGGGCCCCGACGGCGAGGCCTGGCCCAACCACGACAAGCTCTCGGCGCTCAACATCCGCAGGGCCGTGGAGGCCAGTCTCAAGCGGCTCGGCACCGACTACATCGATGTCTACCAGTTCCACCACGTCGACCGGGCGACTCCCTTCGAGGAGATCTGGCAGGCCGTCGACGTCCTCGTCCAGCAGGGCAAGGTGCTCTACGCCGGGTCCTCGAACTTCCCCGGCTACAAGATCGCCCAGGCCAACGAGGTCGCGGCGCGGCGGGGCTCGGTCGGGCTCGTCAGCGAGCAGTGCCTCTACAACCTCTTCGAGCGGCGCGCCGAGATGGAGGTGATCCCGGCCGCGCAGGAGTACGGCCTCGGGGTCATCCCCTGGTCGCCGCTGCACGGCGGTCTGCTCGGCGGCGTCCTGAGGAAGGAGACCGAGGGCAAGCGGCGCACGGAGGGGCGCGCGGCGGCCACGCTGGCCGACCCGACGGCGCGGGCGCAGCTCCAGGCGTACGAGGACCTGCTCGACAAGCACGGTCTGCAGCCCGGTGAGGTGGCTCTGGCGTGGCTGCTGACCCGGCCCGGGGTCACCGGGCCGATCGTCGGGCCCCGCACCCCGGAGCAGCTGGCGGGCGCGCTGGCCGCTCTGGAGCTGGAGCTGAGCGAGGAGGTGCTGGCCGGGCTCGACGAGATCTTCCCCGGGCCGGGGCCGTCCCCGGAGGCCTTCGCCTGGTGACCCCCTGAGGGGGCCGGGTCCCGGGGCCTGCCTGACGGGTCCCGTCGGATCAGGTCCTAAGGGGCTCCCAGCCAGCTCGTGGCGTCCAGGCGGAACGCCGTCTCGGCGGGGACGACGTTCCGCAGGGCCGCCTCCATGTCCCGGACGCGGTCCGCGCCGAGTGCGGTGATCCATTCCGCCCGCAGGTCGTCGAAGACCGCGGCGGAGCGGGCGAGGGCGTCGTACCCGCGCGGGGTGAGCCGGACGAGTTTGCGGCGCGCGTCGGCGGGGTCGTCGGCGCGCTCCGCGTAGCCGACGGCGAGCAGGCGGTCGACGGTCTTGCCGGCGGCCTGCTTGGAGACGCCGAGGCGCCGGCCGATGTCGCTGGCGGTGGCGCCGTGGACCCCGATGGCCTGCATGGCGAAGCCGTGGGCGGGGCGCAGGTCGGGGTGGCCCTCGTCGGCGAGGCGGGCGTGCAGCCGGTCGATGAGGGTGCGGAAGCCGCCGAAGAGGAGCAGGGGCAGTTCGTAGCCGGGGGTGTCGTGCACGGGGGGTGCCCCCTTGCCCTTATCGACAACCTGGTTTACGTTTTCTCCAGCGACATGGTCAACCATGTTGTCCATTCTAGCCCGGGGGAACCGCCTTGACCGCACCGCTCGACATGCCCGCCCGCACCGCCGCCGCCGTCGCCCTCCTCAAAGAGACCTCCCCGGAGACCCTCGACGGCTTCCTCCGGCTCAGCGCGATCTTCGAGTCCACCACCCTCGACCCGCACTCCCGCGAGACGGTGATCCTGACCGTCGCCGAGCGCAACCAGTGCCACCTCTGCGTCGACATGCACGAGGGGAAGATGGCCGCCCTCGGACCCGCCCCCGACGCCGAACGCCTCGCCGCCGTACGGAAGTTCACGCTCCAGGTCCTCGCCTCCTCCGGCGCGGTGAGCGACGAGGACCTCGCCGCCTTCGAGAAGGCCGGCCACACCCGCCGCAACGCCCTGGAGGTCGTCCTCGGCATCGGCGCGTACACGGTGTCGACCTTCGCGAACCGCCTGGTCCGCGCCGCCTGACCGTCAGGGCGCGTACGGGCCGCCCAGGCCCCACGCCTGGTGCATCGCGTCGGCGAAGGCGGCCGCCAGCTTGCGCTCGCCGCTGGGGCCGGGATGGGTGCCGTCGTAGGTGTCGGCCCCGAGGTCGTACGACTCCGGGACCGTCGCGAGGAGGAGGGGCGAGGCCGCCGTGTCCAGGTCGGCCACCGCCTTCGCGAGGAGCTCGTTGAAGCGGGCGCACTCGGCGGCGAACGGCGCGTCGTACCCGGCGCGGACGTTGGGGATGACCGGCAGGAGGACGGCCCGGACGCGCGGGTTCGCCGCACGGGCCGCCGCCACGAACGCCCGGACGTTCTCCTCCGTCTGGTCGCTGTTCGTGTAGAAGCCCAGGTCGATCAGGCCCAGGGAGATCAGCAGCACGTCCGCCCCCGTGGCCGCCACCGTCTCGCCGATCACGGGCGCCATGTGCAGCCAGCCCTCGCCCCAGCCCGCCAGGTGCCGCCGGGCGCCGGCGGGGAACGCGGGATCGGGGTACGCCTCCGACGACGGGGCGTCGGCGGCGGGGTCGTACAGGCCGGAGCGCGGCCCGACGATCTCGTACCCGCCGGGGAGCGTCGCCTCCAGGTGCTCCCACATGCGGTACCGCCAGGTCCAGTCGCCGGCGCGTCCGATGGTCATGCTGTCGCCGACGAACAGAAAACGCATGGTCACATCATCGCGGACCGCGCCCCGGACCTGCGACGTGATCCGGGACACGGGCGTCCTTCAGCGCTTCAGGAAGCCGTCGACCGTCGCCGCGACCCACTCCGCGTCGTCGTGCCACGGGTAGTGTCCCGCCCCCGCCAGGACCGCGAGCTCCGCCTTCGGGAACAGCTCCGCGTACGCCGTGGCCGTCGGCACCGGCGTGTTCGCGTCGCCCTCCCCGGCCACGACGAGCACCGGACGGTCGAACTCCGCGAACACCGCGCGCGTGGCCTCCGGTTCGAAGGCGCCCTCGCTCGTGTAGATCCCCGCGGCCTCTCCGTTCCGCCGCCGGTCGCTCTCGGCGTGCCGCTCCCGCGCCGCCTCGTCCCAGGTTCCGTGGAAGAACGGCGCCACCGCCCGGAAGGTCTCCGCCGAACCCCGGCCCGCCGCCAGCTCCCCCAGGGCCGCGTACGCCTCCGCGAACCACGGCTCCCCCTCGCGCCACGGCCGCCGCGCCGCCGCGAGCCGCTCCTCCCCGCTCGTGTCGAGCCCGACCGCCGCCGTGCCCGGCGCGAGGAGGACGAGCCGGGCCACCCGCTCCGGATGCCGTGCCGTGTACAGCGCGGCCAGGTTCGCGCCCGCCGAGTGCCCGAGGAGGTCGACCGTGTCGAGCCCGAGGTGCGCGCGCAGCGCCTCGACGTCCCCGACCTGCCGGTCGCATCGGTACGAGGCCGGGTCCTCCGGCACCGCCGAGGCGCCGGTGCCCCGCGGGTCGAGCCGGATCAGGGTGCGACGGGCGTCGAGCCCGCCGAGGTCGCCCAGATAGGCGGAGTCCTGCATGGGGCCGCCGGGCAGACAGATCAGCGGGGCGCCGGAACCGGACGCGTGGTACGCGAGCAGGGTGCCGTCGGAGGCGGGGAAGGTAGGCATGGGCGCGACCCTGACAGGGGCCCCGGTACGGGTCAATCGGGTTTCCGTGCCGTCGTGGCACGCTTGATCCATGCGATCTGCTCTGTGCGCCCTCGGCGCGGCCGCCGCCCTCGCGCTGCTCCCGGCCGGCCATGCCCGTGCCCAAGGGCAGGACCCCGACCGGGACTTCACGATCGAGGACGCCCGGATCACCGAGTCCAGCGGCCTCGCCGCGAGCCGGGCCCACCCCGGGATCTACTGGACGCACAACGACCAGGACGCGCCCCTGATCTACGGCGTCGACTCCCGTACGGGAAAGACCGTCGCCACCCTCACCATGGCCGGCGTCGGCACCCCCCGCGACATGGAGGCGATCGCCGTCGGCCCGGACGGCGACATCTACGTCGGCGACATCGGCGACAACCTCGACGGCTCCTGGGACCACGTCTGGATCTACCGCTTCCCCGAGCCGAAGACCCTGAAGGACCAGACCGTCCGGGCGAAGCAGTACGTCGTGAAGTACGCCGACGGGGCCCGCAACGCCGAGGCCCTGATGGTCCATCCGAAGACCGGCCGGGTGTACATCGCCAGCAAGAACGAGAAGGGCGGCGGCCTGTACGCGGGCCCCGAGCGGCTCTCCCCGTCCGGCACGAACGTCTTCCGGCGCGTCGACGAGGTGCCCTGGGTGACCGACGGCGCCTTCTCCCCGGACGGCGACCGGCTCGTCCTGCGCGGCTACTTCACGGCCGAGGAGTACGCCTGGAAGGACGGCCGCCTCGGCGACGGGGGCACCCCCGTGGGCGCCCCCTTCCAGGGCCAGGCCGAGTCCGTGACGTACACCCCGGACGGCTCGGCCCTCATGTTCGGCTCGGAGGGGAGGAACAGCCGGGTGGTGCGGGTCGAGCGGGATTCCGGGCGCCCCGCGGAGAAGCCGACGGAGGCGCCGGGCGGTGCGCCCGAGTCCCCGTCGGCCCCCGCCGCCGAGGGCGAGAAGGGCAACGTCACCGTCGGCTTCCTCGTCCTCGCCGGCGCCACCGTCCTCGTGGTCGGCGCCAAACGCCTGCTGCGCCGGGGCTGAGCCGCCGGGGACGGCGGATCAGCAGGGGCTCAGCCACCACACCCAGCGCCAGTCGGCGTGACGGTCCTCGCTGTAGCCGCCGGGCGAGGTCCAGCGGACGATCCCGTCCCGGTCGTAGAACCTGGCGTACAGGGTCGAGCGCTGGTTGTTGATCCACGATCCGGTCGTGTTCCAGTAGATGCGGACCGGGTAGTTGCAGGTGAAGAGCCGCAGCTCGTCGCCCCCGAAGTTCTCGCCGCTGTAGGCGCACACGTACGTGTAAGGGCAGCCGGCCAGCACGCCGACGCCGGCGTCCTTCGAGCCGAGGTCCCTGGCGTGCTCCTCCCCGGGCAGCGCGAGCAGCAGTTCGCCGCCCGGTACGGCGATCTTGTTCGCGCCGATCTGGGTGCCGTGCACCTTCGCGAGGTAGCCGTCGACCCGCTCCTGGAGGCTCTTCGCCTGGGCCCCGGTCAGTCCGGCGGCCCTGGCCTGCGCCGCGAACTCGCCGCCGCCCGTGGCCGCTCCGGCCGCGCTCGGCGCGGCCACGAGGGCCAGGACCGCCATCAGCAGGGCGGTGAAGACCTTCGCCCACCCGCGTGTCCGTGAGGAACTCTGCTCTGCCACTGGGTCATCCCTCCGTCGCGCCCCGACGCGGTGCCGGGGCGGGGCACCACTGTGCGGTGCGCGGTCCGTCCGCGTCGTTGGCGATGGGCGCAGATTCGCGTCGCAGTGGGCGCAAAAGACCGCGCTTTTCAAGCGAGTTGACCGACATTCCGCTGTCGTGAGGCCCGCCCGGTGCCCACGATGGACGTGGACACGTCACTGGGGGTGAGGGTGAGAACATCGGTCTCCACCACGAACGTCAGCGCCCGTGACGGCTTCGAGTGGTGGGCGCAGATGGTCGGCGACGCGATCATGCCGGTGACGATCACCAGCCCGCACGCCGACCGTTTCCGGGGGTCCGCCACGGCGATCGAGCTGGGCGACACCGACCTCTCCGTCCTCGCCTTCTCCCCGATGTCCGCCCGGCGCGCCGCCGCCCACATCCGGCGCGCGGACCCGGAGCACTACTTCCTCTTCCTCGTCCACGGCAGCCCCATCGGCATCGAGCAGCGCCGCAACAACTCCCTCCTCGGCGCGGGAGACATGGCGCTCTTCGGCACCTCGACCCCCCTGATCTCCCAGTTCCACGACGAAGGGCGGCTCTCGCGGGTCACTCTGCTGCGGCTGTCCCGGGCCGCCCTGCCGCTGTCGCCGGACCGGGTGGAGCGGCTGCTCGGCACCGCGTTGCCCTCGCGGGCCGGGGCCGGGGCACTGCTCGCCTCGTACCTGAACGGCCTCGGTGCCCAGGCCGACCGGTGCGGGCCCGCCGAACTGCGGCGTCTGGGCGGCATCGCGCTCGACCTGTCCGCCACCCTCCTGTCCGCCGCGAGCGACAGCCCCGCCCCGCTGCCCGCCGAGACCCGGCAGCAGGTCCTGCGCGCCCGGATCCGGGCCTTCGTCGACCACAACCTGTCCGATCCCGAGCTGGGCCCGGCGGTGATCGCGGCCCACCACCACATCTCCGTACGCCTGCTCCACCTGCTCTTCCGCGAGGAGCCGGAGACGGTCGGCGCCATGATCCGTCGGCTCCGCCTCGAACGGAGCCGCGCGGACCTCGCCGACCCGCGCCTCGGCCACGGCGGGATCGGCGAGATCGCGGGCCGGTGGGGCTTCCGGCACCAGGCGGACTTCAGCCGGGCCTTCCGCCGCGCGTACGGCATGGCGCCGAGCGACTACCGGCGGGAGAGCCGGGATCCGGCGGGAACGCCGAAGGGCCCGGCGCGGACGGTGTCCGCTGCCGGGCCCTCGTACGGCGAGAAGGTCAGAGCTTCTCGATGACGTAGTCGATGCAGGCCGTCAGGGCCCGCACGTCCGCCGGGTCGACCGCCGGGAACATCGCGATCCGCAGCTGGTTGCGGCCCAGCTTGCGGTACGGCTCGGTGTCCACGATGCCGTTGGCGCGCAGCACCTTCGCGACCGCCGCCGCGTCGATCTCGTCCGCGAAGTCGATCGTGCCGATGACCTGCGAGCGCTTCGCCGGGTCGGTGACGAACGGGGTCGCGTGCTTCGACTCCTCGGCCCAGGTGTACAGGGCGTCCGAGGACTCCTTCGTCCGGGCCACGGCCCAGTCCAGACCGCCCTGGCCGTTGATCCACTTCAGCTGCTCGTTGAGCAGGAAGAGGGTCGAGAGAGCCGGGGTGTTGTACGTCTGGTTCTTCAGCGAGTTGTCGATCGCCGTCGGCAGGGAGAAGAACTCCGGGACGTGGCGGCCGGACGCGTGGACCTTCTGCGCCCGCTCCAGGGCGGCCGGGGAGAAGGCCGCGAGCCACAGGCCGCCCTCGGCGGCGAAGGACTTCTGCGGGGCGAAGTAGTAGACGTCCGTCTCGGTGATGTCGACCGGGAGGCCGCCCGCGCCCGAGGTCGCGTCGACCAGGACGAGCGCGCCCTCGTCGGCGCCCGCGACCCGCTTGATCGGGGCGGCGACACCGGTGGAGGTCTCGTTGTGGGTGTACGCGTAGACGTCGACGCCCGCCTCGGCCACCGGCTCCGGGTGGGTGCCCGGGTCGGAGGAGATCACGGTCGGCTCGGCAAGCCAGGGAGCCAGCTTGGCGGCCTTCGCGAACTTGGAGGAGAACTCGCCGAAGGTGAGGTGCTGCGACTTGTTCTCGATGAGACCGTGGGTCGCGACGTCCCAGAAGGCGGTGGAGCCGCCGTTGCCCAGGATCACCTCGTAGCCCTCGGGCAGCGAGAAGAGGTCGGAGATGCCGGCACGTACCTCGCCGACCAGGTTCTTGACCGGAGCCTGGCGGTGGGACGTGCCGAGGAGGGAGGTGCCGGTGGCGGCCAGGGCGTCCAGCGCCTCCGTACGCACCTTGGAGGGGCCCGCGCCGAAACGGCCGTCGGCGGGCTTGATGTCAGCGGGAATCTGGATCTCAGCCACGAGGCGGAGGGTATCGGGTCGCGGAGGCGCCGGTCGTCGGATGTCCGCCCGATGAGACGAGGAGTGAGACATCCTGGCGTTGTGGGAAGACACGAGGAAGACCCGTCCGGACTCGCCGCCGACCTGCGTGCCGCCGTCGCCGGCGAGGTCGACTTCTCCGTCACCGCCAGGGCTCTGGCGACGATGGACGCCTCCAACTACCGCCGCGTTCCTGCCGGTACGGTCGCGCCGCGCGACGCCGCCGACGTCGCGGCCGCCCTGGAGGTGTGCCGGGCGCACGGCACCGTGCCGGTCGTCGTCCGGGGTGCCGGGACCTCGATCGGGGGGCAGGCGACCGGCACCGGCGTCGTGCTCGACCTCACACGGCACATGGGCGGGATCGTCTCGCTGGACCCCGAGGAGCGGACGGCCGTCGTCCGGCCGGGGCTCGTCCTCGACCGGCTGCGGGCCGCGGCCCGCCCGTACGGGCTGACCTTCGGCCCCGACCCGTCCACGCACAGCCGCTGCACCCTCGGCGGCATGATCGGCAACAACGCCTGCGGGGCGCACTCGGTCGCCTGGGGGACCACGGCGGACAACGTGCGCTCGCTCGAAGTGGTGACGTACCGGGGAGAGAGGTTGACGTTGGGGGCGGGTGGGCGGGGTGCGCCCGCCGGACTCCTGGAACTCGTCGACCGCCGTCTCGCCCTCCTCCGGACCGGCTACCCGGCCGGACTGCCCCGCCGGATCTCCGGCTACGCCCTCGACGCGCTGCTCCCCGAGCGGGGCGTGGACGTGGCCCGCTCCTTCTGCGGCAGCGAGGGCACGCTCGGCGTGGTGACGGAGGCGACGGTGGCCCTCGTCCCGCTGCCCGCCGAGCCCGTCCTCGTCGTCCTCGGGTACGCGGACGAGAGCGCGGCGGCGGACGCGGCCGCCGGGCTGCTCCCCTACGGGCCCCTGACGGTGGAGGGCATGGCGGCCGATCTCGTGCGGGGCGCCTCCGGGCTGCCGAAGGGCGGGGCGTGGCTGTTCTGCGAGGTCGACGGGGAGGCGGCGGCCCGCGATCTGGTTCGGGCCGCGGACGCCGTCGACGCGGCCGTGGTGCGGGAGGCGGCCGGGCAGCGGGCGCTGTGGCGGATCCGGGAGGACGCGGCGGGGACGGCGACCCGGACGCCGGGGGGCGGGGATGCCTGGCCGGGCTGGGAGGACTGCGCGGTGCCACCGGCGAGGCTCGGCGCGTACCTCCGTGAATTCCGCGCCCTGCTGGCGGACTTCGGGCTCCGGGGAGTCCCGTACGGGCACTTCGGGGACGGGTGCGTGCACGTGCGGATCGACTTCGACCTGTGGACGGGCAGGGGCGTACGGGACTTCCGCCGGTTCTCGGAGGCGGTCGCCGACCTCGTGGTCGCCCACGGCGGCTCGCTCTCCGGCGAGCACGGCGACGGGCAGGCGCGGGCCGAACTGCTGCCGAGGATGTACGGCGAGGAACTGGTCGGCCTCTTCGGCGCGGTCAAGGACGTGTGGGACCCGGACGGGGGCCTCAACCCGGGGATGCTGGTGCGGCCGAAGCGGCTCGACGAGGGGCTGCGCTTCGAGGGGCTGCCGCTGGTGGGGGTCGGCAGGGCCGCCGCCCGGTGCGTCGGGGTGGCCAGGTGCCGGGTGGACGGGCCGAGCACGGGGCCGGGCGTGATGTGCCCCTCGTACCGGGCGACGGGGGAGGAGAAGCACTCCACCCGGGGCCGGGCGCGGCTCCTGCACGAGATGGCGCTCGGCGAGGTGATCACCGACGGCTGGCGCTCGGAGGAGGTGAAGGAGGCCCTCGACCTGTGCCTGTCCTGCAAGGGCTGCCGCAGCGACTGCCCGGTGGGCGTCGACATGGCCGCGTACAAGGCGGAGTTCCTCGACCGGCACTACGCGGGCCCCGGTGGCCTGCTGCGCCGGCCGCGCTCGCACTGGACGATGGGCCGACTGCCGGGGTGGCTGGCGCACTTCGGGCGGGGGCTGAACGCGGCGATGGCGCTGCCGTTCGCGGCGCGGCTCGCGGGGGTGACGCCGGAGCGGACGATGCCGAGGGTGGCGGAACGGTCCTTCGCGTACTGGTTCGCCCAGCGCGCCTCGACCCGCCCGCCGGCCCTCACCCTCTGGCCGGACACCTTCACGAACCACCTGGCGCCCCAGGTCGGCGAGGCCGCCGTCCGCGTCCTGGAGGACGCGGGCCTCGGGGTGGAGCTGCCCCCGGGCCGGGTCTGCTGCGGGCTCACGTACGTGTCCACGGGGCAGCTCGGGGCGGCACGGAGGGTGATGCGCCGGACGCTCGACGCGATGGGGGCGGGGATCGGTGGCGCCGGGGAGGAGGGTGCCGGGGGGCGTGTCCGTCCCGTCGTCGTCCTCGAACCCTCCTGCGCGGCGACCCTCCGCACCGACCTGCCGGAGCTGCTCCCGGACGATCCCCGCGCGGCGCGGCTCGCGGGGGCGGTCCGCACCTTCGCGGAGGCACTGGAGGAGCTGGCCCCCGACTGGGCCCCGCCCCGCCTCGACCGGCCGGTCACCGGCCAGACCCACTGCCACCAGCACGCCGTCCTGGGCGACGCGGCGGACCGCCGCCTCCGGGAACGGGCGGGCCTGACGGGCGACCTCGCGGGCGGCTGCTGCGGCCTGGCGGGCAACTTCGGCTTCGAACCGGGCCACTACGAGGTGTCGGTCGCGTGCGCGGAGGACCAGTTGCTGCCCGCCCTGCGCGCCGCCGGAGGCGCGACGGTCCTGGCGGACGGCTTCTCGTGCAGGACGCAGATCGGCGACCTGGCGGACGTGCGCGGGCGGCACCTGGCGGAGGTGCTGGCGGAGGGGCTGGACGAGGAGTAGAAGGGCCACGACGCGGGGGCCACTGCCGCACTCGCGTCGAATCCGACCTGTTTAGAGTGCGGGGATGAGCACCTCCCCCGCCGCCCCCGCCTCCTGTTCCTGCTGCGGTGAGCCCCTCGCCGACGAGCGGCGCATCGACCTCCGCTTCGGCCTGCCCGACGTCGCCTTCGAGCTGCCCGAGGAGGCGCGGCGGTCGCCCGGGCCGAGCGCGCTGCTCGCCCTCGACGGGGCCGGGTCCTTCGTGCGGTGTCTGCTGCCGGTGCGGCTGACGGGGGAGACCGAGCTGGTGCTCGGGACGTGGGTGGAGGTCGACGAGGAGACCTTCCTGCACACCGCCGCCGTCTGGGAGGACGAGGCCGCCTACCCGGAGCTCGTCGTGCGCGGCCGGCTCGCGAACGCCGTACGCCCGTGGGGCGAGGAGGTGCTCGGGGCGGAGTTCACCGGGCGGATCTCCGACCCCGGGGAGCTGCCGTACCTCGTGGAGGGGAACGACCCGGCGGCCGTACGGCTGCTCGGCGAGACCTGGGACCGGGACCACGTGCTCGCCCGCTTCCCGCACCCCCTGCCCGTCGCCGTGCGGACCGACCTCGACGAGGGGTGGTCGGTGGAACGCACGGCGGGGTTCTCCGCCCGGTTCGAGAACGGCGCCGACCAGTTCGCGGCGGCGGACCGCAGTGTCGCCGTGGGGCTCTTCCAGGACACCGAGCCGGGCCGTACCGCCGAGGACTTCCTCGCCGCGCTCCTCGAACGCGCCCCCGAGGCGCCGGAGGGACAGCACCACACCGAGCGCCTGCCGGACGGCGGCGTGCGGTACGCCTTCTGGTTCGCGCCCCGGGACACGGGGCGGACGCGCCACGAGCTCACGGCGTACGCGGTGGAGCCGGACGGTTCGGCGGCCGGGCTGTTCTGCTCGTACGAGGACCCCGGGCAGCACGCCTGGGCCCTGCACGTCTGGCGCTCCCTGCGGCGGGAGGCCGTGGTCACCTCCCGCTGACGATCTCCCGGGCCATCGTCACCAGCGCCTCCGTCGCCGGGTGCGGAAAGGCGTCCCGCCAGGCGAGGAGCACCGGCAGCGGGGGCGCGTCGGGGAGCGGGCGGTAGGTGACGCCCGGGTGGGGGTGGAGGGCCACGGTGGAGGCGGAGGAGACGCCGATGCCCCGGCCGGCGGCGATCGCCGTGAGCCAGTCGTCGGTGTTGGCGACGGTGAGGGTGGCCGTCGGGCGGGCGGCGGGGGGCCAGAGCGCGAGGGTGGTCGCTCCCGAGACGGTGTTGAGGACGATCGTCTCGCCCGTCAGGTCGGTGAGCGCGAGGGCGGGGCGGTCCACGAGCGGGCTGTCGGCGGGCAGCGCGGCCACCCGCTCCTCGGTCGTGAGCTCCGCCGTGACCAGACCGGGCGCCTCCACGGCCCCGCGCAGCAGCGCCGCGTCGACCTCGCCGCGGGCGAGACCGGCGGTGCGGTCGTCGATGCGGAGGAGTTCGAGCGGGGTCTCCGGGTGGGCGCGCTGCCAGCGCCGGAGCAGGGGCGTGGTGTACGGGCCGAAGGCCGACCAGGCGTGCCCGAGGCGGAGCGGGCGGTGGCGCAGTCGCGCGGGGTCGACGGCGGCTTCGAAGGCGGCGAGGGCGGCGGCCGCCCGGTCCTGGAACGCGCGGCCTTCGGCGGTGAGCGCGAGGTGGTGGGTGGAGCGGTCGACGAGCCGGGCGCCGAGGTGCTGCTCCAGGGCGGCGAGCGTGCGGGAGACGGCGGGCTGGGTGAGGTGGAGCCGGGCGGCCGCCCTGGTCAGGCTGGACTCTTCGGCGATGGCGAGGAAGCAGCGGAGGTGGCGCAGCTCGATGCTCATGCGTCCGGAGCATAACCGCAGCGCAATCGGCATTTCCGGTGCGGCGCACGGGCTCTTAGCGTGGGAAGGGCATTCCGGCTGCGGGCCGGACGGACGGTCCACTACGCTGGACTCGTAGTTCATTAAAGTGGACCGATGTGTGGATGGAGGAGTCTTCGGTGGACAGTCCCGCCAAGGAGGTGGCCCCGGCCGCGGCACCCGCGCCAGCGGTCCGCTCCGCGGCCGGGCGCCGGTTCGGACCCGTCGCGCTCGTCGTCGCCGGCGGGCTGTCCGTGCAGTTCGGCTCCGCCGTCGCCGTCCTGCTCATGCCCCGCGCGGGCGCCCTCGGAGTCGTCACCCTGCGGCTCGTGCTCGCCGCCGCCGTCCTGCTGGCCGTCTGCCGGCCCGGGATCCGCGGCTACGGCCGCGCCGACTGGGGGACGGTCGTCGCCTTCGGCACCGCCATGGCCGGTATGAACATCCTCTTCTACCAGGCCGCCGACCGGATCCCGCTGGGCGCCGCCGTGACCCTGGAGGTCCTCGGCCCGCTGATCCTCTCCGTGGTCGCCTCCCGCCGGCTGATGAACCTCCTGTGGGCGGGGCTCGCCCTCGGCGGCGTCGTCCTCCTCGGAGGCGGCGGCTTCGACCGCCTCGACCCGCTCGGCGCGGCCTTCGCGCTCGCGGCGGGCGCCATGTGGGCCGCGTACATCGTCTTCAGCGCGCGCACGGGCCGCCGCTTCCCGCAGGCCGACGGGCTCGCGCTCGCCATGGCCTTCGGCGCCGTCCTCAGCCTGCCGCTCGGCATCGCGGAGGCGGGCGACAGGCTCCTCGTGCCGTCGACGATCGGCCTGGGCCTCGCCGTCGCGCTGATGTCCTCGGTCCTCCCGTACACCCTGGAACTCCTCGCGCTGCGCCGGCTGCCCGCGCCCACCTTCGCGATCCTGATGAGCCTGGAACCGGCCATCGCCGCGACGGCCGGCTTCCTCGTCCTCGACCAGGCCCTGTCCGGCACCGACGCCCTCGCGATCGCCCTCGTCATCGCGGCGAGCATGGGCGCGGTCCGCACCCAGGCGCGCCGCCGCGACGGGGGACGGTCCTGACCGTCCCGGTCCGGCCCCCGGATCCTGGTCGCCCCGGTCCTGACCGGCCTCCGAGGGATCAGGCGTCGCCCTGGACGAGGGCGTGCAGGTGCTGGTCGTGCCATCCGTCGGCGTGCAGCAGCGCGCTGCGCATGGTGCCTTCGAAGGAGTACCCGGCCTTGTCGGCCACACGGCAGGACGCCGGGTTGGCCACAGAGTGGCACAGGCGCAGGCGATGCAGGCCGAGGTCGTTCAGGGCCCACTCGCCGAGGCGTTTCGTGGCCTCGACCGCCACGCCGCCGCCCCGCGCGGCGGGGAGGAGCCAGTAGACGATCTCGGCACTGCCGCCGGCGAGGTCGATGTCGCCCCATCCGATCAGCCCCATCGCCTCCCGGCCCGGCCGGGCGACGGCCCAGATCGCGCTCCTCTCGGCGCGCCACCGCTCGTGCATGCGCTCGATCCGCCGGCGCGCCCCCTCCGGCGTCTCCTCCGGCAGCCGGTTCCACCGGTGGATCGCGGGGTCCCGGCCGGCGGTCACCAGGACGTCGGCGTCCGAGAGCCGCCAGGGGCGCAGCTCCAGGCCGCCCGGCAGCCCGAGCACGGGCTGCTCCATTCCGGCCATCCGGCCTGTGGGGACGACTGCCGGTACGGGTGATTCGGAGATCATCGCGGCATCCTGCCACGGCCTCCGGCCAGGTCAGCCGCCGAGCCACCGGAATCCGCCCCGGGTGACCCGATCCCGTCGATCTTTGGCCACCCGGCTGTTGAGGGGGCCGGGGGCGGCGCCGATCATGGGGGGACTGTCAGTCGTACGTCGTCGGTCGGACGAGGAGGGGGAGCCGGACATGGCCCTGGAGATGCGTGAACGGTGCGAGCGTTGTGAGACCGAGGCCCTGGCGCCGGACGGGCCCGCCCGGATCTGTTCGTTCGAGTGCAGCTTCTGCGTCCCGTGCGCCGACGCCATGAACGACGTCTGCCCCAACTGCGGCGGCGAGCTGGTGGCGCGCCCGCGGCGCGTCCGCGGATAGGGGCCGGGACGTGCGGAGGGGGAGTCGGGCGCTGACCGCGGTGGTCGCCGCGGTCCTGCTGGGCGGCTGTTCGTCGTCCGACGCCGACGAGGTGAGGGCGTACTGGCAGGACTACTGCACCAGGCTGGGTGCGTGGCAGGAGGCGCGGAACTCCGTGGACGCCTTCCCGAAGAAGCCCGGAAGCCCCGCGGACGGAGGTGCCGGGGCGCTCGCCCCGACCGTGGTCTCCGCCGCCCAGGTCCTCGACTCGAAGGGCCACGACGAGGACAGCGCCCGCGTCCTCGACGACACCGTCGCCGCGGTCACGGGCGCCGATCCGGTGGCCGAGGGACGGATCGTCTCCTCCTGCGACCGGGCCGGTTTCGAGAGCCTCATGCGGTAGGCCATGCGGGAGGCGCGGCCGGGGAAGCGCCGGAGCGCCGGGGTCCGCATCCGCGGGCGTCCCGGCGCCCGCGCAGGTCGGAGGGGGAGTCCCCGGCGGGGTCCATCAGCGTCGCTGATGATAGTTGATACCTTCGCGAAGGTTTTTATTTCATGGGTCCATGACCGCATCCACCAGCTCCACTCCGGAGCCGGCGACACAGCCGGCTCGTCCCGGGGCCTACCCGGACGGCAGGACCCCCCTCGCTGACGCCGTGCTCGCAGTCGCCCGACGTGACATCGCCACGTTCCACGCGCTGCCGCTCTCGCACGGCCGGTCTATCCGCGACTCCCACATGCGGGAGACCTACGAGGCGCTCTTCGGCGTCGCGCAGCTCGCGGCCGACGTGTCCTACAGCGGCACGATGCTCGACTCCTTCTTCCGGCCGCGGGGCCCGCTCCGCGAGGCCCAGCGCCTCGCGGCCCGCAGCTTCGGCGCCGACGCCACCTTCTTCCTCTCGGCCGGCACGAGCACCGCCAACCGGGTCGCCCTGACCGCGCTGACCCAGCCCGGCTCCCGCGTCCTCGCGGACCGCTCCTGCCACCAGTCGGTGCACTTCGCCCTCAACTCGCTCGGCGTCCAGGTCGCGTACGCCCCCATGCAGCGCTGCTGCGACGGCTGCCCCCGGACGTACGCGGACCTGCCCCGGCTCCTGGAGATGTTCCGCGCCGCCGCGGCCGAGGGCCGGCCCTTCGACACCGTCGTCCTCTCCGCCGTCTCCTACGACGGCGTCCGGTACGACCTGCCGACCGTCCTCGCCGAGCTCGCCGCCGTCCACCCCACCGTCTCCGTCCTCGTCGACGAGGCCTGGGGCGCGGCGCACCGCTTCCACCCCCGGCTGCGCCCGCTCACCGCGCTGCACGCCGTCGAGACGCTCCGCGCCGCCGACCCGCGCCTCGCCATGAACGTGGCCGTCACCCACTCCGCGCACAAGTCGATGTCCGCGCTCCGCCAGGGCTCGTACCTGCACCTCATCGGCGACGGAGAGGCCCAGGAGCGCACCGCGCAGGCCCTCTTCCAGCACCACACCACCTCGCCCAGCTGGCCCGTCCTCGCCAGCCTGGACCTGGCCCGGCTCCAGGCCGAGACCGAGGGCGAGTCGCTCCTCGGCCGCTCCCTCGGTCTCGCCCGCACCCTGCGCGTCGAGCTCGCCACGGACCCGAGGCTCTCCGCGTACCGCCCGCTCGGACCCGACGGCCACCTCACCGACGCCGCGCAGCTCGTCAGCGACGACCCCACCCGGGTCCTCGTCGACATCAGCGCCCTCGGCATCACGGCCGCCGACTTCCGCCGGATGCTCTTCGACGAGTACGCGCTGTACGTGGCCCGGGAGAGCGGCGACGCCGTCCTCTTCCACATCCACATCGGGGTGGACGAGGCGACCCTGCTGCGGCTCCTCGACGCCCTGCGCACCATCCAGCGCACCTACCGGAGCGCCTCCGCGGCCCTGGCCACGGGCACCTCCGAGCACTTCATCATCGCCTACCCGCCCGGCATCCCCATCACGGTGCCCGGCGAGAAGCTCTGCGAGCGGACGCTCAGTCAGATCGACACCTTGCGCTCCAGCGGCTGCGAGATCTACACGCTGCGGAACCCCACCGTCTCCGCCCGCGAGCTCGCCGTCCAGGCCGCCGCCACCGGCTCCGTGCCGGTCACCGCCGACCACCTGACCGTCGAGAGCCTGACCGGCGAGAACCTCCGCGGCGAGGGCCTCGCCGCCGAGCAGCTCGGCACCGAGCGCCTCAGCACCCAGCAGCTCGCCGGTGCCGCGGCCGCCGTCTCGGCCGCCGGCACCACCGCGGCCACCGTCACGGCCGCCGCGACCGCCGTCTCCACCAGCTGATCCGCCACTTCCGGACCCCGAGGAGAGCACCTCCATGATCAAGATCGCGGACATCCGCAAGCACGCCGCCCGCTGGCCCCAGCGCGTCGCCGTCGTCGACGGCGAGACCCGCATGACCTGGGCGAACTTCGCCGACAAGGTCAGCCGGGTGGCCTGCGCCATCCAGGACCTGCTGCCCGAGACCCGGCCCGCCCGCGCGGTCTTCCTCGCCGAGAACAGCTGGGAGCTGGTGGTCTCCATGGCCGCCGTCAGCTCCCTCGGCATCCCCTGCGTCGGCCTCGACTACACCGCCGGGCCCGTCGCGACCGCCGCCGCGCTCGACCAGCTGGAGCCGACCGTCGTCATCACCTCCAAGGCCCACCGGAGCCTCGTCGAGGAGTGCGGCTGGCCGGGCGGCAGAGACATCCTCGACATATTCGTCGACAGCGAGCCCGCGGGCCTGCCCGACGGCCGGACCGTCTCCGTCAGCTTCACCGACCTCCTCGTGTCGGCCCCCGGCGAACCGCGGCCGGTGGAGCAGCCCTTCGAGGCCTTCTCCTTCACCTCCGGCACCAGCGGCGTCCCCAAGATGGTCGTCCGGCGCACCTCCTTCGAGGCCCGCCGCTTCGCCGACCTCGTCGACCAGTACGCCTTCGACGAAGAGGACGTCCACCTCGTCACGGTGCCGCTCTACCACGCCTCCGGGCCGGGCTGGGCGCGCATCTTCCTCACCCTGGGCGGCACCGTCGTCCTCGGCCCCCACGACGACGCCGAGGAGCTCATCCGCATCATCCAGGACGAGGGCGTCTCCACCACCCTGATGGTGCCGCCGGTCCTGGCCCGGGTCGTCGCCCACCCGAACTCCGAGCACCTGCACAAGACCTCCCGCCTGCACTTCGTCCTCTCCGGCGGCCGGCACCTCAACCGGTGGGTCATCAACAACGCCTGGGACCGGCTCGGCCCGGTGCTCCACCTCTACTACGGCACGACCGAGACCGGCGTGAACGTCATGATCGGTCCCGAGGAGCTGCACGTGGCTCCCTGCCGCTCCGGCCGCCCCATGCCCGGCAACACCGTCGTCGTCCTCGACCCCGAGAACAAGCCGCTCCCCAAGGGCAGCCGGGGCCGGGTCGCCATCGCCAGCTACCAGCTGATGGACAGTTACGCGACGAGCGAGCCCGACTTCATGACCCTCGACTACGGCGGCCGTACGCAGCGCTTCCTGCTCACCGGCGACAGCGGGCTCATCGACGAGGCGGGCCGGCTCGAACTCACCGGACGCAACGACGGCGTGGCCAAGGCCGAGGCGGGCAAGCCGCTCGACGTCAACATCTTCGGCCTCGAAGCCGACCTGATGGACCTGCCCTGCGTCCGCGAGACGGCCGTCCTGCGCACCAGCCTCCCCGGGGTCGGCGAGGCGCTCGTCGTGCCCTTCACCCCGGTCGCCCCCGAGCGCCAGGAGAGCGGCTACCGGGCGGTCAGCGCGGCCTGCGCCCGCCGGGTGCCGTGCCTCCCGGCGTACGTGGTGCCCGTCGAGTCCATCCCGTACAGCCCGACCGGCAAGGTCCGGGCCGCCCAGCTCCTGGAGTCGGTCCTGCCGCTGCTCGACATCCGCCCCGCGGAGTCCCGCGAGCCGGAGACGGCCGGGGTCTGACCCGCCCCCCCTGTACGTGGCCGGGTTCCGGAGCCCGTACCCCCTCCTCCGGATCCGGGACCCGGCCGCTCCCCCCCCCGTACGGCCCCCGCACTCCCCTGAACCCCCCTCAACTCCCATCCGGCTCAGGCCCGACAGGAAGACTCATGAACAGTCAGAACACGTACACGCGAGGCGTTCTCCTCTGCCTCCTGGCCACGGTGTCCTGGGGCGCGATGTTCCCCCTCATGGACTCCACCCTGAAGCACATCGACCCCTTCACCTTCACCGTGATGCGGTACACCATCGCCGGTGCGATGTTCCTGGTCTTCCTCCGGATCCGCGAGGGGAAGGCGGGGCTGCGCCTCAAGGGCGAACGCATCGGCCTGGCCTGGCTGTTCGGCACGGCCGGCTTCGCGGGCTTCCAGTTCCTGGTCTTCTTCGGCCAGGACCTCATCGGCGAGCGGGGCGCCCTGAACGCCTCGATCATGATGGCGACCATGCCCATGATGGGCTTCCTGGTGAACTGGGTGCTGAAGAAGGTCGTTCCGCCGAAGTTCTCGCTCGTCTTCATCGCGATGTCCTTCGTCGGCACCATCCTCGTCGTCTCCGACGGTGACATCGGCTCGCTGATCGCCGACCCGAAGACGGCCGGCGCCGACGCCCTGCTGCTCTTCGCCGCGCTGTGCTGGGTCGTCTACACCTCGGGCGCGAGCTACTTCCCGACCTGGTCCCCGATCAAGTACACGGCGATCACCACGGTCCTCGGCCTCGCCAGCGCCGCCGTGATCACGGCGGTCATCCTGGCCACCGGCGGCGTCCCGGTCCCGACGGCCGGCGCCGTGGGCTCGATCCTTCCCCAGCTCGCCTACATGAGCGTCATCGCCGGCTTCGTCGGCGTCCTCGGCTGGAACTTCGGCAACCGCTACCTCGGCCCGCTCAACGGCGTCCTCTTCATGGACGTCGTGCCGATCACGGCCTTCGTGATCTCCGCCCTGACCGGTGTCGTCCCGGCCGGCATGCAGATCGTGGGCGCCACGCTCACGGCGGCGGCGCTGGTCTTCAACAACCTGTACCTGCGCCGGGTCGCCGCCAAGGCCGCCGCGGCCGCCCCGGCCCCGGTCGTGGCTTCCGGTTCCGGTTCCGGTACGGCTTCCGGTACGGGTTCCGCTTCCACGCCGGCGCCGGTCGCCTCGGGCAGCAGGTCCTGACCGGCACCGACCCGCTGAACGCGTACGGCGTGGCCTCCCGCATCCGTGGGGGGGCCACGCCGTTTCCCTGCTTCTCACGGCGGGCACGCGGCCGATCAGCCGCGCAGCCCTTCGAGGAGGACGGTCCGCAGCTCCTCGTGCCGCTCGGTGAGGTCCCTGCGGCGGCTGAGGACGTCCGAGATGTGCTGCATCCCGAAGAAGGCGGAGACCAGTACGCGGGCCGCCGCGCGCGGTTCCACTCCGTCCCGCAGTTGTCCCGCGTCCCGGGCCTCGGCGATCAGCCGGCTGAGGTAGTCCTCCCAGCCGACGTACGGCTCGGGGAGCTCGGCGTCGATGAGGGCCCGCTCGATCTGGAGCCGCGCACCGGCCTGGACGACGATGTCCCGCGCGAACGCCCGGGTGACCGCGTCGAGGACGGCGACGAGCGTGTCGAACGGCTGCTCGTGGTCACCCTCGGCGCCCTTGAGGATCTCGGGCCAGCGCGCGTAGTGCTCCTGCACGACCGCGACCGCCAGGGCCTCCTTGTTCGTGTAGTGGAAGTACACCGCCCCCTTGGTCATCTCCGCGCGTTCGGCCACGTCCTGCAGGGTCACGGTCGCGTAGCCGCGCTCGGCGAAGAGCTCGGCCGCCGACTGGAGGATGTGCACCTTCGTGCGCCGGGCGCGCTCCTGTTTCGGTTCGCTCCGGGGCTTGGGGTCGCCGCTCCGGGGCCTGGGTTCGGTGTCCCGCTGCCTGGGTTCGGTGCTCCGGGGCCTGGGTTCGGTGCTCCGTTGCCGGGGTCCGGGGCCCCGTTGCCCGGCTTCGCTTCGTGGTGTCGCCATGTCCGTCCGCCTCTCTCGTTCCTACGCCTTGCAATATACATTCTCGAAGGTATATTTCTTGCTGCCGAGGGGCCACCGAGGTCCCTCGTCGCCACGATGCTTCACCTTGAGGGGGATAAGGATGTCCATCGGTGTGCTGCAGACCGTGTTACCCGTCGAAGCGCCCACGCCCGTCGAGCCCCTGGAGTCGCTCGTCCGGGAGGCCAAGGAGGGCCTGAGCTTCGACCGCACGATCTCCCGCCGGTTCGTGCACCGCGCCTCGGTGACGGAGGTCTTCCTCACCGACGCGGCCGTCGCCGGGGCCGACCGCTTCCTGGTCGGCGCGCAACTGCCCCGGAACCACGCCCTGTACCGCCCGGAGACCACCGGGCAGTGCGACTTCATGCTGCTGGTCGAGACCGTACGGCAGGCCGGCATCTTCCTGAGCCACCGGTACCACGACGTGCCGCTCGGCCACCACTTCATCTTCAAGGCGCTGTCGCTGCGCATCAGCGACCCGGCCGCCCTCCGGGTCGGCTGCGGCCCGCTCGCGGTCGTCCTCGACGTGAAGGTCGTGACGCCCGCCGGCGGCCGCAACCCGCGCCGCTTCGACGCCCGCTTCGACATGGTGATCGAGGTCGGCGGCCGGGAGTGCGCCCGCGCCTCCGCCGGAGTCGTCGTGATCGACGGCGTCCGGTACGGACGGCTCCGGCAGCGCGGCCGGGCCGCCGGGACCGCGGCCGCGCCGCCCGGGACCTCCACGTACGGGACCTCCGCGTACGAGACCTCTCCGTACGAGACCTCCCCGTACGGGACTTCCGCGCACGGGACGGCCGCGGGCGCCGACGACGACCGGTACGTCCTGCGCCCCGTACCCGCCGCGGAGGAGCGGGCCAGGCCCGCCGGCGTCCGGGAATGGCGACTGCACGTCGACCCCGCGCACCCCGGCTACTTCGAGCACCCCTCGGACCACGTGCCCGGGATGCTGCTCCTGGAGGCCTTCCGGCAGGCCGCCCGGGAGACGGCGGGAGGCGCCGCGCTGACCACGCTGGACGCCGACTTCGCCGTCTTCGGCGAGCTGGCCGAGGCCGTGGCCGTCGAGGCAGCGCCGACGGAGGACGGCCGGGTGCGCCTCTCCGCCACCCAGGGCGGACGCGTCCTCGCCACCGCCGTCGCCCGCTGCGCCTGACGGCACGGCACCCCGTGCGGCCGCACGTCCCGCCGCCGCACGTTCCAGGCAAGAACGGACGAGCGTAGAAAGGCAGAAGGATGGAACTCCAGCACTTACGGGCCTTCCGCGAAGTGGCCCGGGAACTCAGCTTCACCCGTGCGGCCCACAACCTGCACTACTCCCAGCCCGCGGTGACCGCGCAGATCAAGGGCCTGGAAGAGGACATGGGGGCCTCGCTCTTCCAGCGGCGCGGCAACCGCTCCGTGGAACTCACGCCGGCCGGCGCGCGGCTGCGCCCGCTGGCGGAGCGGATCCTCGAACTCGTCGAGACGGCGCAGTACGAGATCGCCGACCCCGCTCCCTCCGCGGCGGCCCGCCGGACGGCCCCGCAGGCCGCCATGACCGGCCGTTTCGCCACCGACCGCCTCGCCACCGACCGCCTCGTCGACAGAGGAGGCAGAGCATGAGCATCGCCCCGGCCCGGGCCGCGTTCTTCGACGTGGACGAGACCCTGATCACCTGCAAGAGCATGGCCTGCGTCCTCGCCCGGTACTGGGGGCGCGGCGAGGTGGCCGCCCGCAGGCTCGCCGCGGCGCGCGCCTCCCTCCAGCGCCAGATCCGCGAGGGCGTGCCCCGCGAGCAGGTGAACCGCTCCTTCTTCCGCTTCCTCGCCGGCAGCCACCTCGACGACCTGGAGGCCAGCGGCCGGGAGTGGTACGAGAAGGCCCGCGCCGGCGGCCTGCTCCACCGCCCCGTGCACGAGGCGCTGCGCCGCCACCGGGACGCCGGCGACCTGGTCGTCCTCGTCTCCGGAGCCTTCTCCGCCTGCCTCGACCCGCTGGCCCGGGAGGTCGGAGCCGACCTCGTGGTGTGCACCGTGCCCGAGGTGACCTCGGCGGGCGTGCTCACCGGGGAGCTGACCGGCCCGCCCATGATCGGCGAGGCCAAGGCCGAGGCCGCCCGGCGGATCATGTCGGTCTTCGGCCTCGCCGCCGAGGAGTGCTTCGTCTACGCCGACGACGAGAGCGACCTGCCGCTGCTGCGCTCCGTCGGCCACCCGGTCCTGGTCGGCGACGGGCCGATCTCCGCCCCGCCGTCCGAGACGGCGTCCTGGTCCCGGCTGCCGGGCCCCGCGCCGGTGATCCCACCCGCCGCGCCGGCCGGCTCCCCGACCGGCCTCCCGGCGGCCGCGCGCCCCGCGCACGCCCCGGCGACGCGGGCGGCCTGAGGCCCCGTACCGGGGCGCGGACCCCTCCGCCGCCGCGGCCCACCACGGAAGCCCCGCCCACGGACCCGGTCCCGGTTCCGGCTCGGGCCCGCACGGAAGCCCCGCCCGTACGAGGGTTCCGCCCGTACGAGAGTCCCGACGCCACGGCGACTCCTGGGACCTGGGGAAGCGCCTGTCACGCGCGTGACTTCCCGTAACTTCCGTGACGTGCGTACTCCCCGCACTCCCCGCACTCTTGCGCATCCCCCACAGGCGCAAGCCCCGCCTGCGCAGCCCCACGTGCGCGACCCACCCGCGCGACCCCACCTGCGCAGACCCCACCCGCGCGACCCCGCTCGTGCGGCTCCATCTGCGCGACTCCACTCGAGTGCGACCCCACCCGCGCGACCCCACCCGTGCAGCCCACCCGCGCAACCCCGCTTGTGCAGCCCCACCTGCGCAATCCTGCTTGTGCGAGCTCCTCCGCGCAGCCCCACCTGTGCGAGCTCCCGCCGTGCGGCCCCACCCGCGCAGCCCCGCGCCGCCCTCGCCTCGCCTTGCCCCGCCCCCGCCCGGCTCAGCCGCTGCGGGAGCCCGACAACGCGGGCTCCAGGATGTCCCAGACCTCGCTCACCAGCTCGGCGGGACCCGTCGCGTCCGTCTCCGTCACCACGGCAGGCGCACCGACGAGGAGGGCGACGACGAGCCGGGCCAACAGGTCGGCCGGATGGGCGGTGCGGACCGAGCCCTCTCCCTGCCCCTTGCGGATCAGGCGCGCCACGATGTCGCAGAGCCTGCCGATGGGGGCGGGCGTGGTCCCCTCGGCGCGGGCGGCGTCCAGGACCAGGCGCAGGCCGGCGGCGAAGGGGAGGTCCTCGTGCACCCGGTGGGCGAGGTCGAGGAGCAGCCTCCGCAGGGTGGGCAGGGCCGCGCCGCTCTCCTCCGCCTCGCCGACGGCGGTGGCGAGGGCGTCGGTCCAGGCCGTCTCGAAGGAGCGGGTCAGTTCGCCGGCGAGGTCGGCCTTCGAGGAGAAGTGTCCGTAGAGAGCTCCCTTGGTCAGTCCGGTGCGGGCCGTGATGTCGGCCAGGTTCGTCCCCGCGAATCCGTGCAGGGCGAACTCGGCCGCTGCCGCGCCGAGCACCAGGTCATAGGTCATGCGGGCCCTGTCCTGTTGCCTCACCGAGCGTCCGCCTTCCTTCCGCTGTAGCGGCCCTCCATGTCTCTCATGACGGCCTCTCAGAAAATACCTTCCAGACAGAATCTTTTTCTACTCGCATCAGCACCACCACTGAACCTCCACGCAAGGAGTACGAGTCATGACTGTCGTCGACGCCCCGGTCGCCCTCGCCGCCGCCCCCTCCCTCACCCCCTCCTCCCTCACCCCCTACTCCACCACTCTCTCCTCCGCCCCCCTCGCCCATGCCCGGCTCCGGGCCGCCGCCGCGCGCCACGCCGAGGAGGCGGAGCGGACCGGCCTGCTCCACCCCGAGGCCGTCGAGGCGATGACCGCCGCCGGCCTCGCCCGGCACTTCGTGCCCCGCCGCTGGGGCGGCAGAGCCGGGGGCTTCGCCGAACTCCTCGACACGGTCGCCGAGACCGGCACGGCCTGCGCCTCCACCGCCTGGTGCGCGGTGCTGCTCGCCGCCCACGGCCGCCTCGCCGCGCACCTGCCGACCGAGGGGCAGCGCGAGCTGTGGGGCGACTCGCCCGACGTGCGCGTCGCGGCGGCGATCGTGCCCCCCGCCGGCCGGCTCGCCCGGGTGCCCGGCGGCTGGACCCTGTCGGGGGAGTGGGCCTTCGCCAGCGGGATCGAGCACGCCGACTGGGTGCTCCTCGCCTCCCTCGACCACTCGGGGGGCGGCGCCCCGGCGTACCGGGTCCTCGCGGTGCCGCGCGAGGTGGTCCGGATCCGTGAGACCTGGGACGCGGTCGGGCTCCGCGCCACCGGCAGTCACGGCGTCGCGGTCGACGGCGTCTTCGTGCCCGAGCACCGCACCTTCCTCCGCGAGGCCCTGGTGGCCGGCGTCGCCGACGCCGACGCGGCCCCCTGCCACCGGGTGCCCTACCAGCTGGTCGCCGCGCTCCTCTTCGCCGCACCCGCCCTCGGCGCGGCACGCGGGGCCCTGGAGGCCTGGACCCTGCTCGTCGGCATGCGCCGCCTGCCCGACGGGCGGCCGCTCACCGACGACCCGGCGGTCCAGCAGACCCTGGCCCGCTGCTCCGCCGAGATCGACGCGGCCCGCCTGCTCCTGGAGGCGGCCGCCGCCCGCGCCGACGGCCCGGCCCCGGGCCCGGCCGCCGTCGCCCTCAACCAGCGCGACGCGGCCCTCGCCGTCGACCTCCTCACCGGCGCGGTGGAACGCCTCCTGCGCACCGGCGGCGCCCGTGGTCTCGTCGCGGGCGGGGCCCTGGCGCGCGCCTGGCGCGACATCCACGCGATCGCCGCCCACGCCGCCCTCCAGCCCGCCCCGGCGGCCGCGGCCTACGCGGCGACGGTCTTCCCCTCGGGCGCCTGAGGCCGGGCGCCCTGCTTCCCGTACGGCCCCTCCCGTACGACCCTTCCCGTACGGCGTCGGCGTGGTGACGAACGGTGAGGCGGCGGGGCCGGAATGCTGGGGGCGTGGAAGAGCGGCAGCGGTACGACGTGTGGTCGGCCGGAGCGGCCTACGACCGGTACATGGGGCGCTGGAGCCGTCGTGTCGCCGAGCGGTTCGTCGACCGGCTCGGCGTCACCGAGGGGCTGCGGTGGCTGGACGTGGGCTGCGGCACGGGCCTCGTGACGGCCGTGGTGGCCGCCCGCTGCCGGCCCCGCACGGTGGTGGGGGTCGACCGTTCGGAGGCGTTCGTCGCCGAGGCGCGGGCCTCCGCCTCCCCGCCCGCGTGCTTCGTCGTGGCCGACGCGATGGCGCTGCCCGTACGCGACGAGGCGTGCGACGTGACCGTCAGCGGCCTGGCCCTGAACTTCCTGCCCTCGCCCGTCGAGGCGTGCGCGCGGATGGCACGGGCGACCCGGCCGGGCGGCCTGGTCGCCGCCTACGTGTGGGACTACGCCGAGGGCATGGGCCTCCTGCGGAGTTTCTGGGACGCCGCCGTCGAGACGGACCCGGACGCGGCCGCGCTGGACGAGGGGCGCCGGTTCCCCGTCTGCCGCCCGGAGGCGCTGCGGGCGGTCTGGGCGGCGGCGGGACTCGTCGACGTGTCCGTCGTCCCGATCGAAGTCCCCACGGTCTTCGCCGACTTCGCCGACCTGTGGGATCCCTTCCTGGCGGGCCAGGGGCCCGCCCCCGGTTACGTCGCCGCCCTCGCCCCGGCCGCCCGGACGCGGCTCCGCGACGCCCTGAGCGCGAGGCTTCCCAGGGAGCCGGACGGCTCCCTGGCGCTCACGGCCCGCTCCTGGGCGGTACGGGGCCGCAGACCCGGCCCGGGATGACCCGGGCCCGGCCGGCGGGTCAATACACCTAGGCCGCCTGGAGCGCGTCCACGACCACCATCCGCCGGACCCGGCGGGCCGGCAGGACCGAGGCCGCGACGCCCGTGAGGACCGTGGCCGCGAGGATGGCGAGGACCGTCAGGGCCGTGCTGCCCGAGGAGGCGAGGGCCTCCAGGGGCGAGACGTGGCCCGCCAGGACGGCGCGGGCCGCCAGCGTCCCGTAGACCAGGCCGAGGAGCGTCCCGGCGAGCGCCCCGGAGAGCGCGAGCAGTACCGACTCCAGGGTCAGCATCCGGCGTAGCTGCTCGCCCGCGAGGCCGATCGCGCGGAGCATCCCGAACTCGCGGGTGCGCTCCTCCACCGCCAGCATCAGGGTGGCGGCGACGCCGAGCGCGGCGATCGCGATCGAGAAGCCGAGCAGGACGGTGACCACGAGCATCATCCGGTCCAGCGTCGAGCGGATCAGGTCGGCGTCGGCACCGGTGTCCGCGATCCGGATCTCCGGGTGCGCGGCGAGCGCCCGGTCCACCGCCGCGCGGGCCGCGTCGTGGCCGGTGTCGCCGGCGGGGTCGAGGAGCACGGTGGAGACGGCGGCGGCGCCCGGCGCCAGCCGGTCGAGGGTGGCGCCGGTGACGTACACCGTGGCGTCCGGGGACAGGGAGGAGGGCAGTGCGGCCGCGCCGGGCACGGTCGTGAGCCGGGTGCCGGCGACGGTCAGCGAGGACCGCCCGGTGAGGGCGATCGCCTCGCCGTCCCGGAGCGCGCGGGCCGCGCCGACGCCCTCGGCGGCCGGGTTGAGTCCGGCCGGGTCGGCGGCGGCGACGACCTTCCTCCGGCCGTCGACGGTGAGGGTCGCGGTACGGACCGGGGTGACGGTCAGGCCGGGTTCGGCGCGCAGCGCGGCGATCGCGTCGGCGGGCACCCGGCCGGCGTCCGTGTCGAGGGCGAAGACGGCCGGCATGCGGTCCGCGAGCATGCTGTCCAGGCCGCCCTTCGCCGCCCCGATCGCGGTCACGGCGGACACGGCGACGGTCACGCCGACGAGCATCGCGGACGAAGCGGCCGCGGTACGGCGGGCGTTGGCCCGCAGCTGTTGCACGGACAGCCTGCCGACCGTCCCGAACGGGCGGCGCAGCGCGAGCCCGAGGAACCCGACGAGCGGCGGCAACAGATGCCGGGCGTACCGCAGTACGGCGAAGAACGTGAGGATCGCGCCGAGCGTCACGGCGAGCAGGGAGAGCGCCGAACCGCCGAACGCCCCGAGGCCGAGCAGCCCCGCACCGGCGACGAGCATCAGCACCGACACCGCCTCGCGGACGGCCCGGCTGCCCGGCTCCGGGAGGTTCGCCGCCCCGCTCGCGGCGAGCGCGGCGACCGGCGGCACCGCCGCCGCGGCCCGTGCCGGCTTGCGGACGGCCCACAGGGTGAGCAGGACGCCGAAGACTCCGGCGAGCCCGAAGGTCCAGGGGCCCGGCACGAGGGAGACCTCGATCGGCCCGAGGTCGGCGAACCCGTCCAGCGCGACCGTGCCGAGCGCGCAGGTCGCCGCGCCCGCCGCGAGCCCGGCGGCCGAGGCGAGCGCGCCGAGCAGGAGGCCCTGGCGGCGGATGATCCGGAGGAGCTGGTCGCGGTCGGTGCCGACGCAGCGCAACAGGGCGAGCTGGCGGGCGCGTTGGGAGAGGACGACGGAGAAGGTGTTGGTGACGACCATGCGGGCCACGGCCATCGCGATGAGGACGAAGGACAGCGCGGCGGTCATGACGATCGCGTACATGGTCCTGCCGCCCTGAGCGGCGTTGTCGACGGCGCCGGCGTGTGTGTACGCGGCCGCCTTTCCGCCCAGGGCCGCCCCGGCCGCCTTCGCCACCGCGAGCGCGTCGGCGCCCGGCGCGACGGAGAGGTCGAGGTGGGTGGCCCGTACCCCCGTGGCGTACGTCCTCACCTGCGCGTACGGAACGCCGATCGCGGGCTGCGAGCCGAGCGTCTGCGACCCGGAGGTGTCGAGCAGCCCGGTGAGCCGCACCTCCGTCGCGGCGCCGTCGGCCTTCGTCAGCCGCACGGTCCCGCCGGGCTCCGCGCCCACGCGCCCCGCGCTCTCCCGGTCGAGGACGACCTCGCCGGGGCCCTCGGGCCAGCGTCCGGCGGCGAGCCGCTGCCAGCGCAGAGCGGGGTCGGCGGCGATCGAGGTGACCAGGGCCCGGTCGTCGAGGGGACGCCCGGAAGGGGCGATCACGTTGGCGTGGCCCGCCAGGCGCTCCGCCACCGACGTCACCCCCGGCACCCGGGCGGCGCGCGCCGCCGCGTCGGCGGGCAGCTCGCCGCCGACCTGGACCGCGGCGTCGCCGACGTCGACGGCGGCGGACTGCTCGTACGACTGGACGAGCGCGCCCGCGCCGCCGACGGAGAGCACGAGGAACGCCACGCCGACGGCGACGGCCGAACCGGTCAGCACGAGGCGGCGCAGCTGGGCGCGGAAGTCCTTGAGGGTGAAGGCGAACAGCGATGGCGACATGACGTCCACGCTAGGAGGGGGAACGGCCCCGTCACGGCCCCACGAAGCAGGATCCGAACTCATCCCGAAGGGCTCACGCCCGCCCCCGCCCGTACCTCTCGGGTATGACCCCGGACATCGGAGGGGCGTGCGGCGACGACGAGGGCCCAGAAACTAAAGCAAGCACGCTTGATTGTTTCTGGTCCCGCTGGCATGCTCCTCCGCGAAGGCCCGTGACCGCCCGTCCCCCGAGGGGAGCGCACCGTGTCCGACCCCGTCGTCGTCCTCGACGACCTGCGCGACGAGAGCGATGAACTCGACCGTCTCGTCGGAGAGTTGAGCGGGGACCGGTGGGCCGCGCCCACCCCCGCGCAAGGCTGGACGATCGCCCACCAGATCGCCCACCTCGCCTGGACCGACCACGCCGCCCTCCTCGCCGTCACCGACCCCGACGCCTTCGCCGCCGAGACCGAGAAGGCCCTCGGCGCCCCCGACCGCTTCGTCGACGAGGGCGCCGAGGAGGGCGCGAAGCTGCCGCCCGCCGAGCTCCTCGCCCGCTGGCGCACCGGCCGCGAGCGGCTCCAGGAGGCCCTGCGCGCGGTCCCGCCCGGGGCCCGGTTCCCCTGGTACGGGCCGCCGATGAGCGCCTCCGCCATGGCCACCGCCCGGCTGATGGAGACCTGGGCGCACGGCCAGGACGTCGCCGATGCCCTCGGCGCGGTCCGGACGCCCACGGCCCGTCTCCGGCACGTCGCCTGGATCGGCCACCGCGCCCGCGACTACGCCTACCTCGTACGGGGCGTCCCGGCGCCCGCCGAGCCGTTCCGGGTCGAACTCGTGGCGCCGGACGGCGCGTTGTGGACGTACGGCCCCGAGGGTGCCGCCCAGCGCGTCACCGGCCCCGCCCTCGACTTCTGCCTCCTCGTCACCCAGCGCGTCCACCGCGACGACACCGCCCTGGTCGCCGAGGGCGAGGACGCCGAGCGCTGGCTCGGCATCGCCCAGGCCTTCGCCGGCCCGGCGGGCAACGGCCGCGCCCCGCACGGCACCCCCGCCGCCGAGGGGGACGCATGAAGGACATCCTCCGCATCGGCAACGCCTCCGGCTTCTACGGCGACCGCTTCGACGCCGTCCGGGACATGCTGACGGGCGGTGAACTCGACGTCCTCACCGGCGACTACCTCGCCGAACTCACCATGCTCATCCTCGGCCGCGACCAGCTCAAGGACCCGTCCGCCGGCTACGCGAAGACCTTCCTGCGCCAGATGGAGGAGGGCCTCGGCCTCGCCCACGAGCGCGGGGTCCGGATCGTCGCCAACGCGGGCGGTCTCAACCCGGCCGGCCTCGCCGACGCCCTGCGCGCCCTCGCCGCGAAGCTCGGCCTGCCCACCCGGATCGCCCACGTCGAGGGCGACCGGCTGCCCGCCCGCGACGGCGCCCTCGCCGCCAACGCCTACCTCGGCGGCGCCGGCATCGCCGCCTGCCTCGCCGCCGGCGCCGACGTCGTCGTCACCGGCCGCGTCACCGACGCGGCCCTCGTCACCGGGCCCGCGCAATGGCACTTCGGCTGGGGCCCGGAGGCGTACGACGAGCTGGCGGGCGCGGTCGTCGCCGGCCACGTCCTGGAGTGCGGCACCCAGGCCACCGGCGGCAACTACGCCTTCTTCCGGGGCCACGACGTGCGCCGCCCCGGCTTCCCGGTCGCCGAACTCCACGCCGACGGCAGCGCCGTCGTCACCAAGCACCCCGGCACCGGCGGCCTCGTCGACACCGGCACGGTCACCGCCCAGCTCCTCTACGAGACGGCCGGCGCCCGCTACCCCGGCCCCGACGTGACGGCCCGGCTCGACACCGTCCGCCTCACCCAGGAGGGCCCCGACCGGGTCCGGATCTCGGGCGTACGGGGAGAGGCCCCGCCCCCGACGCTCAAGGTCGGGCTCAGCCGGCTCGGCGGCTTCCGCAACGAGGTCGTCTTCGTCCTCACCGGCCTCGACGTCGAGGCCAAGGCGGAGCTCCTCCAGGAGCAGATCGCCGACGCCCTGGCCGAGAACCCGCCCGCCGAACTCCGGTGGGAGCTGGCCCGCACCGACCGCCCCGACGCCCCCACCGAGGAGACCGCGAGCGCCCTGCTCCGCCTCGTCGTCCGCGACCGGGACCCCGAGAAGGTCGGCCGGACCGTCACGGGGGCCGCCGTCGAACTGGCCCTCGCCAGCTACCCCGGCTTCCACGTCACCGCCCCGCCCGGCAAGGGCGCCCCCTACGGGGTCTTCGAGACCGCGTACGTGCCGGCCGCCGACGTCCCGCACACGGCCGTGCTCCCCGACGGGACCCGCCGGGAGGTCCCCGTACCCCTGAAGACGCGCGACCTGGAACCCGTACCCGACCCGGACCTTCCGCCGCCCCTCCCCGAGGGGCCCGTCCGGAGGGCGCCCCTCGGCCGGATCGCCGGGGCCCGCAGCGGCGACAAGGGCGGCGACGCCAACGTCGGGGTGTGGGTGCGGACGGACGAGGAGTGGCGCTGGATCGCCCACGCCCTCACCGTGGAGAGGTTCAGGCGACTCCTCCCGGAGACCGCCGGCCTGGCCGTCACCCGGCACCTCCTCCCCCACCTCCGCGCCCTCAACTTCACCGTCGCCGGGATCCTCGGCGAGGGCGTCGCCTCGCAGGCCCGCTTCGACCCCCAGGCCAAGGCCCTCGGCGAGTGGCTCCGCTCCCGCCACCTCGACGTTCCGGAGGAACTGCTGTGACCGTCCTCGCCTCCGCCCTCGACACCGGCGGACCGGAGTACGCGGCCCACCGCGCCGCCATGCTCGACAAGCTCGCCGCCCTCGACGCCGAGCACGCCAAGGCCCTCGCCGGGGGCGGCGAGAAGTACACCGCCCGCCACAGGAAGCGCGGCAAGCTCCTCGCCCGTGAGCGGATCGAGCTGCTCGTCGACCCCGACAGCCCCTTCCTGGAGCTGTCGCCGCTCGCCGCCTGGGGCAGCGACCACACCGTCGGCGCCTCGCTCGTCACCGGCATCGGGGTCGTCGAGGGCGTGGAGTGCCTGATCACCGCCAACGACCCGACTGTGCGCGGCGGCGCCTCCAACCCGTGGACGCTGAAGAAGGCGCTGCGGGCCAACGAGATCGCGTACGCCAACCGGCTGCCCGTCGTCTCGCTCGTCGAGTCCGGCGGCGCCGACCTGCCCTCCCAGAAGGAGATCTTCATCCCGGGAGGGGCGCTCTTCCGCGACCTCACCCGCCTCTCCGCCGCCGGCATCCCGACCGTCGCCGTCGTCTTCGGGAACTCGACGGCGGGCGGCGCGTACGTCCCCGGCATGTCCGACCACGCCGTGATGATCAGGGAGCGGTCGAAGGTGTTCCTCGGCGGGCCGCCGCTGGTGAAGATGGCGACGGGCGAGGAGAGCGACGACGAGTCGCTCGGCGGGGCCGAGATGCACGCGCGCACGAGCGGTCTCGCCGACCACTACGCCGTCGACGAGGCCGACGCGATCCGCCAGGCCCGCCGGATCGTCGCCCGCCTCAACCACCGCAAGGCCCACGAGGACCCCGGGCCGGCCGAACCCCCGAAGTACGACCCGGAGGAGCTCCTCGGGATCGTCCCCGGCGACCTCAAGACGCCGTTCGACCCGCGCGAGGTGATCGCCCGGATCGTCGACGGCTCGGACTTCGACGAGTTCAAGCCGCTGTACGGGGCCTCGCTGGCCACCGGCTGGGCACGGCTGCACGGCTACCCGGTGGGCATCCTCGCCAACGCGCAGGGCGTCCTCTTCTCCGCCGAGTCGCAGAAGGCCGCGCAGTTCATCCAGCTCGCCAACCAGCGCGACATCCCGCTCGTCTTCCTCCACAACACCACCGGCTACATGGTCGGCAAGGAGTACGAGCAGGGCGGCATCATCAAGCACGGCGCCATGATGATCAACGCGGTGTCGAACTCGAAGGTCCCGCACCTCTCCGTCCTCATGGGGGCCTCGTACGGCGCCGGGCACTACGGCATGTGCGGCCGGGCCTACGACCCGCGCTTCCTCTTCGCCTGGCCGAGCGCGAAGTCCGCCGTCATGGGCCCGCAGCAGCTCGCCGGCGTCCTGTCGATCGTGGCGCGGGCCTCCGCCGCCGCGAAGGGACAGCCGTACGACGACGAGGCCGACGCCGGGCTGCGCGCCCTCGTCGAGGCGCAGATCGAGTCCGAGTCGCTGCCGATGTTCCTCTCCGGGCGGCTCTACGACGACGGGGTCATCGACCCCCGCGACACCCGCACGGTCCTCGGGCTGTGCCTCTCCGCGATCCACACGGCACCGGTCGAGGGCGCGCGCGGCGGCTTCGGCGTCTTCCGAATGTGAGGCATCAGGTGATCAGTACCGTCCTTGTGGCGAACCGGGGCGAGATCGCCTGCCGGGTCTTCCGCACCTGTCGTGACCTGGGCATCTCCACCGTCGCCGTGTACTCCGACGCGGACGCCGACGCCCTGCACGTCCGGGAGGCCGACGCGGCGGTACGACTGCCGGGGGCCGCGCCCTCGGAGACGTACCTGCGCGGCGACCTCGTCGTCGCGGCGGCGCTCGCGGCGGGCGCCGACGCCGTCCACCCCGGCTACGGCTTCCTCTCCGAGAACGCCGACTTCGCGCGGGCGGTCACCGACGCGGGCCTGGTGTGGATCGGGCCGCCGCCCGAGGCGATCGAGGCGATGGCGTCGAAGACCCGCGCGAAGGAGCTCCTGGGGATCGCGCCCCTGGGCGAGGTGACGGAGGCCGACCTGCCCGTCCTGGTGAAGGCGGCGGCGGGCGGCGGCGGCCGGGGGATGCGGATCGTACGCGAACTGGCCGCGCTGGAAGGAGAGTTGCGGGCGGCGTCGGCGGAGGCGGCGAGCGCCTTCGGGGACGGCGAGGTGTTCGTCGAGCCGTACGTGGAGAACGGCCGGCACGTCGAGGTGCAACTCCTCTGCGACGCCCACGGCACGGTCTGGGCGCTCGGCACCCGCGACTGCTCCCTCCAGCGCCGCCACCAGAAGGTCGTCGAGGAGGCCCCGGCGCCCGGCCTGCCCGCCGCCCTGGAGGCCTCCCTCCTCGACACGGCCGTCCGGGCCGCCAAGGCCGTCGGCTACGTCGGCGCGGGCACCGTCGAGTTCCTGGTCGCCGACGGCCCCCGAGCTCTCGGCTCCGCCCGAGCAGGGGGGACCCCCAAGGCGCACTTCCTGGAGATGAACACCCGCCTCCAGGTCGAGCACCCGGTCACCGAGGAGGTGTACGGCGTCGACCTCGTCGCCCTCCAGCTCGCCGTCGCCGAGGGCCGCGCCCTGCCCGCCGAGCCGCCGTCCCCGCGCGGCCACGCCGTCGAGGCCCGGCTCTACGCCGAGGACCCGGCGCGCGGCTGGGCCCCGCAGACCGGCGTCCTGCACCGCTTCGAGGTCCCCGGGGCCGTGCCCCGCACCGAGGTCCCCGGCGGCGCGCGCGACGGCACCGGACCCGCTTCCGGCGGCGTGCGCGTCGACACCGGCTACGTCTCCGGGGACACGATCGGCGTCCACTACGACCCGATGCTCGCCAAGGTGATCGTCCACGCCCCGACCCGGGAGCAGGCGCTCCGGAAGCTCGCCCACGCCCTGGAACGGGCCCGGATCCACGGTCCCGTCACCAACCGGGACCTGCTCGTCGCCTCCCTCCGCCACCCGGAGTACGCCGATCCCGCCGCCCTCGACACCGGCTTCTACGAGCGGAACCTCGACGCCCTGACCGCGCCTCCGCCGGGCGAGGAGCACGCGGCCGTGGCCGCCGCCCTGGCCTCGGCGGCCTCCCGCGAGGGCCGCTTCGGCGGCGGCTGGCGCAACGTCCGCTCGCAGGAGGAGACGAGGACGTACGGCGACCACGAGGTCCGCTACCGGCCGACCCGGACCGGCGGCTACGAGGTGGTGTCCCCGGAGGGCGTACGGGTGCTGTCGGCGGCCCCGGACTCCGTACGGCTCGAAGTGGCGGGCGTGGCGAGGACCTTCGAGGTCACGGCCTACGGGGACACCGTCCACGCCGGCCGCCACCGCCTCACCGCCCGCCCCCGCTTCACCGACCCGGCCGACCTGCGGGAACCCGGCTCCCTGCTCGCCCCCATGCCCGGCACCGTCGTCCGGGTCGCGGACGGCCTCGCCGTCGGCGACCGGGTCGCCGCCGGGCAGCCCCTGCTCTGGCTGGAGGCCATGAAGATGGAGCACCGCGTCTCCGCCCCCGCCTCCGGCACGCTCACCGCGCTCCACGCCGTCCCCGGCCGCCAGGTCGAGGTCGGTGCCCTGCTCGCCGTCGTACAGACCGATGCACAGGAGGAAGACCCCGTATGAGCACCGACATCGAGCCGCAGGAACACACCGCGCTCCGGGCCGCCGTCTCCGCCCTGGGCCACCGCCACGGCCCCGGCTTCGACCGCGCCGAGCTCTGGGCCGAGGCGGGCAAGCTCGGCTACCTGGGCGTGAACCTGCCCGAGGAGTACGGCGGCGGGGGCGGCGGCATGGCCGAGCTGTCCATCGTCCTGGAGGAGGCGGGCGCCGCCGGGGCCCCGATGCTGATGATGGTCGTGTCGCCCGCGATCTGCGGCACGGTCATCTCCCGCTTCGGCACCGACGAGCAGAAGCGGACCTGGCTGCCCGGCCTCGCGGACGGGTCGAGGACGATGGCCTTCGGCATCACCGAGCCCGACGCGGGCTCCAACTCGCACCGCATCACGACGACGGCGACCCGCACGGAGGAGGGCTGGGTCCTGAACGGCCGCAAGGTCTTCGTCTCGGGCGTCGACATCGCCGACGCCACCCTGATCGTGGGCCGCACCTCCGACGCCCGCACGGGGAACCTGAAGCCCTGCCTGTTCGTCGTCCCGCGCGACGCGCCCGGCTTCGGGCGCCGCCACATCGAGATGGAACTCGACGCGGACGAGAAGCAGTTCGAGCTGACCCTGGACGACGTCCACCTCCCCTTCGAGGCGCTCGTCGGAGACGAGGACGCGGGCCTTCTCCAGCTCTTCGCGGGCCTCAACCCCGAGCGGATCATGACGGCGGCGTTCGCGATCGGCATGGGCCGGTACGCCCTCGCGCAGGCGGTGAGGTACGCGAAGGAGCGCCAGGTCTGGAAGGCCCCGATCGGCGCCCACCAGGCCGTCGCCCACCCGCTCGCCCAGGCGCACATCGAGCTGGAACTGGCCCGGCTGATGATGCAGAAGGCGGCGCGGCTGTACGACGCGGGCGACGACATGGGGGCGGGGGAGGCCGCGAACATGGCGAAGTACGCGGCGGCCGAGGCCTGCGTGAAGGCCGTGGACACGTCCGTCCACACCCTCGGCGGCAACGGCCTCACCAAGGAGTTCGGCCTGGCCCGCCTGATCACGGCCGCCCGCGTGGCGCGGATCGCCCCGGTCAGCCGGGAGATGATCCTGAACTACGTCTCCCACCAGACGCTGGGGCTGCCCAAGTCGTACTGAGGTCTCCCCGGCCGTCCCGGGTGGTACCGGGGTACGACCCGGGGGTTGGCTCCGGGGCGTGACGACGGGGCCGCCGAGGGGCCGCGAGGGTACGGGCATCCGCCGAACGACCCGAGGAGCCCGTCGATGTCCCCCTCGATGCCCCTGATCCGCAGGACCCTCCACACCGCCGCACGCGCGTTCCTGGCGCTGCCGGTCGGCCTCGCGGCGGTCGCGCTGACCCTGACCGGACAGCCGGGCCGGGCCGCCCGCCTGCGGGCCCGGCTCACCGGCGGCGCCGGCTGGACCGGTGGCCGGGTGCTGGGCAGGGCCGTGCTCGGGCTGCCGCTGGACGCGGCGGCCTTCGTCCTGATCGGCTACGCCCTGTTCAACTCGGTCCGGAACTTCGGCTACCCGATCTGGTACCTGGACACCGACTACCACCAGGCGTGGGGCGGCCCGACGATGGCCGGCGTCTGGGCGGTGCACGGCCTCGGCTGGCTGCTCTGCCTGGCGGTGCTCCTCCACTGGCCGGTCCGCTGGCTCGCCACCGGCCAGCGGGCCCTGGACCGGCGCCTGACGCACCAACTCGTCTGATTCCCCCTCCGGTTGTGAAGGACGCGTGTACGATCCCTGCATTTCGCTCACGTCCGAGCGCCATGAGCCACGGGAGAGACGCGCGTGTACCAGAACACCCACCCGTACCAGCCCCCGCCGCCGTGGACGCCGCCCCGCCGCTGGTGGCAGCATCCCGCCCTGGTCGTCACCCTGCTGGTGGTCTTCCCGCCGGCCGGCATAGCCCTGACCTGGCTGAGCCGCTGGAACGGCCGGACCAAGACCGTGGCCACGGTCCTGTCGGCCCTGTGGTTCGTCATCGCCCTCGCCGTCGACGACCCGAAGCGGAACGGCACGGACGCTCCGAGGCCCGCCGCGACGGTGACGGCCCCCGCGACCCCGACGCCCACCACGCAGAGCCCCGCCCCGACCACCGAGGCGCCCACCCCGTCGGCGACGCCCACCACCGTCGCGCCCACCCCGGAGCCGACCACCGCGGAGCCGACCACCGCCCCGCCCCGCACCTCCGCGCCGAAGCCCGCCCGCACCCGCACCCCGGCGCCGGCCCCCACCACCGAGGAGCCGGAGCCCGTACGGACCACGGAGGAGGCCCCCTCCGACGTCCACTACGCCAACTGCTCCGAGGTCCGCGCCGCCGGCGCCGCCCCCATCCACCGGGGAGAGCCCGGCTACGACAGCCACCTCGACCGCGACGGCGACGGCGTGGCCTGCGAACGCTGACCCACCGGCCATAAACCATGCAAGCACGCTTGATTGTTTTTCGGGGTACTGGCAGGGTCTCCCCAAGTCCCGTCCGCGACGGCGGTCCTGGCGATCACCTACCCACCTCCCCAGGGGGCAACGCATGGTGTTCCACAGCGAGTACGAGGCCGTTCCCACCCTCTCCCTGCCCATCCACGACGCCGTCCTCGGCGACGCCGCCGCGTACGGGGACGCCCCGGCCCTCGTCGACGGGGCCGGGGAACTGACGCTCACGTACCGACAGGTCGACGCCTTCCACCGGCGGGTGGCCGCCGGGCTCGCGGAGGCCGGGGTGCGCAAGGGGGACGTCCTCGCCCTGCACAGCCCCAACACCGTCCTGTTCCCGGTCGCGTTCTACGCCGCCACCCGCGCCGGCGCGTCCGTCACGACCGTGCACCCGCTGGCCACGCCGGAGGAGTTCGCCAAGCAGCTCCGCGACTCCTCCGCGCGGTGGATCGTGACCGTCTCCCCGCTGCTCGCCTCCGCCCGCGCCGCCGCCGAACTCGCCGGCGGCATCGAGGAGATCCTCGTCTGCGACCGGGCACCGGAGGGCGAGGGCGTCCGCTCGCTCCAGGATTTCCTCGCCTCCACCGCGCCCGTCCCCGAGATCGCCGTCGACCCCGACGAGGACGTCGCCGTCCTCCCGTACTCCTCCGGCACCACCGGCGTCCCCAAGGGCGTCATGCTCACCCACACCTCCATCGCCACCAACCTGGCGCAACTGGAGCCCCTGATCCCGATGGGCCCCGGCGACCGCATCCTCGCCGTCCTGCCCTTCTTCCACATCTACGGGCTCACCGCCCTCATGAACGCGCCCCTCCGCCGGGGCGCCACCGTCGTCGTCCTGCCCCGCTTCGAGCTCGACGGCTTCCTCGGCGCCATCCAGAAGCACCGCATCAACGGCCTGTACGTCGCCCCGCCGATCGTCCTCGCGCTCGCCAAGCACCCGGCGGTCGCCGACCACGACCTGTCCTCGCTGGAGTACATCGTCAGCGCCGCCGCCCCCCTCGACGCCGCCCTCGCCGAGGCCTGCTCCACCCGCCTCGGCCTGCCGCCCGTCCGGCAGGCGTACGGCATGACCGAGCTGTCCCCGGGCACCCACGTCACCCCGCTCGACGCCGCCGCGCCCCCGCCCGGCACCGTCGGCCGGCTGCTGCCCTCCACCGAGATGCGGATCCTGTCCCTCGACGACCCCGCGAAGGACGCCGCACCCGGCGAGGAGGGCGAGATCGCCATCCGCGGCCCCCAGGTCATGAAGGGCTACCTGGGCCGCCCCGACGCCACCGCCGCCATGATCGACGCCGACGGCTGGGTGCACACCGGCGACATCGGCCGCGTCGACGCCGACGGCTGGCTCTTCGTCGTCGACCGCGTGAAGGAACTCATCAAGTACAAGGGCTTCCAGGTGGCCCCCGCCGAACTCGAAGCGCTGCTCCTCACCCACGAGGGCGTCGCCGACGCCGCCGTCATCGGCGTCACCGACCCGGACGGCACCGAGATCCCCAAGGCCTTCGTCGTCCGCCAGTCCACCGCGCCCGGCCTCACCGCCGACGAGGTCGTCGCATACGTCGCCGCAAGGGTCTCCCCGTACAAGAAGGTCCGCGCCGTGGAGTTCGTCGACACCGTCCCCCGGGCAGCGTCCGGGAAGATCCTCCGAAGGCAACTGAGGGAGCGCGCATGACCCAGCCCCTGATCGACGTCACCGAGGAGCGGGGCGTCACCACCCTCGCCCTGAACTCCACGGCCACCCGCAACGCCCTCTCCGCCCCGCTCGTCACCGAGCTCGCCGACGCGCTCACCGCCTGCGGCAAGGACCCGGCGGTCCGGGCCGTCGTCCTCACCCACACCGGCTCCACGTTCAGCGCGGGCGCCGACCTGAAGGCCCCGCCCAGCCCGTACGCCTTCGTCGACCTGCTCCGGCAGGTCGTCGAGCTGCCGAAACCGGTCGTCGCCCACGTCACCCCCGGCAGCCACACCCGCGCCGGCGGCCTCGGCCTGCTCGGCGCGGCCGACATCGTCCTCGCGGGGGAGGGGGCCGACTTCGCCCTCACCGAGGTACGGATCGGGGTCGCGCCCGCCGTCATCTCCCTCACCCTCCTGCCGCGCCTGGACCCGCGCGCGGCCGCCCGGCACTACCTGACGGGCGAGCGGTTCGGCGTCCCCGAGGCGATCGGCATGGGCCTCGTGACCGCCGGCGACCAGGAGCTCCCCGGCATCCTCGACGCGCTGCGCGCCGGCTCCCCGCAGGGCCTGCGGGAGGCGAAACGACTGGTCACCGCTAGAGTCCTGGAGACCTTCGAACGCGACGCGGAGGACCTGGTGCAGAGATCGGCCACGCTCTTCGCCTCCGCCGAGGCGCGCGAGGGGATGACGGCCTTCCTCGAACGACGGGACCCCGCATGGCGGCTCTGACCGCACCCAGACCGGACCGGAGCGACCGCAACCCCAAGCAGGACAGGAGCCGCGCCACCCGGCAGCGGCTCCTGGAGGCCGCCGTGTCCTGCCTGGCCGAGCACGGCTGGGCGGGCTCCACGGTCGCCGTCGTCGCCGAGCGGGCCGGCGTCTCCCGGGGCGCCGCCCAGCACCACTTCCCGACCCGCGAGGACCTCTTCACGGCCGCCGTCGAGTACGTCGCGGAGGAACGCTCACAGGCCCTGCGGGCGGTCCCCACGGACGACCGCGAACAGGCCGTCGCCGCCCTCGTCGGCCTCTACACCGGGCCCCTCTTCCGGGCCGCCCTCCACCTGTGGGTCGCCGCCTCCGGCGAGGAACAGCTCCGCGAGCGGGTCACCGAGCTGGAGGCCCGCGTCGGGCGCGAGTCCCACCGCATCGCCGTCGAGGTCCTGGGCGCCGACGAGACCCGGCCCGGCGTCCGCGAGACCGTCCAGGGCCTCCTGGACATGGCCCGCGGCCTGGGCCTCGCCACCCTCCTCACGGACGACCGCGCCCGCCGGGAACGCGTGGTGTCCCAGTGGGCGCGGCTGGTGAGCGAGGCGCTCTCGGGCCGTTGACCGGCCGGTCAGCGGGCCCCGAAGCGTTCCGACCAGGCGGCCACGTCGGCCGTCGTGGCGTTGCCGCCGCAGACGACCAGGCCGAGACGGGCGTCGGGACCGACCTGTTCCAGGACGCGGCGGGCGGCGGGGAGGAGACAGCCGGCGGCGGGCTCCGCCCAGACCTTGGCGTGTTCGGCCAGGTCGAGGGTGCCGCGCACGGCCTCCGCGTCGGTCACCGTGAGCACGTCCTCGACCAGGGCCTCGGCGTGCGCGTACGTGAGCGCCGAGACGCTGGGGGCGGCCAGCGTGGACACCACCGAGGAGAGCTCGACCGGCACCGGGCTGCCCGTGGCGAGGGCCGCCGTCATGGCCTGGGCGCCCTCGGTCTCGACGCCCCAGATCCGTATCCCCGGGCGGCGGGCGCGCAGGGCGGTGGCGACGCCGGCGATCAGACCTCCGCCGCCGATGCTGACGAGGACGTCGGTCAGTTCGCCCGCGTCCTCGGCGAACTCCAGGCCGACGGTGCCCTGCGCGGCGACGACCAGCGGGTCGTCGAAGGGGTGGACGGGGGTGAGGCCCCCGGCGCGCAGCTCCTCCATGAGGGCGAACGCCTCGGGCGCGGTGTCGGTGAGGAGGACCTTCGCCCCGGCGGCCCCGGCCGTGTCCACGGCGCGGGCCGGGGCGGTCCGGGGCATGACGACGGTCGCCCGGACGCCGAGGACCCCGGCCATGACCGCGAGCGCGATGCCGTGGTTGCCGCCGCTGACTGCGACGACCCCGGCGTCCCGTTCGGCGGGGGAGAGCGAGAGCAGCTTGACGGTGGCGCCCCGCGCCTTGAACGAGCCGGTGCGCTGGAGGAGTTCCAGCTTCACGGTGACGTCCGCGCCGAGCAGCGCGGTCAGCCCGGGGCTCGGCAGGGTCGGGGTCCGTACGACGTGTCCGGAGAGGCTTTCGGCGGCGGCTTCGACGTCCGCGACGGTGATCAGCACGCCCCCCACTGTGCCGTACGTCCCCCGACCGGGGGCACCCGTCAGACGCCCGGGATCTCCCGCGCCCGGAAGGCGTCGCGCACGGCCGTCGCGGCCTGCGTCCCGTACATCTTCTGCGCCGTCGCGACCGTCGTCAGGGCCGCGTCCTCGAAGCTGGTGTCGGCGGCGAAGCCGAACTGCGCGTTCACGATGATCCGGTCGGCCGTGCGGGCGCCGAGCTTGTTCCGGATGTCGAAGAGCGCCCGGGACCAGATCTCGCCGTCCGCGTGGACCTCGCCCACGCGGTCCGCGTAGGTCTTGGTGCCGTCGACGCGGCGCAGGCAGTGCGGGGCCGCGCTGTAGCCGGTGGAGTCCCAGTCGGCGACGCAGGCCAGGTCGGCCTTCATCGGCCAGCCGTACTTCGTGACCGCGTTCGCGCCGACCTCCACGGCCAGGTAGTCGCCGAAGGCCTCGCCGATCGCGCCGGCCTCCGGGGAGGTGCCGAAACCGGGCACCTGGGCGTTGTGCACGGCGTGGCCGTACTCGTGGACGATCACCTCGGCGTCCTCGGCGTCGTCCACGCCGCCCTTGCCGAAGCGGATCTCGGCCTTCTTGTCGGTGAAGAAGGAGTTGTCGGCGCCCCACTGGTTGAGGCGGACCGGCTGCACCCGGTCGTTCGCCCCGCGCAGCTCGGAGCCGAAGCCGAGGCCCTGGAGGTACTCCTGCGCCTCGTTGACCCAGAAGTACGCCATGACCTGCTCGAACTCGTCGTCGGAGCGGTCGTACGAGGCGGCGTCGGCGGCCTTCGCGGGGTTGCCGGTCTCCGAGCGGACGGCGGCCCACTTCCCCGACAGGGCGCCGCTCGCGTCGAGGTTGCGCAGCGCGACGGTGGCGTACGCGGAGGCGGGGACGTCGCTCGCCGCGTCCTTGTGGTCGGCGAGGGACTGGTCGCCCGAGGACTGGACCGGGTTCACCATGAAGACGCGGGCCTGCGGCGCGGCGGTGGCGGCGGTGGCCCCCGCGGACGGGAGCAGCGCCGCGGTGGCGGCGGCCACGGCGACGGCGGCCGCGACGGCCGGGCCCCGGGAGGTGCGGCGGGTCATGGACATCCTCCTGCGATGGGATGCGACGACGGGAAGCTTGGCGTGCATGCGCCAGGCAGTGGCGGCGATCTTCGCGCAAGCCCGCCGTTTTGAACAGACTTTGAGCCATCCCGGCGCAGGACGTGACGGGGACCACAGTGGCCCGCCCGTCACCGCAGTACGCTGACCACATGCCTCTGCTCGTACGCCGTCGCCACGTGGACTACGTCCGCGTCACGAGCATGGGCTGTCGCCGCTCCGCCTGACCTTCCGGGGTACCACTCCACACCCCCGCGGTCCCTCGTACCGAGCCCCAGCCGACCGGCACCCGTGGCCCCCGCCCCACCCTCGGCGGCCGCCCCGGGCACCCGTATACCCCGCGGATGCATACATGACGAACAGCTCGTACTCCTCGCAGCTCCCCATCGTGGACCTCTCGGCCGCCGGCCGGGACCCGCAGGCCCGGAAGCTGCTCCACGCCCAGCTCCACTCGGCCGCCCACGACGTGGGCTTCTTCCAGCTCATCGGGCACGGCATCACCGAGGCCGAGACCCGGGCCCTCACCTCGGCCATGCACGCCTTCTTCGCCCTGCCCGAGGCCGACCGGCTCGCCCTCGACAACATCAACTCGCCGCACTTCCGCGGCTACACGCGCATCGGCGACGAGCGCACCGGCGGCGCCCGCGACTGGCGCGACCAGCTCGACATCGGCGCCGAGCGCCCCGCCCGCGAGCCCGGCCCCTGGGAGGCCCCCTACTGGTGGCTCGAAGGCCCCAACCAGTGGCCCGCCGCCCTCCCCGAGCTCCGCACGGCCGCCCTGCACTGGATCGACCGCCTCAGCGGCGTCGCCGAGCGGCTCCTCCACGAGCTGCTCGCCTCCATCGGAGCGCCCGAGGACTTCTACGACGACATCTTCGGCCCGCGCGCCCACCCGCACCTCAAGCTGGTGCGCTACCCGGGCAGCAGCGGCGAGGGCGACGACCAGGGCGTCGGCGCGCACAAGGACTACGGCTTCCTCACCCTGCTGCTCCAGGACCACGTCGGCGGCCTCCAGGTGCAGCGCGAGGACGGGAAGTTCCACGACGTGCCGCCGCTGCCGGGCGCCTTCGTCGTCAACCTGGGCGAGCTCCTGGAGGTCGCCACGAACGGCTACCTGATCGCCACGAACCACCGGGTGGTCTCGCCGCCCGGGGCGACGGAACGATTCTCCGTGCCGTTCTTCTACAACCCGCGCCTCGACGCCCGGATCGCGCCGCTCCAGTTCCCCTTCGCGGACCGCGCGCCCGGCGTCACGACCGACCCGGCGAACCCGCTGTTCGCCGAGTACGGACGCAACGAACTGAAGGGCAAGCTCCGCGCCCACCCGCTGACCACGGCCCGCCACCACGCGGACCTGCTGCTCTCGCAGGAGCAGCCGGCCCAGCTGGTCTGACGGACCCGCCGGCTCAGAAGAGCAGGTCGTAGGTGTTCCACCCGCCGCCCACGAGGCTGCGGGTGGAGCCGGGGACGACGGAGTACCAGCCCGTGTCGGGCCTGTGCACGGGTACGCCCTGGTAGAGCCAGAGCTTGCCGTCGCGGTCGCGGGCGACCAGGTCGGAATGACTGTCACGCCCGAGCTCCGCCGTACCTGCGAGGGCGGTGTAGGCGTTCCAGCCGCCGCCGACGCGCTGCCTCGGTGTGAAGGGCGCGCAGGGGGCGCAACCGGGGCGGTCGTACTTCCACAGCACGCCGTCCCTGTCGCGGCCCAGGATCCCCTGATAGCCGCCCTGCATGGTCAGCGCCGTGTAGGTGTTCCAGCCGCCGCCGACCCGCTTCCGCGGTGCGAGCGAGACCGTGTCGCCGTAGTTCCGCTCGTAGACCCACAGCACGCCGTCCCTGTCGCGGGCGACCAGACCGCCGTCGCTGTCGCCGACGAGGGAGGTGTAGACGTTCCATCCGCCGCCGATCCGCTCCCGTGGTGCGAACGGGGCGTCGGGCTTGCCGGTGCCCGCGTAGGACCAGAGCACCCCGTCCCGGTCACGGGCCACGAGGTTGCCGTTCCCCGCGGCGGTGGGGCTGTCCACCGGGACGACGGCGGTGTAGGCGTTCCAGCCGCCGCCGACGCGCTTGCGCGTCGCGAACGGCCGGGAGACGTCACCGGTGCCCTCGTACCGCCACAGCACGCCGTTTCTGTCCCGCGCGTGCAGGGCGCCGCGCTGGCTCGCGGGGGGCGTCCCGGGGACGAAGTCGAGGCGCACCGTCCCCTCGGCCACCACCGCGCCCGTACCGTCCTTCAGTTCGACCCGGGTGTCCGGACGGCCCAGGACCAACGCGGTCCGGTCCGCGTCCAGGGTGACGGCGTAGGCGAGGGTGCCCGCCGCGGTCACGGTCGGCAGGTCGAGGGACGGCGGATCCTTGTCCTCTCCGGCACGCACGTAGGGCATGTGCCACGCACACGCGCCGTACGCCACGCCGTTGACCGCGCAGGTGGAGCGGATCACGTCCTCGCTCACCGGCGAACCGCCCGCGCTCGCGACCAGCGTGAAGGGCAGGCGGAGCACGCCGGTCACCGGCCCCGTGACGCCCGCCGGCAGTGTGGCGGTGAACCGCAGCGTCACCGGCCCCTCCTCGCCCGCCGGAACGGTCAGCCGGCCGCCCTCCTGGACGACCGTGCCGACCTCGGCGGCCGTCCCGGCGGCCACCGCCGCCGGGGACGCGGCGAACGCCGTCGGCCCCCCGAACGTCACCGGCGCCAGGGCGGCGACCAACGCCGCCGCCACCACGGCCGTACGCACCCGTGCCACGTGAACCTCCTCGCCCCCCGGAAGCGCCCCTGCGCTTCCCCGTGCACCCGTTCGACACGGCGAGGTGGTGAAAGGTTGTGCCGACAGGCCTAGCCGGCGATGTCCGCGTACCCCTCGACCTCGCGCGGGTCCCGCTGGCCGGGGCCCGTGTAGCGGGCCGAGGGGCGCACCAGACGGCCGGTGCGCTTCTGCTCCAGGATGTGCGCCGACCAGCCGGCCGTACGCGCGCACGTGAACATCGACGTGAACATGTGCGCCGGGACCTCGGCGAAGTCGAGGACGATCGCCGCCCAGAACTCCACGTTCGTCGCGAGCACCCGGTCGGGGCGGCGGTTGTGCAGCTCCTCCAGGGCGGCCTTCTCCAGGGCCTCGGCGACCTCGAAGCGCGGCGCCGCCAGCTCCTTGGCCGTACGGCGGAGCACGCGCGCGCGGGGGTCCTCGGCGCGGTAGACGCGGTGGCCGAAGCCCATGAGGCGCTCGCCCTTGTCGAGGGCCTGCTTCACGTACGCGGTGGCGTCGCCGGTCCGCTCGATCTCCTCGATCATGCCGAGGACGCGGGAGGGCGCGCCGCCGTGCAGCGGCCCGGACATGGCGCCGACGGCACCGGACAGGGAGGCGGCCACGTCGGCACCGGTGGAGGCGATGACCCGCGCGGTGAACGTGGACGCGTTCATGCCGTGCTCGGCGGCCGAGGTCCAGTAGGCGTCGACGGCCTTGACGTGCTTCGGGTCGGGCTCTCCGCGCCAGCGGATCATGAAGCGCTCGACGATGGACTCCGCCTTGTCGATCTCGCTCTGCGGGACCATCGGCAGGCCCTGGCCGCGCGCCGACTGCGCGACGTACGAGAGGGCCATGACGGCCGCGCGGGCGAGGTCGTCGCGGGCCTGCTCGGCGGAGATGTCCAGGAGCGGTTTGAGGCCCCACACGGGCGCGAGCATCGCGAGCGCGGACTGCACGTCGACGCGGATGTCACCGGAGTGCACGGGGATCGGGAAGGGCTCGGCGGCCGGGAGGCCGGGGTTGAAGGCCCCGTCGACGAGCAGCCCCCAGACGTTGCCGAAGGAGACGTGGCCCACGAGGTCCTCGATGTCGACCCCGCGGTAGCGGAGGGCACCGCCCTCCTTGTCGGGTTCGGCGATCTCCGTCTCGAACGCGACGACTCCCTCGAGCCCGGGTACGAAGTCGGACATCAGGCAGCTCCTCTATCGATGATCGATCAACCGTGTGGGGCGATCGTGGGGAATCAACAGTCATCCAGCGGAAGAGTCTGTACGGTTCCGATGATGCGGGGAAGCGTGACATCCGGCACACTGCGCCGATCCGGCGAGAGAGGATTAACGCCCCGTGGTGCCGGGCAGACTGGGCCGCTGCGGCAGGATGGCCCTGTGACCGATCCCGTGACCGACGCCCTGGATCCCGCCGACATGCGCGAGCAGTACCGCACCACGGAACTGTCCGCGGCCGACCTCGCCCCCGAACCGATCGGGCAGTTCGCCCGCTGGTTCAAGGAGACCGCCGCGAACCCGGCGATCCACGAACCGAACGCGATGATCGTCTCGACGGCGACCCCCGAAGGCCGCCCGTCGTCCCGCACGGTCCTCCTCAAGCACTACGACGAGGCCGGCTTCGTCTTCTTCACCAACTACGAGTCCCGCAAGGGCAGGGAGCTGGCGGCCAACCCGTACGCCTCCCTGCTCTTCCCCTGGCACCCCCTGGCCCGCCAGGTCATCGTCACCGGCCGCGCGACCCGCGTCGGCCGCGACGAGACCGTCGCCTACTTCCGCACCCGCCCCCACGGCTCCCAGCTCGGCGCCTGGGCCAGCCCCCAGTCCGCGGTGATCCCGTCCCGCGCGGACCTCCTGGCCCGCTACGAGGAACTGGCCGCCCGCTACCCCGACCACGAACAGGTCCCGGTCCCCCCGACCTGGGGCGGCATCCGCGTGATCCCCGAGACGGTCGAATTCTGGCAGGGCCACGAGAACCGCCTCCACGACCGCCTGCGCTACGTCCACGAGACCGACGGCACGTGGCGGGTGGAACGCCTGGCGCCCTGACCGGTCCCCGGAAACGCAGACGACCCGTGAGTCTCGGCTCCGTCCGCCTAGGTTCGGACGGAAACCGGCCGGCCGGACTTGCCGGCGACTCACGGGTCGGGTGACTGCGTTGGTGTTCGGCAGAAGGCCTGCCGAGGTGCACAGAGTGCGACTGGCAGGCCTTAGCCCGCAGTCACCTCACGAGTCCGAAAAGAAACCATTTTTTCGGATCACCTCCTTTCGCGTGTACCCACACCCTACGAACGGTCCGTCCCTCGCTCAAGCGATTTATTCAGGTGATTCGAAACGAATGATTCGGGCGAAGGTGGTGTGCGCTGGGTCACGTTCCAGTTGAATGGTCCCAGCATGGGGGGTGCCTGGATGAGCGCATTCACAGAGGCCGCGAGCGGTGCCGTGTCCGTCCCGGGGGCGGGGGCCGATCTGCTGGCCGCGCTGCTCGACGGGATGGACGCGGCGCTCTGCGCGTTCGACGCCGACGGGACGATCACGCACTGGAACCGGGAGGCCGAGCGGATCCTCGGCTGGTCCGCCGCCGAGGCGGTCGGGCGGCGCGGGTTCGAGGGGTGGGCGGCGCGGAGCGCGGACGCCGAGGAGACCCTGGGCCGGCTGATGCGGGCCATGAAGGGCCCCGGCCGCCAGGTCCACGAGTTCGTGCTGCTGCGCAAGGACGGCGGGCGCGTCCTCGTACGGAGCCAGGCCGCCGGCGTGCGCGGCGCGGACGGCAGCCCGGCGGGCGTCTACTGCGCGTTCAGCGAGGTCCACGTCCAGCTCGACCTGGAGCGGTCCGTCGCCCTCAGCGAGGCCCTCTTCGACGACGCCTCCTGGGGCGTCGTCCTCGTCGACGCCGACCTGCGCCCCGCCATGGTCAACGCCCACGCGGCCCGCGCCTTCGGCACCGGCCGCACGGCCCTGCTCGGGCGGCCCCTCGGCGACGTCGTCGTGCACGGCGCGGAGGAGCTGGAGGCCGCCCTCCAGCACGTCCTGGCCGAGGGCACGCCGTCCGCGCCCGCCGAGGTGTGGGTGACGCTGCGGACCGGCGCGGAGGAGCGGCGCCGGTGCTGGCGCAGCGGCTTCCTGCTGCTGTCCTCGCCGATGGCCGAGGAGCCGGTGCCGCTGGGCGTGGCCTGGCTGTTCCAGGACGTCACGGAGGAGCGGCTCGCGGCCCGCGAGGCCGACCGGCTGCGGTTCCGGTGGAGCCAGCTGCACCGGGCGGGCGCGGCGGCCGCGGAGTGCGAGGACCCGGCCGAGGCGGTGACGGTCCTGCTCGACTTCGCGCTGGCCGGGTTCGCCGACCACGCCCTGGTGGACCGTCCGGCGGGGGAGCGGCGCCTCACGCGGACCCTGGCCACCCCGGCGGGCGCCGCCCCCGGCCCGTCCTCGCCCGTCGTGGGCGGCGGCATCCCGCTGCGGTACGGGCCCCGGCACCCGGCGCTCCAGGCCTGGGACCGGGAGGGCACGGTGCGGGCGAGCGCGGGCCGGACGGCCGAGGTGTGGGCGGAGGCCCACCAGTGGCCGGGGGACGCGGCGCACGCCCTGTGCGTGGTCCTGCGCTCCCGGGGCCGCACCCTCGGCGTCCTGACGTTCCTGCGGGCCGCCTGCCGCGCGCCCTTCGCGCGCGAGGACGTGGTCCACGCGGAGGCGGTGGCGTCCCGGGTGGCGACGCTCCTGGACCTCGGGGACGCCCTCTAGGCCCCGTACACCCACTTTTTTGTGGGTACTTGTCGGGGCCCGGCGCCCGGGAGAACCTGGTGGCGGCCCGGGAGGAGAGGGGAACGACAGGGCCTCAGGAGGCGGCCCGCGCCTCCTTCATCCGGTCCAGCCGGCGATGGCCCCAGTCCGACAACGGGCCGAGCAGTTCGGACAGTTCGCGCCCGAACCCCGTCAGCGAGTAGACGGTCTTCGGCGGCAGCACGTCGTGCACCTCGCGGTGCACGAGACCGTCCGTCTCCATCTCCCGCAGCGCCTGCGTCAGCACCTTCTCGCTGATCTCGGGGAGCCTGCGGCGCAGTTCGCCGGGCCGGTGCGGTCCCGACTCCAGCAGCCACAGCAGCGACGTCTTCCACTTGCCGTCGATCACGGCGATCGCGGCCGTCACGCCGCAGACGTTCGTGTCCTGGGCCTTGAGGCGGGTCATCCGCGTCCCTCTCCTTGGTCGGTCGTCTCCGTGTTCCACGTATGTGCAAGGGAGTTCAGTCATGTCTTCTTCCCCCCAGCCCGCCTCCGCCTCCGTCACCGTCCTCGGTCTCGGCCCGATGGGCCGGGCGCTGGCCGGCGCGTTCCTGGACGCCGGGGTGCGGACCACCGTGTGGAACCGCACCCCGGGCCGGGAGGGCGACCTCGGTGCGCGCGGCGCGGTCCTGGCGGCGAGCGCCGAGGAGGCGGTCGCCGCGAGCGCGCTGACGGTGATCTGCCTGGTCAACTACGACGCCACGGACTCCGTCCTGCGGCAGCCGGCCGTCACGGACGCGCTCAAGGGCCGGACGGTCGTCAACCTGAGCGCCGACGTCCCCGAGCGGGCCCGGGACACCGGCCGCTGGGCGGCGGAGCACGGCATCGGCTATCTGGACGGCGCGATCATGACCCCGACGCCGACCATCGGGACGCCCGCCGGGGTGTTCCTGCACAGCGGGCCCGAGCCGCTGTACCGCGAGCACCGGGCGGTGCTCGACGCGCTGGGCGGCACCCACACCCACCTCGGCGAGGACATCGGCCGGGCCGCCGCGTACGACGTGGCGCTGCTCGACATCTTCTGGACGTCGATGACGGGGTACGTGCACGCCCTCGCGGTGGCCCGCGCGGAGGGGATCTCGGCGCGGGAGCTCGCGCCGTTCGCGCAGGGCATCGGGGCGATCCTGCCGCCGCTGTTCCAGGAGTGGGCCGAGGACGTGGACGGCGGCTCGTACTCGGGCGAGGGCAATCCGCTGACCTCGGCCGTGTCGACGATGAGCCACGTGGTGCACGCGTCCGAGGGGCACGGCATCGACGCGAGCGTCATGCGCGCGGCGGAGGCCCTGGCGCTCCGGGCGGTGGAGCGGGGCCACGGCGCGGACGGCTTCACGCGGGTGACGCAGGTGATGGACCGCGCCTGACCGGCAACGAGGAGGTCCGGATGCTGCCGGGTTCCGGCATGGCCGGATCCGGCGGGGCGGAGTGACGATGGCCCCGCGTTCGGAGAACTCTGAGGGGGCCGTCATGGTGGCGTGGATGTTGGGTGTGTGTGCGCCTTTCGGCGTGCTGGCGATCGTGATGGGCGTGGTCGCGTTCCGTACGGGCTGGATGATCGCCCCGGCGCGCCGGACGGTCCGCCGGCCCCGGGTCTACGGCGTCGGCGCGATGGTGATGGGCGCGGGCGTCCTCACTTCGACGGCCGTCTACTTCGCCGTCCGGATCGGTGCCCTGCCGGGCCCGCCCTGGGGCGCGCTCGCCGGGAACGCCCTGGTTTTCGCCGGTGCCGCCTTCGTCGCGGCGAGCCGCCTGCGTCCGCGGCACGGACAGGGCCCGCACGGGCGGGCCCCGCGCCGGGCGGCGTAGGCCCTGGACCGGCCGGGCCTCAGCGCCGGTAGAAGATCCGGTCGCCGTACTCGTTCATCACGCGGCCGTTCCACTCGTGGCCGCCGTCGACGTTGCCGGAGCGCAGCAGCGGCGGCTCGACGCCGAGGCGTACGAGCTCCTCGGCGGCGGCGGCCATCGTGGCCTGCATGAGGGCGCAGGTGACGACGGTGGAGGCGGGGGCGAAGGGCGCTTCGATGCCCTCGTGGGTGAGCTCCGCGTCCCCGACGGCGATCTTCGAGTCGAGGACGATGTCGCAGTGGTCCTTGAGGTACGTCCCCGACACGTGCCGTGACTTCGTCTCCGTCGCGTACGCCACCGAGGTGACGCCGATGACGGTGAGGCCGAGGGCGCGGGCGTTCATGGCCATCTCCACGGGGAGGGCGTTGCGCCCGGAGAGGGAGATGATGATCAGGACGTCGCCGGCCTTGACGGGGGAGGAGTCGAGGACGGCTCCGGCGAGGCCGTCGACGCGTTCCAGGGCAGAGCCGAGGGTGGCGGGCATGACGTCGACGCCGACGACGCCGGGGACGGCGAGCAGGTTCATCAGGGCGAGGCCGCCGGCCCGGTAGACGACGTCCTGCGCGGCGAGCGAGGAGTGGCCGGCGCCGAAGGCGAAGAGCCGGTTGCCGTTCGCGACGGCCGCGGCGATCGCGGCTCCGGCGGCGGCGATCTCGGCGGAGTCCCCGTCGCGCACCTCCTGGAGCAGGCCGATCGCGGCGTCGAAGAACTGTCCGGCCAGCTTGCTCTCGCCCATCGCGGCGGCTCCCTCTCGTCGTGGCTGCCCTCGGCTCCCGTCGTGCGCGCGCGCCGAGGTCGCGGATCACGGTGCGGTCTGGACCATTGCTCTGTCAATACCGCGTCACCCCGGCGTGGCCCGGTTGTCGGTCCGATGCGCAACAATTGCGGCAGGGCCAGCGCACGACTCATCGAGGGGCACGTATGTCCGGACTGATCGACACGACGGAGATGTATCTCCGCACCATCCTCGAGCTCGAGGAAGAAGGTGTGGTCCCGATGCGCGCCCGGATCGCGGAGAGGCTCGACCAGAGCGGCCCGACGGTGAGCCAGACGGTGGCGCGGATGGAGCGCGACGGTCTGGTGGCCGTGGCGAGTGACCGCCATCTGGAGCTCACGGACGAGGGCCGGCGCCTCGCCACCCGGGTGATGCGCAAGCACCGCCTGGCCGAGTGCCTGCTCGTCGACGTGATCGGCCTGGAGTGGGAGCAGGTCCACGCCGAGGCCTGCCGCTGGGAGCACGTGATGAGCGAGGCCGTGGAGCGGCGGGTCCTGGAGCTGCTGCGTCATCCGACGGAGTCGCCGTACGGGAACCCGATCCCGGGCCTGGAGGAGCTGGGCGAGAAGGCGGAGGCCGAGGCCTTCCTGGACGACTCGATGGTGTCGCTCGCCGATCTGGACGCGAGCGAGGGCAAGACGGTGATCGTCCGCCGGATCGGCGAGCCGATCCAGACGGACGCCCAGCTGATGTACACGCTGCGGAGGGCGGGCGTGCAGCCCGGCTCGGTGGTGTCGGTGTCGGAGTCGCCGGGCGGTGTCCTGGTGGGCAGCAGCGGCGAGGCCGCGGAGCTGGACGCGGACATCGCGGCGCACGTGTTCGTCGCGAAGCGCTGACACCTTCCGGTACGTGATCGAGGGGCGCCCGTGCGGGCGCCCCTCCTTCGTGCGCCGCCGCCGTCAGACGTACGGGGCGAGCACTCCCCACAGGCCGAGCGCGAGGAGCGCGAGCGAGGCGGACGCGTAGAAGACGTGCTTCACGACGGTGGCGTAGAGCGGCTCGACGGCGACGCTGGTCGAGGGCGTCTCCGGGTCGTAGACGATGTGGATCTCCTGGGTGGAGCGGCCGGATCCGTAACCGGTGGTGTGCTCGTTGCCACTGGTGTCCGTGTACTTGTAGTAGCTCGCCCGCTTGCCGTTCGGGTAGTAGTGCCGGGCGGCGGCGACGGTGATGCCGCGACGGCGGAGGGTCGCCCGGGTCCTGATGCTGAAGAGGACGCCGACGCAGGACAGTCCGCCGAGGAGGGTCCCGGGCGCGGCGAAGAAGGCGGCGAAGCCCATCCCGGCGCCGTGGGTGGAGCCGGTCCACCACACGTAGCCGCCGAAGGCCGCGAGGAGGGTCAGCGCGCCGATCCACACCTGCCACACCTTGATCACGGCCCCGGTCTCCTCGGTCGTGACGAGGGCGCTTCCGGCCGGGTCGCGCTGCTCGGGCAGGGCGGCGGTCAGGGCGGTGAGGAAGGCGGAGGCGGCGTACGCGTTGCCACCCGGGAGCCGTCGGGTCACCCCGTCGGTCAGGACGATCAGCAGGGCCGTGTCGCCGTCGGCCCGGGCCTCCTGGACGGCGGCCAGCGGTATGTGCGTGACCTGGCGGCCCTCCGTCGTGGTCAGCCGGTCGGGCCGGAGGACCGTGTACTGGTCGCCCTTGCTGAGGACTTGTGGACTGAGCATGCCCCGATTGACGCATGGGACGTCCGGACGGTTGTAGGGGCGGGAGATCACGGATTCGGCTCGATCACGGAGCCGTATCGGTCAGGTTTCCGGGACCGAACGAACCGTCATGCGCCCCGTTTTACGCCGGAATCGCCACGCCCGCGCCCTTGTCGTGCCACGCTGGTGCGAGCGGGGCGATGAGCGGGTGCGGGGGTGGGGCATGAGGGCTGTGGACGACAGAGGGCCCCGGCGCCTTCCGGCGCCGGGGCCTGTCCTCCCCTGTGCTGACCTGGAGCCCCGAGCTCTCAAGGTCATTCCCCTCGGACCGTTTTTCCCCGAGCGGTCCGCCTCCCGCTCAAGATCTCCCCTCGGCAGGGCGCATCAACCCTTGAGGCCTGTCACTCGAACGAGGGGTGTTGGGTGGCAGGAGCGCATTTTCGAATGCGAGTTCGATAGTCTGGCGGGGTTCGACGGAAAAGAGGGGGTGCCGGATCCATGGCGCGACGACTCGACGTCACCGGGGCCGACGGCGTCCGGCTGACGGCCTGGGACCACACGGCCCCGGACCACACGGTCCCGGACCGTACGACGCCGACCCGCACGACCCCGGACCACACGGTCCCCCGCCCCGCGCGGGCCCCGCGGCCCCCGCAGGCACCGGAGGTCTCCGCTCCGGGGGTGTTACTGCTCCACGGGCTGATGGGCCACGCCGGCCACTGGGCCCCCGCCGTCCGCCGCCTCACCGGCGGCCACCGGGTCGTGGCCCTGGACCAGCGCGGCCACGGGGCGAGCGAGAAGCCCGTCGGCGGCCCCTTCACGCGCGAGGCGTACGTGGCGGACGCCGCCGCCGTCGTCGAGCAGCTCGGCCTCGGCCCGGTCACCCTCGTCGGGCACTCCATGGGCGCCCTGACCGCCTGGCAGCTGGCCGCCGAGCGTCCCGACCTCGTCCGCGCCCTCGTCATCTGCGACATGCGGGCCTCGGCCCTCGGCGCGGCCTCGCAGCGCGCCTGGCAGGACTGGTTCCGCGGCTGGCCCGTGCCCTTCCCGTCCCTGGAGGCCGTGCACCGCTGGTTCGGCGACGAGGACCCGTGGGTGGAGACCCCGAACCCGGCGCGGGGCGCCTTCTTCGCCGAGGTGATGACCGAGCACCCCGACGGCTGGCGCCCGGTCTTCGACCCGGAGCAGATGCTGACCTCCCGCGAGACCTGGGTCCACGACGCCCACTGGGACTCCCTCGCCCAGGTCCGCTGCCCCACCCTCGTCGTCCGCGGCCTGGACGGCGAGCTGGGCCGCGCGGAGGCCCAGGAGATGGTCCGGGTCCTGCCCCACGGGGCGTACGCGGAGATCCCGGACGCGGGCCACCTCCTCCACTACAGCCACCCGGAGGCCTGGAGCGAGGCGGTGGAGCCCTTCCTGAACGGGGTGTTGACCCCCTGACGGTCCAGGACCACCCCCGGCGACCCTCTCCCTTACCATGATCGCTCCATGACAACCGGCCGGAGGTCGACCCATGTCGGAGCTGTCCCGTCGCACGGTCCTGCGCGGTCTCGGAGCCGGAGCGGGCGTCGCCGTCGCGGCGCCCGGAGTCCTGGCGGGCACGGCGGAGGCGGCGGCGCCCGTCCCGCCCGCCCGGAACGGCGACAACCCCGTCGTACGGGAGAACGGCGCACCCGGCTCCGGCCGTTGGGCCGTCGGCTGCGCGGAGACCCGCGGGGTCGACCCGGTCCGTCCGCAGATCGCGGGCCGTCCCGACCGGGACTCCGTCGCTCCCGGTGAGACCCTCTGCCTCCGCGTCTCCCGGGCCGGCGCGACCGTGTCGGTCTACCGCGTCGGCCACTACGGTGGCGTGCGCGCCCGGCACCTCCTGACGGACACCGACGCCGGGACGGTCTGGACCCTGAAGGTCCCGGACGCATGGGTCTCGGGCCTCTTCCTCGCCGTCCTCACCACGCCCGACGGCTACCGCGCCCACGTCCACTTCGTCGTCCGGGAGCCCGCCCGCGCCTCGGGCGTCCTCCACCTCGTCTCCGGCAGGGCGGGCGCGGAGGCGAGCGTCGTGCGGTGGCTGGAGGAGGAGGGGTACGACGTCACGTACGCCACCGTCGGGGACGTCCGGGAGGGCCGCGTGGACCCGGCCCGGTACGGCGTGCTGACCCACATCGGGTCCCGCCCCGTCGCGGCCGGGGGCGCCCGGACCGTCGCCCTGCCCCGCCCGTTCGCGCTCAGTGAGCCGGGACGGATCGAGGAGGCGGCCCGCCGGGCTGCCTCCGAGGGCATCGAACGGGCCGTCAGCAGGTCCAGAAGCTGACGTCCGCGCCGATCCACCCCTTGAAGCCGCGGTCGTCGAAGAGCGTCACCCAGCCGTCGGCCGTCACTTCGAGCCGTACGGTCAGGGGCTGTCCCGTCACGAACGCCCCGGAGACCACGCCGACGAGCCGCTGCGTCCGGTTCGGCCGGGCGGGCACCGGCAGCTGGAACAGCTTCGCCCCGCTGGCCCAGGGCCCCTTGTCGACCCGGTCGAGCGAGAAGTGCAGGTGCACCTGGTCGCCGGCGATCCGGTACTGCGGCGCGTAGCTCGCGCTGTTCGGCGCGAGCACGGCGGTGTCGTAGGGGACCATCACCCACGGGTTGGTCTCCGGCCGGGGGAACCGGCCCGCGTTGAAGCGGCGCGCTCCGTCGGCCCCGCTCACGACGCCGAAGGCCAGGGTGGGCGGCGCCCCGGCGATCTCGTACACGCACAGCCCCTCGGGTTCGCGGCCCACGACCGAGGGGAAGGCGGTGAACGGCTCGTCCTGCACCACCTCGCCGGTGTCCCAGCGGGTGCAGGTCACCCGGGACTCCTCGCCCGGCAGGCCGTAGAGCGTGTAGATGTGGTCGCCGAGGCTCGTGTACCCCTGGAGGGACCGGCCGGAGGCCGAGAAGGGACGCGTGGCCAGCGGGGTGTACGTGCCGGCGACGACGGCGTCCAGGGCGTAGCGGTCGATGCCGCCGACCGCCTTGTCGGAGGAGACGTCGTTCGACTGCCAGCGGTAGATCAGCTCGCGCCGCGTCGGGTCGACCGTCGCCGACACCCGGTGGACCGAGCTGCTCGGCCGGGGCGCGTGGAAGGCGATGCGGGACGCCGGGAGGGTGGTGTCGGAGGCGTCGACGCTGCCGCCGGGGACGTACGGGATGCGGGCGACGGCCGAGGCCCAGTGGCCGTTCGGCAGGGCGTCGGTCCACAGGAAGACCGAGCCGCCGGTGTTCTCGACGCCTATGTTCGCCCCGTGGCCGGCGCGTTCGACGTGCATGGAGTCCACGACGTCGCCGTCGGCGGTGAGCCGCGTGACGAGGATCCGCTGCTGGTCCTGGTCGGTGACGTTCCGCTGGCACACGTACCAGTGCCGGCCGACGAGGTCCCAGAAGAAGGACTGGGCGACGCTGCCCGCGTAGGAGAGCTGGGCGGCGTTGAGGAGGACGGGCGGCGGGACGGCGGAGGCGAGTGTGATCATGCGGCAACCTCTCAAGATCGACAAGAGGGGCCGAGACTACGGCCCCGGCACCGGCGTCGGGCGGGAGGCCGCCAGGAAGCGGGCATTCCGGAAATGGGGCGCCCCCGCGGCGACGGGAGGGACCCGGCACGGTACGGTCCCTCCCACGGCGCGTCGAGCAGGTACGTCTCCGCGCCGGTTGGAGGGAACTCGATGCGCAATTCCATGCTGCGGCGCGTGGCCACGGTGGCCACGACGCTGGGGCTCACCTCGCTCGGCCTCTTCGGCGCGGGCGCGGCGCCGGCGCAGGCCGCGATCAGCGACTGCCCGTCCGGCTACTTCTGTGCCTGGAAGTCCGACAACGGCACCGGCACGATGTACAAGACGAACGCGAACCGGGCGACGCTCGGGACGTGGGACAACACGTTCAGGTCGGTCGTCAACCACACGAACAAGTTCGCCTGCCTCTACGACTCCCCGAACTACGACGTCAACAGCGGCACCTCCGTCTGGGCCCCGGACACGCGGGGCACGGAGTGGGGCTACCCGGGGAACAGCGTCAGCTCGATCAAGCTCGTCCCGACCGAGCGCGAGTGCGTCCTGCCCCCGTACCCGGAGTGGGGGGCGTACACCTCCCCGACGGCGGCGGGCTTCGGCGACATGAACGCCGACAGGAAGTCGGACGTCATCGTCCGCGACAAGGCCGGCCGCCTCTGGTACCTGCCCGGCGACGACACCGGGCGCCTGATCGGCACCGGTGGCTGGAACGCCATGAGCGCCCTCACCCGGCACGGCGACTTCACCGGCGACGGCCGCGAGGACGTCGTCGCCCGCGAGGCGTCCACGGGCAAGCTGTGGCTGTACCCGGGCACGGGCACCGGCGCCGTCGGCACGCGGAAGCTGATCGGCTCCGGCGGCTGGAACGCCATGGACAGGATCACCGCCTTCGGCAACCTGACCGGCGACGGCCGCTCGGACCTCGTCGCCGTCGAGAAGTCCACGGGCAAGCTGTGGCTGTACCCGGGCACCGGCACCGGCCTCGGCGCGCGGAAGCTGATCGGCTCCGGCGGCTGGAACGCGATGAACGCGCTGGTCGGCGCCGGTGACATGAACGGCGACGGCCGGCCCGACCTGATCGCCCGCGAGGCGTCCACGGGCAAGCTCTGGTTCTACCCGGGCACCTCGACCGGCGGCGTCGGCTCCCGCGTCCTGATCGGCAGCGGCGGCTGGAACGTCATGGCGTCGTTCCTCGCGGTCGGCGACTACAGCGGCGACGGCCGCAACGACCTGGCGACGATCACCACCAGCAGCTACGTCGGCGAGGGCTGCCGGGGCGTGGGCTGCCTGGTCCTCTACACGGGCAAGGGCACGGGCGCGCTGAACGCGGGCGCCCCGGAGGACGCCAACTGGATGGGTCTGAACGGCGCGTTCTGACCGGTGACCTCGACGAGGGCCTCCACCCCGGACCGGGGTGGAGGCCCTCGTCGTTCACAGCGCCGCGACGAAGGCGCCCCAGGCGTCGGGGGAGACCTCGAAGGTGGGGAGGGTGGTGTCCTTGGAGTCACGGACGTGGACGGAGTCGGGGCAGGAGGCGACCTCGACGCAGTTGCCGCCCTGGTCGCCGCTGTAGCTGCTCTTGAACCAGTTGAGGTCGGTGCTCATAGCTCTCGTGCCACCTGTTCGATGAGTCGTGCGGAGTCCTCCGGAGTGAAGGCCTGCGCCCGTAGTGCGCTGTAGCGGGCGAAGCAGTCCCCCACGTCCGGCTGTTCGCTGAGAAAGTACCTGCCGCCCTGTCCCTCGACATAGACGAGTTGCCCCCTGCGCTCCTCGGTCTCCAAGAGGATGAAGGGACCGTTGAGTCCGGCATGGGTCCACCGATTCTCCGGCATCACCTGGATGGTGACATTCCGCAGGTCGGCGCGCTCGCGTACGTGCAGAAGGTTCTTCCGGAGCACGTCCGGCCCGCCGAGCGGCTTGGTGAGGGCCGCCTTCTCCAGGACGAACGTCACCAGGGGTGCGGGCTTGCGGAAGAACATCTCCTGTCGTTTGATGCGGGCGGCGACTCCTGCCTCTATGTCCTCGTCCTCCAAGGCCGGGACGGCGCAGTGGAAGACGGCCCGGGCGTATTCCTCGGTCTGGAGGGGGCCGGGAATCAGATGCGTCTCGTACATGTGAATGCCCGCCGCCCTCGCCTCCTCCTCCAGGTAGTCCTCGAACCACGCGGCGACGCCGCTCGCCGTCACCTCCTCCGCGACCTCCAGAAGTGCACCTTGTGCACTCAGGAACGGGTCCGCGATCTCGACGAACCGCCCCCTGGGGCGCCGCTGCCCGCGTTCGATCATCGCCACCTGGGACTTGGAGTATCCGGTCTCCTTGCCCAGTGCCTCCTGCGAAACCCCGGCCCGCTCCCGGTAGAAGCGCAGAAGGGCGCCGAAGGCCTTCGCGGCTCCCTGGCCCTTCCTGTTCTCGTTGTTCACACCCGACCTCCCGAGTGCACAGTCCTGCACAACCGGACTGTGTCGCTGGTCACAGGAGACCACGGCCTCCAAGCTGGCCGCATGAATCTGCGCAAGTCGCTTGACAGCGTGCCCTCTTGGGTGCCCGCGTCCGGTCACGCCCTCCGTCACGCCGGGGTCCACTTCGATGCCGTACGGATCGGGGGTTTCCTCGGCGAGGACGTGGCGTACCGCCTGATGGAGTTCACGGACTTCCAGGCGGGACCGATCGTCCGTGAGGCGACGGGGGAGAGGAACCACTACTTCCTGTTGCCGCCGCAGACCGCCGCCGCGCACGCGTGGCCGGCTCCGGCGCGGGCGCTGAGCCGGAATGGGCGGGGACAGGCGTTCGTCGGGATTCCGGCGCTGCACGGGGTGACCTGGCCGCTGGACTGGAGGTCCCGGCCGACCATCGAAGATCCGTTCGTGGAGCCGGAGTTGTTGCATCGCATGGTGAAGTGTGCGCTACGGTGATCGCATCATCACGCTCCGTGAAAAATGGAGCGGCCCCCGGTGGTGCGCCAACACCAGGAATCCGAGGGCCTTCACTACCAGTGGATCTGGAGTCCACCAGAAATGCTTAGGCATGCTATCGCTCCGGTGCGGAGCTTCACCAAGGCTTCGAACGGTGTCGTGCGTCATCCGCGTCTGAACAGCGACGCGAAGATCCTCCTCCTCTACGTCCAGGGCCTCCCCGAGACCGACGCTGCCAAGCCGCTCGGGGAGCATGCCGCCGACCTGGGCATGCGCCCCCGGGCGTACCACCGGGCGAGGGAGTTCCTGACGGCGAGCGGGTACCTCCACGAGTGGAAGTGGCAGACCCATCGTGGGCATTGGATGACCGAGCAGCTGCTCTCGAACGTCACCCTCACGCGTGAGGAGGCGAATGCGATTCGGGCGGCGGCTCCGGCCGAATCGCGGGATGACGGGGGACCGACTTCCGGTTTTCGGGGTGTCCGGCACCCTGCACCTCAAAAACCGGTAGAAGAAGACGGAGAGAAGACTTCTCCCCACCCACCCACCGAAGAACCGGCGCCGAAGCCGAAGCCGGAAACGAAGCCGGATCCGGAAGCGGGCTCCACACCCGAAGCCGCCGAGGCCGAACGCCTGTTGCTGTCGCTCCGGCATCAGAACCGGGACCTGCTGCTCGGCGTCCGGGAGGCCCGTGGTCTGGCCGAGATGGCGGCGGAGTGGCTCCGGCGCGGGGTGTCCGTCGCGGACCTCCGGCACGCCCTGACGGCCCATCTGCCGCGTGGCGGCGTCCGTTCGGCGGCCGGGTTCCTGCGCCACCGCCTGACGGAGAAGCTCCCGGTCCCGCTGCCGCCCGCGAGGCCCCAGGAGCGTCCGGCGGAAGCCGCCCGGCCGGGCCTGGTGACCTGCGAGGGATTCGGCGGCGAGCACGTCTTCCGGCCGGTCGGCGACGAGACGCACTGCGGCAACTGCCGCATGGAACTGGCCCGTCGGGCCAACGGGATCCAGCTCCGGGAGCCCGCTGCCCGTCCCTCCTGGAGGACACGGGTCGACCAGGTGAGGGCCGAGGGCGCCGTTCCCGGCACGTGAACGAGGGCGGCGCCTCGGCTCCGCCCTCGGTGTCCGGTCCTGCTGCCGTGACTAGAGGCCGCCGACCTTGACGGGGAACTTCTCGATGACGGCCATCACCTTGGCCGGGTCGTCCGGGTGGACCAGCTCGACGGGCTTCTCCAGCTGGTAGAGGTCGCCCCGGGGCGGGAACTGGGTCAGCTTGGCGAGGAGGACCATCGGCTGCTTGGTGACCAGGATCAGAGGCTCTTCCTCGCCCCGCTCGACGACCAGCGTGAAGCTCGTGACCTCGCGGAGTTCGTACGCGGGCGGGAACTTCTGGGTCAGCGTCAGGGTGCTGGGCGCGTCGGTGTCGACGTCGTTCTGCTCGATGGTGAGGGTGCCGCCGTCCGGCAGCTCCGCGCTCATCCTGTGTCCGACGGTCCGCAGCCGGACGGAGTCCGTCGGGTTGTCGGGGTTGACGTCGACGCGGTGCTTGATGCCGCCCCGGAAGTCGGCGGTGAGGAGGGTGCCCTCGATCTGCATCGGGACGTTGACGGCGAGGCGGGAGCAGGGGATCTCGGCGCCGATCGGAGGGAGTCCAGGAGTCATCTCGATGGCCTTACGTAGGAGGGGGGTTACCCGGGCCATCCAAGGGGGTGCGCACCTGCCCCGCGCACGATTCACCCCATCGTGGGCCGGTCCCGCGCCGGAGGGCGGCGCGTCCCCGTTCAGTCGTCGCAGTCGATCGCCCCTCCCTCGACGTCCGCCGTCGCCTCGACGCGGAAGCCCGAGCCGGTGGCGAGCTCGGGGGGAACGGGGCCGCTCTCCCAGGCGAGGGTCGTGGGGGTGAGGGAGGAGACGGTCAGGATCGTGGGGGTCCCGTCCACGCTGCGGGTGAAGCACAGGTCGATCGGCATGTCGGGGACCGAGCGGCCGGTCGAGCCGGGGCGCCAGCCGTCGCGGGCCGCCGCCGTCCGGTAGTGCCGGATCACCTCGGCGGGGGTGCCCGAGAAGGCGTACGTGCGGTCGGCCTGGACCGAGGCGTAGCCGCTGTCCTCCCAGCAGCCCGCCTCGACGCCCTCGTACCCCCGGGGCTCGGTGGCCCCCTTCGGCGGCGTGTCGAGGAGGGCGATCGACCGGAGCTGCTCCACCCGTTCCCCGCTGCCCTCGCAGTCGGTGAATCCCATGGCGGCCGTGAGCGCCGAGCAGCCGCCGAGGCCCCCGGCGGTCAGGGCGACCGCGAGCAGCAGGGCCGTTCTCGTGCGGATCGTACGTATCGGCAAGGTCGTCTCCCTGTCGGATCCTGCCCGCGGGCCGGCGGGTGCGGTGACCGGGACCCGGTCGGTTCGGCGACCGGCCGGCCCCGTCAGTCCTCTCCGTCGGAGAACGACGCCGAGGCCGTCAGTCCCTCGACGAACGTCCGGAAGTCCCGGGCCAGCGGCAGTTCGCTCGCCTCGTCGGCGTCGAACCACGTGACGGACGGCTCCCCGTCTCCGCCGCACGTCCGGTAGTCGAGCGCGATCCACGTGTGCCCGTCGCCGGAGAGCAGGACCAGGGGCGACGGCAGCCCCCACTCCTCCACCAGGGACGGCGAGTCGAGGAGCGAGAGGTGCCGGCCGCCCTCCTCGGCGATGCCCATCAGCAGGTCGAACGGGACGTGGTCGTCGCTCCACGAGGTCGGTGCGCCCGTGGGGTACGCGTCCCACGCGTCCGCGACGACACCGCCGTCGCGGTCCCGCAGGAGGGCGAGCAGCGACGCCGGCAGCCGGACGCCGAGCCGGTGCTCGGCGTCCCGTACGGCCGCGTCGGTCAGCGGCGGCGGGTCCCCGTGCGGGTCCTCGCCCCAGAACGTCGCCCTCACCTCGTCGAAACGCGTCACGCGCGCATCCTAGGGAAGACCGCGCGCGATGGAGGACGGCGGGGAAACCGGCGGGGGCTCCGTACGGGCGCCGACCCGCCCGCCTACCCCTTGCTGACCGCCGCCAGGATCTCCGGCAGGCGTCCCGCCGTGCGCGGGGCCGCCAGTTTGAGGCCCGCGAGGACGAGGAGCGCGCCGTAGAGCGGGCCCGCCGGGAGGAGGAGCCACAGCAGGGACTGCTGGTCGGAGACGTGGAGGTAGATCGTCGCGGCGATGAGCGGGGCGCTCAGGACCGCCGCCGTGATCATGCCGCCGAAGATCGAGATCCAGGCCAGCCCGGCCTGTCCCGGCACCACGTTCTTGTAGCCGCTGTCCTGGGGGACCGAGTACGGGAAGCGCGCCGAGGTCACCGCGCCCGTCCCGACCATCGCGCCGAGCAGGCCGAACGCCAGGCCGAGGCCCTCGGGGAGCTTCGTCCAGTCGCCGAGGACGGCGGCCGTCACCACGGTCACGAACACCGTGTACGGCACGGTGACCGACAGCAGGGCCAGGGCCCGCGCCCGGAGTTCGGCGTACGCGTCGGCCGGCGTCGCGATGGTCTGCGCGACCATCCAGAACGCCGAGGTGTCCTGCCCGAACTGGTTGTACATCAGCATGCCGAGCATGCCGGAGGCGAAGCAGGCGAAGTAGATCGAGCCCGCGCCCTGGAAGGCGTTGAAGATCGGCACGATCAGGCCGATGGCGAGCGAGGTCACCCACGCCGCCTTCGTCTTCGGGTCGCGCCAGGCGTACCGCAGGCTGCGTTCCATGACGGCGCCGGTGCGCCCGGCCGGGAGGAGCCGGGCGAGCAGCCCCGTACCGCTCTTCCCGCCGGCCTTCGCGTCGGCGGCCGCGCCGATCGTGGAGCCGTCCGGCTCGACCATCAGCCGCACCAGGCTCCGCCGCCACCAGTACACGAGCGCCACGAGGGCCGCCGCGGTGAGCAGCAGCCGGGCCGCCGCCACCGCGTGGTCGCCCCGGCTCGCGGAGTCGACGGCGCCGATCGCGGCGGCCGGCGGCAGCCAGCCGACGACGGACGCCGCCGGCTCCAGGGGGCCCAGGCCCCCGGCCCGGCCGAGCCGCTGGGCGCCGAAGTTCACGAGCTGCATGCCGATCGCGATGACCAGACCGCTCAGCAGGGCCAGGTCCCGGCCCTTGCGGGAGGTGAGGAGCCGGATGTTGGCGGCGGCCACGGACCGGGACAGCGCCACGCACGTCACGGTCGAGAGCGGCACGGCGAGGACGGCGACGACGGTGCCGGCCGCGCCGTGCGCGAGGGACAGGGCCGCGCCCAGGGTCAGGAGGAAGGTGAGGACGGGCCCGACGCCCACGAGGGAGGCCACGAGCAGCGCCCGCACCAGCGGCCGGGGCAGCAGCGGCAGCATCACGAGCCGCGAGGGGTCCAGGGTCTCGTCACCGCTCGGGACGAACAGCGGCATGACCGTCCAGGACAGCGCGAGGACGCCGGTGACGAGGACCGCGACGGTGACGGCGGACGCGTGGCCCCGCAGCAGGACGAAGCCCAGCACCATGCCGGCGGCGAAGAGGGCGCCGAGGACGATCGACGTGATGTACGCGGCGGTCCGCCCGCCGGACTGCCGCAGCCCGTTCCGCAGCAGCGACAGCTTGAGCCGTACGAAGACGGACGTGAGGGACGGGGCGGCGGCGGAGGCGGTGGTGTCGGTGCTCATCAGCGGGCCCCGCCCGGGCCCGCCCCGCCGCCGAGCCAGTCCAGCGAGTCCCCGGCCGCCTCGCGGCCGTTCGCACCGACGAGCTCCAGGAAGGCCGCCTGGAGGGAGGGCGCGGAGCCCCGGACCTCGGCCAGCGTGCCCTGGGCCCGGATCCGGCCGGCCGCCATGACGGCGACCCAGTCGCAGAGGGACTCGACGAGCTCCATGACGTGGCTGGAGAAGACGACGGTCGCGCCGGAGGAGGTGTACCGCTCCAGGACGCCGCGGATGGTCTGCGCGGAGACGGGGTCGACGCCCTCGAAGGGCTCGTCGAGGAAGAGGACCTCGGGGTTGTGCAGGAGCGCGGCGGCGAGGCCGATCTTCTTCCGCATGCCGGTCGAGTAGTCGACGACCAGCTTGTTCTGCGAGCCGGTCAGGTCGAGGACGTCGAGGAGCTGTGCCGCCCGCTTGTCGACCTCGGCGCCGGGCAGACCGCGCAGCCGGCCGCTGTAGGCGAGGAGTTCACGGCCCGAGAGGCGCTCGAAGAGCCGCAGGCCCTCCGGCAGGACGCCGATGCGGGCCTTGACCCGGGCGACCGAGTCGGGGTCGGCCCACACGTCGTGTCCGGCGACGAGGATCCGCCCCTGGTCGGGCCGCAGCAGGCCGGTGATCATGGAGAGGGTGGTGGTCTTGCCGGCTCCGTTGGGTCCCACGAGTCCGATGAACCGGCCGGCGGGCAGGACGAGATCGATCCCGTTCACCGCGATCTGCTGCCCGAAGCGCTTCCACAGCCCCTCGACGCGCACGGCGGGCGCCGCACCTTCCCCCGGTGCGGCGCCCCTTCTGTCGAACGCTCCGTCAAATGCCTGGTCAGGCATGTTCCGTCAACCCTTCGGTGGTCCCCGTCATGCTTACGGGGACCACCCTACAAACGCGGTCGACGGCGCCTCCGGGTCACTGCGCGCGGCTGCGGGCCTCCGCCGCCTCCCGGCCGCACGCGTACGCGAGGGGGCTGATCAGCTCCTCCGCGTCCGGCAGCCAGCGGTTCGCCGGGGTGGGGCGCCGCGCCCACTGGACGGCGCCGAAGCCGCCGATCCGGGTGGGCGGGGCCGCCACGTAGTGGCCCTCGCCGCGCGTGGCGAGATCGATGGAGGCGGGGGCCCAGCCGAGCTTGCGGACGAGGTCCGGGACCTTGGCGGCGGCGCCGGGGAGCACGAAGAAGTACATGCGGCGGTCCGGGGTGCAGGTCACCGGGCCGAGGGTCAGCTCCATGCGCTCCATGCGGGCGAGGGCCAGGAAACCGGCCGACTCGGACACCTCGATCGCGTCGAAGGTGCGGCCGGTCGGGAGCAGGATCGACGCCTTCGGCGTCTTCGACCACATCCGGCGCGCCCCGACCCCGCTGCCGGTCGCCTGGGTCGACCAGTCGGGCCTGACGGCGTGGGCGCCGGGCACGGCGCACGCGTCGGCGCCGCAGGAGCAGCGCTCCCTGCCTTCGACGGCTTCCAGCCAGGTCCCGGGAAACACGTCCCAGTGCCGCTCTTCCGCGTACCGCACGGCGCTGTCCAGCAGCTGCTCGCCCCGCTGCTTGGGGATCTGTGCGGCTTCCGTGACTCCCATGGTCTCTTCCACGGTGAGCACAACTTCCCACGTCACCAGGGGTTACGGGCGCGGCGGTCGACGTGTTGACGCATCGATCCTGCACGCGGGGCGCATGGGTGCACTGGCGGGGGCGCGTGGCGGGCCGGGGAGCGGGGGTGGGTACGGAGAGGTGGGGGCGCCGGTCGCGGGACGGTTTCGTCCGCGCGGCCGACGTGTCCGGTTTCGCGTGTTCACATCTGCATTGACCGGATATCAACCGGGCAGTGATCTCTTCTCTGGTGATCACCGCACGGCCTCAGGGGGTATTCATGGCAGCCAGGCCACTCGTTCCGCGTCAGCTCAACGAACGGCTCCAGGCGCTCATCCAGGAAGCCGGCTGCTCCAACGCCGGCCTCGCCCGCAGGGTCAACATGGTCGGCGCCGAGCGCGGCCTCGACCTGCGTTACGACAAGACGTCGGTGGCGCGCTGGCTGCGCGGCCAGCAGCCGCGGGGCCGGGCGCCCGGCATCATCGCGGAGGCGCTGGGCCGCAAGCTGGGCCGCACGGTCACGATCGACGAGGTCGGCATGGCCAACGGCCGCAACCTCGCCGCCGGGGTGGGGCTGCAGTTCGCCCCGACCGTGCCCGGCGCGATCGAGCAGGTCTGCGAACTGTGGCGCAGCGACGTGGGACGCAGGGAGTTCCTGAACGGTTCGGCGGTCGCGGCCTCCGCCCTCGTCGAGCCCAGCAGGGACTGGCTGATCACGGGTCCCGACGCGCACGTGGCCCGGACGGCGGGGGCCCGCGTCGGGGTCGCGGACGTCGCGGCCGTACGGGAGACGACGGCCGCGCTGGTCGACCTCGACCGGCGCTTCGGCAGCGGCCACGTGCGACCGGTGGTGGTGCACTACCTCAACAGCGTGGTGTCGGGGATGCTGTCGGGCTCGTACCGGGAGGCGGTCGGACGGCAGCTCTTCGCGGCGGTCGCCCGACTGACCGAGCTCGCCGGGTACATGGCGGTGGACACCGGCGAACCGGGCCTCGCGCAGCGGTACTACATCCAGGCGCTGCGGCTCGCGCAGGCGGCGGGGGACCGGGGGTACGGCGGCTATGTGCTCGCCGCCTCGATGAGCCACCTCGCCGCGCAGCTCGGCAACCCGCGGGAGATCGCCCAGTTGGCGCGGGCGGCGCAGGAGGGGGCGCGCGGGAAGGTGCCGCCGCGCGCGGAGGCGATGTTCCTCGCGGCGGAGGCGCGCGGGCACGCGCTGATGGGCGACGCGCGCGCCTTCGAGTCGGCGGCGGGCCGTGCCGCGCGGGCACTCGACCGGGCCGATCCGGAGGCGGGCGACGACCCGGTGTGGATCGCCCACTTCGACGCGGCCTACCTCGCGGACGAACTGGCGCACTGCCACCGGGACCTGGGGCAGGCGGAGGCGGCGGCGCGGGCGGCGGAGGAGTCGATCGCCGGGCATCCGGAGTCACGGGCGCGGCGGCGCGCGATCGGCCTGGCGCTCCTGGCCTCGGCGCAGGTCCAGCAGCGGGAGGTGGAGCAGGCCTGCCGGACGGGCACGCAGGCGCTCGAACTCCTCGGCACGCTGCGGTCGTCACGGGGCGCGGAGTACCTGGAGGACCTGAGGGAGCGCCTGGAGCCGTACGCGGGGGAGGCGGTGGTGCGGGAGTTCGGCGCGCGGATGGAGCTGTACGCGGCGTAGGCGGCTCTCGACGCCCCGGCCCTTTTCGTGAACGGGTTGTGTAACCGGTCTCACACGTGTGTGCGGAGCCCTGTCGGCACCCGGTAGCGTGAGCCGACGATTCCGTAGGTTTATGGGTGGGAGTCCCGGTGACGCAGAACGGACAGGGTCCGGAGCATGGCGGCGGTCAGCCGTGGGGCGGCGCCTGGGGTCCCGCCGGGGGCCAGGCGGGCGGGCAGCAGGGCGGGCAGCCGCTGCCGCCCGCGCAGCCGCTGCCCCCGGAGGCGCCGCCGGGCGCCGCCGACCTGCAGTCCACCCAGTACCTGCCGCCGATACCCCCGCAGCAGGGCCCGCCGCAGCCCGGCTACGGCTACCCGGGGCCGGCCGCCCCGGCCGCCGCCGACATGCAGGCGACCCAGCACATCGCGCCGGTCCCGGGCGGGATGCCGCCGGTCCAGGGCGCGCCGCAGCCGGGGTACGGCTACCCGCCGCCGGCCGGGGCCTCGGACGCGACCCAGTACATCGCCCCGGTGCCGCCGCAGCAGGGCGGGGGCTCCGACACCCAGTTCCTCGGCACGGGCCCGCTCGCCCACCAGGGCCAGGGACCCGCCCCGGCCGGCGCCTCGGACGCGACCCGGTACATCGCCCCCGTACCGCCGCAGACGCCCGGTGAGCGGCAGCCGCCCGCCGAGTTCGACAGCCTCTTCCGTACGGAGGCCCCGCGGCCGCCCCAGCAGCCGCACGCGCCGCAGGGCTACCAGCAGCCGGCCCCGGCCCCGTACCAGCAGCAGCCCCAGCACCACCAGCCGCCGCAGCCCCCGCAGCAGCAACAGCAGTACGCCTACCAGGACGCCTACTACGACGACGAGCCCGAGCCGCGCCGCAGGTCGCCGCTCGCGCTGATCGCCGCCGTCGTCGTCGGCTGCGCGGTCGTCGGCCTCGGCGCCGGGATGCTGCTCAGCGGCGGCGACGAGGAGAAGGACCCCAAGACCCCCGGGCAGAACGTGGCGGCGAGCTCCGCCGCGCCCTCCACCGGGGCGCCCGCGCCCACGGAGAAGCAGGCCGACCCGGCGGAGCCGCAGGCGCAGGAGCTCAGCAAGCTGCTCGCGACCAGCAGCAGCAGCCGTCAGACGGTGATCAGCTCGGTCGCGGCCATCAACCAGTGCAAGGACCTCGACAAGGCCGCGGCCGACCTGCGGGGCGCCGCCGAGCAGCGCCGGGGGCTGATCACCCGGCTCCAGGCGCTGTCGGTCGACAAGATCCCGGACAACGCGGCGCTGACGGCGGCGCTCACCAAGGCCTGGCAGGCCTCGGCCGCCGCCGACGACCACTACGCGGCCTGGGCCGGCCAGATGAAGGGCAAGAAGGCCTGCAAGGGCGGCCACGCCCGGTCGACCAGCCAGAAGACGGCGGGGGACGCGAAGAGCGGCGAGGCCACCGACGCCAAGAAGACGGCGGCCGGGCTGTGGAACCCGACCGCCGCGAAGTACGGCCTGGAGAAGCGGAGCTGGTCGCAGCTCTGACCGGGCTCGGGCCCTGTCCGGCCCCGAACCGCCGGACAGGACCTACGGGGCGCTGAGGACGGTCTCGCCGACGTCGACGAAGCCGGGCTTCTGCGCCACGAGCCGACCCTGGCGGACCACCTGGAAGGTCACCTCGCGGTTGACGATCCGGGTGAAGCCGGGGGCGCCGAGCATGTCCTCGTACTTCCAGCGCAGGCTGGGGGTGAGGCCGCCGGTGTCGATCCGCTCGCCCCGGTCGAGGGAGTGGCTGATGTCCTCGGCCGTGATCGTGTCCTTCCGGAGGGCCTCGACGACCTCCTTGAGGACCGTGTAGGCGATCCAGGTGGTCTGGACGCCGGCGTCGGCCGGGTCGACCCGGTTGTCGGCGAAGGCGTACTCCTGGATGACCTTGCGCATCGGCGCCCAGCTCTTGTCGCCCGCCTCCGGGTACCAGCCGGTGACGAAGGCGCCCTCGAAGGGGCTGTGGGGGCCGCCGGTGCGGTCGATCACGGGCTGGTCGACGCTGCCGAGGACCGAGGAGATCCGGACGGCGTCCTTGTCCCGCTTCTCCTCCTCCTGCCCGGGGAGGCGGCGGAAGGAGTCGAAGAAGGTCTGGGTGCGCTCGCCGAGGACGGCGGTCACACAGCCCTTCTCGCCGCCCGCCCGGGTGCGGGCCCGGTCCGCCTGTTCGGTGTACTCGGCGGCGTCCTCCAGGGCCGGGATGTCGACGGCGCCCCGGTGACTCGCCTTGTGCAGGCCGGAGTCGAGGAGCTCGGGGAGCCTGTCCCCCGCGGTGGTGTCGGGGCGGACCAGGGAGACCCGGTCGCAGGAGCCGGCGAGCTGCATGCCGTGCCCGGCGACGAGGGCGGCCACTCCGCCGTTCACGGGATAGGAGAGCGGGCTGGTGAACTCGTCCTCCGCGATGCCGTAGCCGCCGATGTACGGGATGCCCGCGGCTTCCAGCGGGGCCATGAAGGCGCGGCCGTTCTGGCTGTACGAGCCGACGACGGCCACCGCCTTCTCGCGCACGGCCCGGCGGGCGCAGGCGGCGGCGCCCGCGGTGGTGTTCTGCTCGTTGCAGGTCAGGACGCGCAATTCGTGGCCGTCGATGCCGCCCCGGGCGTTGACCCAGCGGGCGTAGGTCTGTGCCATGGCGGGCATTCCGGGCATGTTGGTCGCCCGGGTCTGGTCGGGAGCCCAGGTCATCACCGTGACGGGCTCCCTGGAGCCCCCCGTGGCCCCAGGGAGCACGCCACACCCGGTGAGGAGCGACGCTCCGGCCGCCGCTGTCGTGACGTACGCGAGGAGTGAGGTCAGTCGCCTACCGGTCATGGGCATGCACATTTCCGCCTCATGGGTAACGCGGGAGTGTGCACGGTTCAACGGTGGGTGACGTGAAGGTGAATTGCGGGGGCGGGCGACCGGACGGGGGAGGGGGCGAGTCCGCTTACCGGACAAGGGAACGTACGATCGAAACGTGTCCAGTCCAGTCACCGGTCAGGTCCCCGGTTCGGTTAACTCTTCCCGTCGCGGCCGTCGCTCCTCCACCATGGGCGGCATGCCGCTCAACGACATGCCGTGGTGGCGCTGGCGCAGCAACGTGCGCTCGGCGCTGCACATGCTCTCCGACCCCGTGTTCCACGAGACCGCCTGGCTGGCCGGCCAGGAGGGGTACGGCGACGTCACCGACGCCGTCTACCGCCTCGTCGAGGACACCTGGCTCGACAACTGGTCCGCCGAGAAGTACGTCGGCGCGATCTTCCGGGACTCCGGCGAGGCCGCCCTCGTCGACGTCGCCGTCCTCCGGGTGCTGCGCATCATGCACCAGGTCGGACCGGACGCCCCCGTCACCGCGTACGTCGCCCACCCCGGCTGGCCGGAAGCCGTGCGCGCCGCCCGCGAGGCACACGTACGGATGGCGCGGGCCGACGGCGAGGACCCCGACACGCCCCCGCGCTCCCTCGACGTGCTGCGCATCATGACCCGGTCCTGAGGCGTTCCGCCTGACGGACGTCCGTCTCCCGGTCGGGCGTCGTATGGCAGGCTGGCAGGATGACCGACCAGTACGTCCTCACCCTCTCGTGCCCCGACAAGCAGGGCATCGTGCACGCCGTGTCGAGCTACCTCTTCATCACCGGCTGCAACATCGAGGACAGCCAGCAGTTCGGAGACCGTGACACGGGTCTCTTCTTCATGCGGGTCCACTTCTCCGCCGAGACGCCGGTGACGGTCGACAAACTCCGGGCGAGCTTCGCCGCCGTCGGCGACTCCTTCGCCATGGACTGGCAGATCAACCGCGCCGACCAGCCCATGCGGGTCGTCCTCATGGTCTCCAAGTTCGGCCACTGCCTGAACGACCTGCTCTTCCGGTCGCGGATCGGGGCGCTGCCGGTGCAGATCGTCGCGGTCGTCTCCAACCACACGGAGTTCGAGGAGCTGGTGGGCTCGTACGGGATCCCGTTCCGGTACATTCCGGTGACGAAGGAGAACAAGCCGGCGGCGGAAGCGGAACTCCTGGACCTCGTCCGCTCCGAGAACGTGGAGCTGGTCGTCCTCGCCCGCTACATGCAGGTCCTCTCCGACGACCTCTGCAAGCAGCTCTCCGGCCGGATCATCAACATCCACCACTCCTTCCTCCCCAGCTTCAAGGGCGCCAAGCCCTACCACCAGGCGCACGCCCGCGGCGTGAAGCTCATCGGCGCCACCGCGCACTACGTGACGGCCGACCTCGACGAGGGCCCGATCATCGAGCAGGAGGTCGAGCGCGTCGGCCACGAGGTGACGCCGGACCAGTTGGTGGCGATCGGGCGGGACGTGGAGTGCCAGGCGCTGGCGCGGGCGGTCAAGTGGCACGCGGAACGCCGAATCCTCCTGAACGGCCGCCGCACGGTCGTCTTCACCTGACCCCCCGGGGGGCGGCGCCCCCGCCGGGGCGGTGCCCCCGCCTACCTGCCGTGTGCCCGCGCTTGCCGGGGCGGTGCCCCCGCCTACCTGCCGTGTGCCCGCGCTTGCCGGGGCGGTGCCCCTGCCCGTGTGGGGCCCGCGCCCGGGTGGGCGGCTCCCACCTGCCCGTGTGGGCAATCGTCCCGCTGGGGCGGGACGGGTGGGCACACGGGACGGCGCCCTGAGCGGCGCCTCCGCGTTCCGCGCCTGAACCCGCACCCCAAGTGCGGTGCACCTAGGGGTGCGGGTCGGGGCACCAGCCTCGGGCGCCGGCAGGGCGCGGGTCCGTTGTGCCCACCCGTTCCGCCCCAGCGGAACGACTGCCCACAACGGGGTGGACGGGGGCACCGCACCGGCGGGTGCGCGCCCACAACGGGGTGGGCGGGGGCACCGCACCGGCGGGCGCAGCCCCCAACGGGGGCGCGGGGTGGAGGGCTACAGGCGGCTCAGGGACGCCGTGGCGGAGAGGACGTCCTTGATGGCCTCGCGGTCGCCGTCCTGTCCCGCCGCCGCCTCCTCCGGCGTGATGTGCCCCGCCACCAGCTGGCAGAACTCGACCCCGTCCATCGCCACCTGCGCCACCGCCCGCTCCGGCGAACCGATCGCCGCGGGGGAGTCCAGGGAGATGTACCAGTGGCCGCCGCCCGCGCCCTCCACCTCCAGGTGGAGCGAGCGGCCCGGCGCGCCCGCCGCGACGAGCTCCTTGGCGGGGCCGGCGAGCCCCGCCCGCCGCCGGTTGGCGAGGGCTCCGGGGAGCAGCCGGGCCGCGAGGTCGATCATGCCGTGGAGGTGCGGCCCGCTGGGCGGCGCGTACGGGTAGGCGACCGCGGTCGCGATGTCGTCCGCGTGCCGCCAGCACTCGAAGGCCCGCTCCAGGAGCGAGTCCTGGAGGGGCAGGGCGAAGTCCTTGTAGGTGACGGTCAGGTCCGCCACCCCTCGGCCCGCGAAGGCGATCGTCCGGATCAGCGTGTGCGACTGGTCGCGCCACGGTCCCCGGATGGACCGGTTCGGCGGCCGGTCGAGGGACGACCAGAACGTCTCCGTGCGTTCCGTCGGGGACAGCTCCGGCACGTCCGCGCAGCGGGTCCTCCAGGCCCAGCGCCGCCGTCACCAGGCCGTCCACCGCCAGGAGGTGGCCGATGACCCCGGCGACGGTGGCCTTGCGGCGCACGAGGCGGTCCTCCTCGTACCACTTGAGCCGTACCGGCGCGTGCCATTCGGACTCGCCGATGTCCCGCAGGAGCGCGTCGAGCCGGGCGGTCTCCGCGTCGTACGGAGTGACCCAGTCGGGGACGGGGATGCGGGCGGGCCGACGGCCCAGGCAGTTCTCCAGGACCCGGGAGCGGAGCAGCGGGTCGAGGTCCAGGTCGCGGTCCTCGTGGAGGAGCGTGACGGCGTCGCGGAGCCGGAGGGCCTCGTCGGCGCAGGGGGCGCACGCGGTGAGGTGGTTCTCGACGGCCCTGGTCTCGCCGGCGGAACACGCCGAGAGTGCCCAGGCCCCGAGGAGGGACTTGAGCACGTTGTGACTGAGGTCCGGTACTTCCGGAATGTCCGCACCGCCCGGTTCTTCCGAGCCTTCCGATATGCCCGGTGCTTTCGATCCCTCCAGTACCTCCGGTACTTCGTGTACCTCCGGTTCCTTCGTCTCCTCCATGTCCGTCTCTTCCGTCCCCGCCTCCGAAACCTGCGGCAGTCGCGTCGTCAGGTCCGCGTGGTCGTCGGCCGCACGGCGCGGTCCCGGTATCCGGGGCGCGCGTGCGACCTCGTCCGCGCCGTCGTCCGGCCCGGTCACCGCGGCCGTCCGTAGCCGGGCGGCGAGGACCCTTCGAGGGGGCGGGCCTGCGCGGAGGAGAGCAGCTGGAGTCCCAGCCGGAGGCGCCGGCGGGCCTCGTCCTCGGTGACGCCGAGGTCGGCTGCGGTCTGGCGGTAGTCGCGGCGCTGGAAGTACGCCAGTTCGAGCGCCTTCCGGAGCGGCGCCGGCATGGAGGTCACGATGTAGTCGGCGCGGGCGGCGACCGTGGCCCGGTGGACCTTCTGCTCCAGCTCCTCGGCGGAGCCGATCCCCGTCTCCGCGTACGCCAGGGCCTCGGCCTGCCGGAGCCGGTGCACGGCCTGCCGCTGGGTCAGCTTGGCGACCCACGAGCGCATGTTGCCCTGCTTCGGGTCGTAGGAGTCGGGGTTCTCCCAGATGTAGCCGAAGACCTCGCGGGTGACCTGGTCGGCCGCCGCGTCGTCGTCGAGGACCCGGTGGGCGAGGCTGTGCACGAGGGCGGCGAACCGGTCGTAGAACTCGCCGAGGGCAGCGGCCTCCCCGCGCGCCAGCCGCTGCTGCATCCTGCGGTCCCAGCGCGGTGGTGTGTCCATCGCCATGCGGCCCTCCGTTCCGGTTCTCCTCCAAAGTAGTGGGCCGCTCCGACAACGCACGCCTGTTTGCCGCAAGTGCGCCCTTGACGCGGATGCGGATGGTAAGGAAAGCGTCATCCCCGGGCCGAGGGGTTTCGACGCCTCCCGGCGGGGCAGGCGGCGTGCGTGACGACGATCGAGGTCGACGAGGACGAGCACGGCTCCTGGACGGTTTTCCGCGTCCGGGGGGAACTGGACCTGGTCACCTCCCCCGGGATACGCCGCCGCGTCCACGACGCCGTCGCGGGCGGCCGGCACGACCTGGTCATCGACCTGTCCGCCGTGCGGTTCTGCGACTCCAGCGGCGTCGGCGTGCTGATCGCGTCCCGCCGGCTGCTCCGCTCGTGCGGCGGCCGGCTCCGCCTGATCCTGCCGGAGCAGCGGGCGGACGGGGAGGGCCACGTCGGCCGGGTGCTGTCCGCGCTCGGCGTGCACCGCCTCTTCGACGTGTACGAGGACATGCCGGAGGCGCTCAGCGGGGTGCCGGACCAGCCGATCCCGAAGCCGCGCCGAACCGCTCCCTGAGCTTGTACTTCAGCACCTTGCGCAGGGTCTCGTTGCGGGGGAGCGCGTCCACCACCTCCAGCTGTTCCGGCAGCTTGTGGACGGAGAGCCCGGCCTCCCGCAGGAAGGCCGTGACCTGTGGAAGCCCGAGCGGGGCGGCGCCGGGGGGCTGTTCGACGACGGCGCAGACGCGTTCGCCGCGCTCGGCGTCCGGGAGGCCTATGACGGCGGCGTCGCCCACGTCCGGGTGCCGGTGGAGGAGGTCCTCGATCTCCTTGGCCGAGATGTTCTCTCCCTTGCGGATGATGATGTCCTTGACCCGGCCCGTGAGCACGAGGTGGCCGGTGGGCGTGAGGTGCCCCACGTCGCCGGTGACGAGGAAGCCGTCCTCGTCGAAGGCGGCGGCCGTCTGCGCCGGGTCGAGGTAGCCCCGGCAGACGGCCTCGCCGCGGAGCCGGACCTCGCCGTCGGCGGTGATCCGGATCTCCATGCCGGCGGGCGGGCGGCCCTCGGTCGTGGCGAGGTTCTCGGCGGTGTCGTCGGGGGCGCCCATCGTGATCATGGGGACCTCGGTCATGCCGTACCCGTGGGTGAGCTGGCAGCCCAGCTCCTTCCGCACCGCGTGGTAGATCCCGGGCGGCTTGGGCGCGCCGCCGCCCGCGAGCAGGCGGAGGGTGGGGATGACGGGCTTCCCGGGCCGTTTGCGCTGCTCGGCGAGGAACATCGAGTAGAAGGCGGTGGAGCCGCCGGCGACGGTCACGCCGTGCCGGTTGTACGCGTCGAGGGCCTCGGGCAGCGCGAACTGTTCGAACATCACGGCCGGGAAGCCGTACAGCAGCAGCATCACCGTGTAGTCGGGCCCGGCGATGTGCGCGTACGGGAAGGCCATCGAGCCGACGTCCTCGGCCGTCAGCTGGAGGGCGTGGGCGAGGCAGGAGCCGCCGGCGAGCAGCGAGCGGTCGGTGTGCAGGACGCCCTTGGGGTCCGAGGTGGTGCCGGAGGTCCAGTAGATCCAGCGGACGTCGGTGCCGGAGGCGGGCGGCGGGGGGAGGACGGCCGGGTCGCCGTCCGGAAGGTCCTCATAGGCCTCGAAGATCCCGCGCGCGCCGAGCCTCCTCGCCATCTCCGCATGGTCGAATCCACGCCATTTTCCGGGGACCGAGAAGAACTCGGCCTTCGACTCGCGCAGCGCGAAGCCGACCTCCTTGTCCCGGTAGAAGGGGATCACCGGGGACTGCACGGCGCCGAGGCGGGCGAGCGCGAAGGAGAGCACCGCGGTCTCGATGCGGGTGGGCAGCTGCCAGGCGACGACCGTGCCGGGGCGCACGCCCATCCCGTACAGCCCGGCGGCGCAGCGCTCGGCGCGTTCGCGGAGGCCGCCGAAGGTGAGGACGCGGTCGTCCTGGAGGAGGACGGGCCGGTCGGGGGTGAGGGCGGCGCGGCGCTCGACGAGCTCCCAGAGCGTGCGGGACTCGCCCAGGGCGTGTGCGGTCTCGTTCATCCCGTACTCCTCCTGGCTGACGTTGCGTCAGATGGTGCGGTGAGCGTAGAGGTCCGGCGCTTGTCGGTCCAGGGGTGCGGGGCTAGCCTGATGCCGTCAGATCTGACGGGTCATCAGAAACGGGCCGGCACGGCCCGCCGAGTCCGGGAGAGGCTCCATGACGGAACTGCCCCGCATCATCAGCGTCGACGACCACGTGATCGAGCCCGCCCACCTCTTCGAGACCTGGCTCCCGAAGAAGTACCGCGACCGCGGGCCCCGCCCCCTCACCGCCGGCATCGGCGAGCTCGCCTACGTCGGCGGCAAGTACCAGATCACGATGGACCCCGAGGGCCCGCCCACCGACTGGTGGATCTACGAGGACCTCAAGTTCCCGTACAAGCGCAACATCGCCGCCGTCGGCTTCGACCGCGACGACATGACCCTGGAGGGGATCACGCGGGAGGAGATGCGGCGCGGCTGCTGGGACCCCAAGGCCCGCCTCGCCGACATGGACCTCAACCACGTCGAGGCCTCCCTCTGCTTCCCCACCTTCCCCCGCTTCTGCGGCCAGACCTTCGCCGAGGCCCACGACAAGGAGGTCGCCCTCGCCTGCGTCCGCGCCTACAACGACTGGATGGTCGAGGAGTGGTGCGGCGACAGCGGCGGCCGGCTCATCCCGCTCTGCATCATCCCGCTCTGGGACGTCGACCTCGCCGTCGCCGAGATCCGGCGCAACGCGGCGCGCGGGGTGAAGGCCGTGACCTTCTCCGAGATCCCCACCCACCTCGGCCTGCCGTCGATCCACTCCGGTCACTGGGACCCGTTCTTCGCCGTCTGCCAGGAGACCGGGACGGTGGTCAACATGCACATCGGCTCCAGCAGCCAGATGCCGGCCGCCTCCCCCGACGCCCCGCCCGCCGTCCAGGCCAGCCTGAGCTTCAACAACGCGATGGCCTCGATGATGGACTTCCTCTTCAGCGGCGTCCTCGTCAAGTTCCCCCGGCTCAAGCTCGCCTACAGCGAAGGCCAGATGGGCTGGATCCCGTACGCCCTCGAACGCGCCGACGACGTCTGGGAGGAGCACCGCGCCTGGGGCGGCGTCCGCGACATCGTCCCCGAGCCGCCCTCCACGTACTACTACCGGCAGATCTTCTGCTGCTTCTTCCGCGACAAGCACGGCATCGCCTCGCTGGACGTCGTCGGCCGCGACAACGCCACCTTCGAGACCGACTACCCGCACGTCGACTCGACCTTCCCGCACACCAAGGAGGTCGCCCTCGACCACGTCCGGGGCCTCGACGACGAGACGGTCTACAAGCTCATGCGCGGCAACGCCATCCGCATGCTGGACCTCGGGATCGTCTGATGGACCTCTCCTGCACCGAAGAGGAGGAGGCCTACCGCGCCCGCCTGCGGGAATGGCTCGCCGCCACCCTGCCGGGCCTCCCCGAACGCCCCGACCCGCTCGACTGGCCCGCCCGCCGCGCCTACGACTGCGGCTGGCAGCGACGCCTGTACGACGCCGGCTACGCCGACACCCACTGGGACGCCTCCCCGACCCAGCGCCTCATCTTCCTGGAGGAGACCGAACGCGCCGGCGCGCCCTACGTCGGCGCCAACTTCGTCGGCCTCCTCCACGCCGGACCCACCATCGCCGCCGAGGGCACGGCCGCCCAGCGCGCCCGCTGGCTGCCGCCGATCCTGCGCGGCGACGAGGTCTGGTGCCAGGGCTTCAGCGAACCCGACGCCGGGTCGGACCTCGCCTCCCTCCGCACCCGGGCGGTACGGGACGGAGACGCGTACGTCGTCACCGGCCAGAAGATCTGGACCTCCCACGCCGAGGTCGCCGACTGGTGCGAACTCCTCGTCCGCACCGACCCGGCGGCGCCCAAGCACCAGGGCATCACCTGGCTCGCCCTGCCCATGGACGCCCCCGGCATCACCGTCCGGCCGCTGCGCACCCTCGCCGGGTCGACCGAGTTCGCCGAGGTCTTCCTCGACGAGGTGCGGGTGCCCGTGGCCAACCGGGTCGGGGAGGAGAACGACGGCTGGCGGGTCACCATGGTCACCCTCTCCTTCGAACGCGGCACCGCCTTCGTCGGCGAGGTCGTCGCCTGCCGCCGCCTCCTCGGCGAACTCGCCCGCACGGCCCGGAAGAACGGCACCTGGGACGACCCCGTCCTGCGACGCAGGCTCGGCAGGCTCTCCGCCGGGTTCCAGGCGCTGTGGCGGCTCACGCAGGCCAACGTCAGCGAGGCCCAGGCGACCGGCGGGGTCCCCGGCGCGGGCGGCTCCGTCTTCAAACTGCACTACTCGCACGCCCGCCAGGAGCTGTACGACGCGGCCGCCGCCGTCCTGGGGCCCGACGCGCTCGACCTCGGCCGCGACTGGAACCTCGACCGGCTGTCCTCGCTCTCGTACACGATCGCGGCCGGAACGTCCCAGATCCAGCGCAACATCGTCGCCGAGCGCATCCTCGGCCTCCCGAAGGGGCGGTGATCCCGTCATGGACTTTCGGCTCACGGAGGATCAGAGGGCGCTGCGGCGAGGTGTACGGGAACTCCTCGCGCGGCTCTTCGACCGGGAGGCGCTGCGGAGCACGGTCGACTCCCCGCTCCTGGACCGGGAGCTGTGGCGGGAGCTCGGCGACGCCGGGTTCTTCTCCCTCCGGCTCCCGGAGGCGGAGGGAGGGGCGGGGCTCGGGCTTCCCGAGGCGGTCCTCCTCTTCGAGGAGGCGGGGAGGGTGTTGCTGCCGGGGCCGTTGGTGGCCACGCACGTGGCCGCCGGGGTCGTGCCGGGGGCGGCGGAGGGGGCTGTCGTCGTGACTGACGCCTCGGAGGGGCTCGTCCCTTGGCTGGACGAGGCCGATGTGGTGCTGGGGGAGGCGGGCGGCGCCGTGCCGGTGCGGTCGGTCGATCCGCTCACGCCCCTGCACCGGGTGCCCGGCACCGGGCGCCGTGCCCACCCGTCCCGCCCTGCGGAACGCCTGCCCGCGACGGAGGCGGCGGAAGCCGTCCTGCTCACCGCCGCCGAACAGGTCGGGAGTGCTGACGCCACCACCGGCACGGCCGTCTCCCACGCCCGGACGCGAACGCAGTTCGGGCAGGTCATCGGGGGGTTCCAGGCGGTGAAGCACCTGTGTGCCGGGATGCTCGTGCGGACGGAGCTCGCGCGGGCGGCCGTGTGGGCCGCGTCCGTCACCGGTGATCCCGTCGAGATCGCCGGGGCCAAACTCCTCGCCGACGAGGCCGCCGTCGGCAACGCGCGGGACTGCCTCCAGGTGCACGGCGGGATGGGCTTCACCTGGGAGGCGGACGTGCACCTGCACCTGAAGCGGGCCTGGGTGCGGGCCGAGCTGCGGATGCCCGCGGCGCGGGCGGAGGAGACGGTGGCGGCGGCGCTGTAGCGCTTCGCTTCCGAAGGGTCACGGAATGTCGATACCGGGTTGTGTCCTTCGGCGGGGCCGTCACGGCCCGGAGTCGGCCTCCGCCTCCGGTACGCTCCGTGGGATGCGAGTGCTCGTTGGCCCGGTTCGTCCCGGTGTCGCCCCTGCGGCGGCTCCGCGCCCGGGAATGCCCGCCGCTCGCGCCCGACGTTCGACTACCCGCAGCGTGCGTCGCACAGTATGGACCATGCGTACTCCTTCGCGCTGGAATATGCCCGAAGCGCTTGTTGCGGTGACTGTACGTCAACCATGCTGTTCCACAAGGGAATCACGTTCCGTGAAGGTGTGTTGTCCGCCGGTTCGGATGGTGTGAGCGGTGCAGGTGCTTCAGGTTCAGTTGGTGGTCGGGCCGGACCCGGCAGAGGTGGGGCGAGCACGGAAGTGGGCCCGGTCACGGCTCACCGGATCGGGCATAGGGGCCGACGAGCCGCTCGCCGAGACGCTGGTGCTGCTCATCTCCGAACTCGTGACCAACGCCGTCGTGCACACCGGCTGTCCGGCCGTGCTGCGGATGCTGTTCGCCGCGGAGGGCGGGGTGCGGGTCGAGGTGGCCGACGCGAGCGACCGGCCGCCGCGGCCCCGGCACGCGAAGGGCGAGGACACCAACGGGCGCGGTCTGGAGCTGGTGGACGGTCTCGCGGACCGGTGGGGCTGGCAGCCGGAGGGCGCCGGCAAGAGCATCTGGTGCGAGGTGGACCGGGTTCCGTCCGTCGCCGCCGTGGCGCCCCTGTCGTCCGGCAGGGTGCACTGTTGACGATTCGTTCCGTTTTGCCCACTCTGGGGTGAGCGATTCGTGGCGAGGGGAGCCGAGGGCCGTGGCCCTCGGCGTGTGCGGGTCGCGTTCGGGCGGCGGCGGGTCCGTGCCGTGCTCGGGGCGCGTGCGAGCGCGCCGCCGCCCGCGGGTTCCCCTGGGGCCCGTTCGGGGGGTCAGAGAATCGCGACCGGGGCCACCGGGGTGCCCGTGCCGCCGACGAAGGGCTCGGGCATCGCGGAGAGCAGGAAGGTGTACCGCCCTTCCTGTGCACAGGCTGTGGACAGGGCCTCCAGGTTCCAGTTCTGGCCCTGGAGCATGCCCATCTCGACCAGGTCGAGGGCGTGCACGGGCAGCCAGAGGCCCTCGATCTCGGGCGGGAAGATCTCGAAGGTGAGCGTGTCGTTTGCGACGGCCGCGACGTCACGGGCGTGGAACCACTCCGGCGTACGGACCGAAAGGCCCGGTGACGGGAAGGCGTACCCGTGCCGGTCCCCGGCCAGGTACAGCTGGATCTGACCCGTCCGTACGAGCACGACGTCCCCGGACCGCACCGTCACCCCGCCGAACTCGGCCGCCTCGTCGAGGTCTTCGGGGGTCACGGCGTGGCCGCCCGGCAGCCGGTCCACGCCCATCGCGGCGGCGACGTCGAGGAGGACCCCGCGGCTGACGAGGTGGCGGGCCGTGTGGATGCCGCTGAACTCGGAGCGGCCGTGCGGGGTGATCGAGGCGGCGGGCCGGCCGTTGTAGATGCGCCCCGAGTGGGAGACGTGCGTCAGGGCGTCCCAGTGGGTGCCGGCCTGGAGGCCGAGGGTCACGGCGTCGTCGCTGGTGGCGACCGTGCCGGGGCCGAAGAGTTCCTGGTTGATCTGGACCATGACGTGGAGCGGGTTCACCCGGCCGGGGATCATGCCGGTCTGTATGCCGTCCTGCTTCAGGTCGACGGCGAGCGGGATGCGCAGGCCGGTGCGGACGATGGCGGCGGCCTCCCGCACGACCTCGTCGGTGACGAGGTTGAGCGTGCCGATCTCGTCGTCCCGGCCCCAGCGGCCCCAGTTGTTGACGCGCTTGGCGATCTCGTGGAAGGCGGCGGGGAGAGACATCGGGGCCTCCGGGGTCTTGTTTTCCGGTATCTGACGGACCGTAGAATCCTGACGACGAACGAATCTAACGGACCGTCAGAAAGCGCGGGAAGGGGCCGGGCGTGGGGAACTTCTTGGCTGGCAAGGTCGTCGCCGTGACGGGAGCGGGGCGCGGCATCGGCCGCGCCGTCGCCCTCGCCTGTGCGGCGGAGGGCGCGAAGGTCGTCGTCAACGACTACGGGGTGTCGATCGAGGGCGGCGAGCCGACCTCGGAGATCGCGGCGGCGGTCGTGAAGGAGATCGAGGCGACGGGCGGCACCGCGGTCGCCGTAGCGGACGACATCTCCACGATGGCGGGCGGCGCGCGGGTCGTCGAGACCGCCCTCACCGCGTACGGACGCATCGACGGGGTCGTGTGCGTCGCCGGCATCCTGCGCGAGCGGATGCTCTTCAACATGTCCGAGGAGGAGTGGGACCCGGTCGTCGCCACCCACCTGAAGGGCACCTTCACCGTCTTCCGGGCGGCCTCGGCGGTCATGCGCAAGCAGGGCACCGGCACCCTCATCGGCTTCACCAGCGGCAACCACCAGGGGTCCGTGGCGCAGGCCAACTACTCGGCGGCCAAGGGCGGGATCATCTCCCTCGTGCGGAGCGCGGCCCTCGGCCTCCACAAGTACGGGGTCACCGCCAACGCGGTCGCGCCCGTGGCGCGCACCCGGATGTCCGCGAACGTCCCGATGGAGCTCAAGGAGATCGGCGAACCGGAGGACGTGGCCGCGCTCGTCGTCTACCTGCTGAGCGAACGGGCCCGGGAGGAGCGGATCACCGGCCAGGTGTACACCATCGCCGGCCCCAAGATCGCGGTCTGGGCCCAGCCGAGGGAGCTGCGGGCGGGATACGCGGAGGCGGGCTCCTGGACCCCCGAGCGCATCGCGGACTTCCTGCCGGGGACGGTGGGGACGGACCCGATGCCGATGCTGGCGCGCCTGGAGGAGATGGCGAAGGCGGCGGCGGAGGGCGCGCGGCCCAACGCGGGCGCGAAGGAGGGGTCATGAAGGGCGTCGTCTTCGACGGGAAGCAGGTCCGGGTCGTCGACGACCTGGAGGTGCGGGACCCCGGCCCCGGCGAGGTGCTCGTCGGGATCGCCGCCGCCGGGCTCTGCCACAGCGACCTGTCCGTCGTCGACGGGACCATCCCCTTCCCCGCGCCCGTCGTCCTCGGCCACGAGGGCGCGGGCGTCGTCGAGGCCGTCGGCCCGGGCGTCGTCCACGTCGTGCCCGGCGACCACGTCGCCCTGTCCACCCTCGCGAACTGCGGCGCCTGCGCCGACTGCGACCGGGGCCGGCCGACGATGTGCCGCAAGGCGATCGGGATGCCGGGCCGGCCCTTCTCCCGAGGAGGGCGGCCGCTCTTCCAGTTCGCCTCGAACTCGTCCTTCGCGGAGCGGACCGTCGTCAAGGCCGTGCAGGCCGTGAAGATCCCGAAGGACATCCCGCTGACCTCCGCCGCCCTCATGGGCTGCGGGGTCCTCACCGGAGTCGGAGCCGTACTGAACCGGGCGAAGGTCGACCGCGGCGACACCGTCGTCGTCATCGGCACCGGCGGCATCGGCCTCAACGTCCTCCAGGGCGCGCGGATCGCGGGGGCGCTGACGATCGTCGCGGTGGACACGAACCCGGAGAAGGAGACGGTGGCCCGGCGGTTCGGGGCGACGCACTTCCTCTCCTCCACCGAGGCCGTACGGGAGGTCCTTCCCACCGGCGCCGACCACGTCTTCGAGTGCGTCGGCCACACGGGGCTCGTCCGCGCCGCGATCGACCTCCTCGACCGGCACGGCCAGGCGGTCCTGCTCGGCATGACGGCGCCGAAGGCGGAGGCGGGCTTCCTGCCGGCCGCGATGTTCCTCGACAAGTCGATCCTCGGCTGCCGGTACGGCTCCTCCCGCCCCCAGAAGGACATCGCCCTCTACGCGGAGCTGTACCGCGCGGGAACCCTCCTCCTGGACGAACTGGTCACCCGCACCTACCCGGTGGAGGACTTCGCGAGGGCGGCGGGGGACGCGGAGGGGGGGAGGGTGGCGCGGGGGGTCCTCACGTTCTGACTCGCTCCCCGGGGGTTTCGCCCGCGCCCCGGCGGTTCCGCGGGCTCCCCGACGGTTTCGCCCGCTCCCCGACGGTTCCGCTCGCTCCCCGACGGCCCGGGCGAAACGCGGTGGGTCCCGGGGCCGCGGGCCGTTACGGTCCCGGACATGTCCTACCGCGAGCTCGCCACCCGTCCCGTCCTCGCCTGGTCCGCCGTCATGGTCACCGGCCGGCTGCCCGTCGCCATGGCGCCGCTCGCGCTCGTGTTCCTCGTGCGGGAGCGGCCCGGCGGCTACACGCTCGGAGCGGTCCTCGCCGCCGCGTACGTCCTCGGGGAGATCCTCGCCGCGCCCGTCCTCGGCATGCGGATGAACGCCGGGCGGGCCCGGCCGCAGCTCGTCGCCGGGCTCGCGGTCGGCGCCGCCGGATTCACCGGGCTCGGGCTCGCGCCCGACGCCCACCCCGTCGTCCTCGCCGCCCTCGCGCTGCTCGCGGGCACCGGCCCCGCCGCCGTGCCCGGCGCGCTGCGGGCCCTGCTCACCAGCCTCGTGCCGGAACGGGCCGTCACCCAGGCGATGAGCGCGGAGTCGGTGCTGACCTTCGGCCTCTGGGCGGCCGCGCCCGCCCTCACCACCGGCCTGGCCCTCGGCGTCGACCCGGCGGTGCCGCTGCTGCTGCAAGGCCTCCTGACGGGGCTCTCGGTGGCCGGGCTGTGGCTGCTGCCGGTCGGCTGGTCCGCCGAGGCGCAGGAGAAGGGCGCCTCGATGCGGCGGGCGCTGCTGCGGGCCTGGCCCGTGTACGTCCTCGGCGCCGCCGGCCTCACCCTGCTCGCGCTCGCCGAACTCGTCCTGCCCGCGCTCCTCGAACAGCGCGGGATCGGCATCGGCTGGGCGGGCCCGCTCCTCGCCGGTTTCTCGATCGGCTCGGCGGTCGGCGCGTTCGTGTACGGTCTGCGGGGGAGCTGGCCCGGCCCGCTGGCCGTCCAGTCCCTGGTTCTGGTCCTCGCGGTCGCCGCGGGCGTCGCCCTGGCCGCCGTACTGCCCTGGACGGCGGCGATCGCGGTCGCGCTGGTCGCCGCCGGGCTGCTCCAGGCCCCCGCGAGCCTCACCCGGAACCTGGCCCTCCGTCAGGTCCTGCCGCCGTCCGCGCTCGCCGCCGGGTACTCGGTCATGTACGCGGCGGTGGGCGCCGGTTATGCGGCCGGCGGCAGCCTCGCCGGCGGCCTGCTCAAGGTGGTGGCCCCGTCGACGGCGATCCTCTGGGGAGTGGGCCTGACGGTGCTGCTCACGGTGATCGGCGCGGCGGGGGAGCGGCGGCTGACGCGGCGCGCCCCTGACGTGGCGGAGAGGGAGGCCCGGACGGACGTCGCCCCCGCGAGGAGCGGTGGCTGAGGCGCCGCACCCCGGCGTGCGGTCGGCTCGGGCCGGGGCCGCGGGGCCGCGGGGTCGTGGGGCCGCGGGGTCGCAGGGTCGAGGGAGCACGGGGTCGCAGGGTCGAGGGGGCACGGGGTCGCGCCCGACGCTCAGGGCGCGGCGGACGCCTTCGCGGAGGCGCTCGTGCGGAACGTCCGCCGGTAGGACGTCGGCGTCACCCCGATCGCGCTCATCAGATGGACCCGCAGCGACTGCGCCGTGCCGAAGCCCGCGTCCCGGGCGACCCGGTCGACCGGGAGGCCGGTGGACTCCAGGAGGTGCCGGGCGCGCTCGACGCGCTGCTGGGTGAGCCACTGGCCGGGGCTGATGCCGACCTCGTCGCGGAAGCGGCGGGTGAACGTCCGCACGCTCATCGCCTCCTTCTCCGCCAGGTCCCGCAGCTGGATCGGCTCGTGGAGGTGGGCGAGCGCCCAGGCCCGCGCGGTGGTCGTGGTGTGGGTGCCGGTCTCCGGCAGGGGCCGCTCGATGTACTGGGCCTGGCCGCCGTCCCGGTGGGGCGGTACGACGGTCCGGCGGGCGACGTCGTTGGCGACGGCCGTGCCGTGGTCGCGGCGCACGATGTGCAGGCACAGGTCGATGCCGGCGGCCACCCCGGCCGAGGTGAGGACGTCGCCGTCGTCGATGAAGAGGACGTCCGCGTCGACCCGTACGCGCGGGAAGAGCCGCTGGAAGTGCTCGGCGGACGCCCAGTGGGTGGTGGCCGGGCGCCCGTCGAGGTAGCCGGCCGCGGCGAGCACGTACCCGCCGGTGCAGATGGAGACCAGCCGGGTGCCGGGCCGGATGCGGGCGAGCGCCGCGGCCAGCTCCTCGGGGAGCCTGCCCTCGTCGTGGACCGGTCCGAGCTCGTACGAGGCGGGCACGACGACCGTGTCGGCGGTCGCGAGGGCCTCGGGCCCGTGCTCGACGTGGATCGAGAAGTCGGCGTCGGTCTGTACCGGTCCGGCCTTCGGGGCGCAGGTCACGATCTCGTACAGCGGCCGGCCCCCGGGGTCCTTCGCGCGGCCGAAGATGCGGTGCGGGATGCCCAGCTCGAAGGGGAGGAGGCCGGGCAGGGCGAGGACGGCGACGCGGTGCGGCTGCTGCACGGGCGGGGTGCTCCCTCCGTAAATCGGTGGTGGTCCAGACCATAGGGCTGGTACGAGTACGTGTCCGTGACGGACAACACGTACAAGTCTGAGGCCACGGAGCGGATTCCCGCCCCGGTCGCGCCGCCCGCACGGCGAGCGCCCGCGCCGCCCGCACAGCAGTCGCCCGCGCCGCCCGTGCCGCCCGCGCTGTGGAACCGTAACTTCCGGCTCTTCTTCGTCGCCCGCGGCGTCGCCGTCTTCGGCGAGGGCATGGTCCCGGTCGCCTTCGCCGCCGGACTCCTCGGCGCCGGCCACCCCGGCTCCACCGTCGGCTACGCGCTGGGCGGCTGGACCGCCGCCTTCGCGCTCTTCGTGCTCTTCGGCGGCGTCCTCGCCGACCGCTTCACCGCCCGCCGCATGATGATCCTCGCCGACCTCCTGCGGCTGCCCGGCGCCGCCGTCCTCGCCGTCTCCTTCACGCTCGGCGGCCCGCCGCTCTGGGCGGTCTACGCCCTCTCCGTCCTCAGCGGCGTCGGCGCCGCCCTCTTCCAGCCGGGCGTCGCCTCCACCATCCCCCGCATCGCCCCCGACGTGCAGCGCGCCAACGCCGTCCTGCGGGTCGTCGAAGCCCTCATGACCATGGCGGGACCGGCCGCCGCGGGCCTGCTCGTCGCCGTCTGGAGCGCGGGCGCGGCCTTCGCCGTCAACGGCGTCACGTTCGCGGTGAGCGCCGTCTGCTTCCTGCTGATGCGGCTCGCCCCGATCCCCTCCGACACGGCCCGGCGGGACTCCTTCCTCGCCGAACTGGCAGGCGGCTGGCGGGAGTTCCGCTCCCGGAGCTGGCTCTGGGGCGTCATCTCCATCTGGACGGTGTACGGGCTGACCGTCGCCGGACCCATGGTCCCGCTCACCGCGAGCCTCGTCACCGAGGAGCACGGCTCGGCCGCGTACGGCGTGCTCATGGCCGTCAATGGCGCCGGCAGCGCCGTCGGCGGCCTCCTCGCGATCCGGCTGCGCCCGCGCCGCCCCCTCGCGGCGGGCGCGGTGGCGCTCCTCGGCCTCCCGGTGAACCTGGTCCTGCTCGGCACGGGCGCGCCGGTCGGGGTCCTCGGCGCCGGGCAGTTCGTCGGCGGGGCGGCCTTCGCCTTCTGGCTGGTCATGTGGTCCACCTCGGTCCAGACGCACGTGCCGCAGGAGGCCCTGAACCGGATGCACGCGTACGACGTGGCCGGCTCGCTCCTGATGATGGGCGTCGGCCGCACCCTGTCGGGGCCGGTGGCGGCGGCGGTCGGCACGGAGGAGGTGCTGCTCACGGGGGCGGGGATCGCGGTGCTCGTGGTGGCGGCGCTGCTGGTGGTGCGCCCGGTCAGGACGCTGCCGCGCGCATGAGGGCGCCTGTCCCGATCCTTTGGAAAGCTGTCATTCGGGCCAATGGTGGGGGAGATGCCGGCCCGGGATGCTCGATGGCATGGCTCAGACAACCGAGACGCCCGCCCGCACACCGGCCGGCCGGCCGCTCCGCACCCCCCGCGTCCACCGCGCCTGGTTCGTCGCGGCGGTCACCTTCGTCACGATCATCGGCGCCGCGGCCTTCGCCTCCCTGCCGGGCCTGCTGATCGAGCCGCTGCACGAGGAGTTCCACTGGTCGCGGGGCACCATCGGCTTCGCCGTGTCGGTGAACCTCGCGCTGTACGGCCTGACGGCGCCGTTCGCCGCCGCCCTCATGGACCGCTTCGGCATCCGGAGGGTGGTGGCGGTGGCCCTCAGCGTGATCGCGCTGGGCTCCCTCCTCACCGTCTGGATGACGGCGGCCTGGCAACTGATGCTCTACTGGGGCGTCCTCGTCGGCCTCGGCAGCGGCTCGATGGCGCTGGCCTTCGCGGCGACGGTCACGAACCGCTGGTTCGTGGCGCGGCGGGGGCTGGTGACGGGCATCCTCACGGCGGCCGGCGCCTCGGGCCAGCTGATCTTCCTGCCCCTCCTCTCCTGGCTGGTGGAGCACCACGGCTGGCGTCCGGCCGCGGTGACGGTGGCCCTCGCGGCCCTCACCGTCGTCCCCTTCGTGTGGCTGCTGCTCCGCGACCACCCGGCGGACGTCCGGCTCGCCCCGTACGGCGGGGAGTACGCCGACAAGCCCGCCCCCGTCACGGGCGCGGCGCGCCGCGCGGTCACCGTCCTGTTCCGGGCGGCCCGCACGGGCCCCTTCTGGCTCCTGGCGGGCTCCTTCGCGATCTGCGGCGCCTCCACGAACGGCCTGGTCAAGACGCACTTCGTACCGGCCGCCCACGACCACGGGATGCCGGTGACGGCGGCGGCCGGGCTCCTGGCCGTGATCGGCGTCTTCGACGTCGTCGGCACGATCGCCTCCGGCTGGTTCACCGACCGCTTCTCACCGCGCCGGCTCCTGGCGGTCTACTACGCGCTGAGGGGGGTCTCGCTGCTGTTCCTCCCCATGCTCCTGGCGCCCTCCGTCCACCCGCCGATGCTCTTCTTCATCGTCTTCTACGGCCTCGACTGGGTCGCCACCGTCCCGCCCACCATCGCCCTCTGCCGCGAGCACTACGGCGAGGACTCGGCGATCGTCTTCGGCTGGGTCCTCGCCTCCCACCAGGTCGGCGCGGCGGCCGTCGCCTTCGCGGGCGGCGTGGCCCGCGACGTCTTCGGCACGTACGACGTCGTCTGGTACGCCTCGGGCGCGCTGTGCGCGGCGGCGGCCCTGATGGCCCTGGTCATCAGCCGACCCCGGACGGAGGCGGTGGCCCCGGCGGGAGCATGATGACTCCCGGGGGGTGATCGCCGATGAGCGGTCCTGACACGGGGCGTACGACCGCCCGGATGATGAGGATCTCGATCCTCACGCTGTTCCTGGAAGCGGCGCTGGCCCTGGTCCTCGGCATGCTGCTCGGTGACACGAGGCAGCCGGAGCCGGGCGAGGAACGCCTCAGCGCCCTGACGCTGATGGTGCTGCCGTTCACGCCGCTGCTGGTGCTGCTGCCGGCCGCGGCGGTCTCCGCGGTGGTCGTGCTGCCGACGGTCCTGCTCGGCGAGCACCTGGCCCGGCGGGCCGGAGGCCGCGCCCTCTGGTGGCAGCTGCTCCTGTCGACCGCCGTCGGGGCGGTGCTGCTGCCGACGGGGGCGGGGTGGGCGGGGTGGGTGGTGGGGGCGGTCTGCGTCGCGACGGCGGTCGTGCTCGCCGCCCGTGCGCGCCGGGGTCACTTCGTGAGGCTGCTCCTGTGGGGCACGCTCACGATCCTGACGGCCTCCCTCCTGACCCTCCTCCTCCCCACCTGACGGGCCGACACCTCCACCCCCGCGCGGAGCCCGCGCCCGTGCCGGGCGGCGCCCCCCGCCCGCGCGGGGCCCGCGCCCGCCGGGCCGGTTCCCACCCAGCCGTGTGGGGCCCGCGCCCGTGCTGGGCGGCGCCCCCTGCCCGTGCGGGCCGCGCCCGGATGGGCGTTGCCCCCGCCCACCCGCCGTGTGGGCAATCGTCCCGCTGGGGCGGGACGGGTGGGCACACGGGACGGCGCCCTTCAGCGGCGCCTCCGCGTTCCGC
>NZ_JBITXP010000016.1:0-148878 GCF_044544765.1 Streptomyces sp. NPDC053513
TCTGGCGTTGATTTTTGGCACGCTGTTGAGTTCTCAAGGTGCGGACGCTTCCTTCGGTCCCGTTTCCGGGCCCTCCGGGCGCTTCCTTCGTTTCCAGCTTAGCAGACCCGATTTCCGTTTCCGCCGCCCGCTGGAGCGGGCTGCCTGGATTGGAATTCGCTATTCGCGCTTTCCGTTCCCGGCGGGGTTGAACATTACCAGGCTTTCTCGGTCCCCCTGACCACGTCCCCTGCGAGCACGCAGAGGTGTAGACCACTGGGGTTAGGATCTGGCTTGATAGGTGCTGCCGACCCGCGACTCAAGGCCGCGTTGGGGTCAGGCAGGAGTACGACAGTACATCCCACCGTCAGTAGAGGCAAATCGTTCCGGTAGTCCCTAGCTCCGCACAATTGGTACGTCTCGTGCGGAACCGGGACTTCCTATGACATACGCTGCACAACAGTATGCGCCGTCCAGGACAGGCAGTGACGGCGCCACACGATCTCCGCCCCTGGGAGGCTTCCCATGACAACCGTGACGTCGCCGCTTGCTGGACGCGCCATCGGTCTCGCCGCAGTTCCCGACCCGGTCTTCTCCGGTGCGATGGTCGGTCCCGGTACCGCCATCGATCCCGTACGTGAGGCGTCGGAGGCCGTCTCCCCCGTGGACGGGGTCATCGTCTCCCTGCACCCGCACGCCTTCGTCGTCGTCGACGGCGAGGGGCACGGGGTGCTGACGCATCTCGGCATCGACACCGTCCAGCTCAACGGGCAGGGCTTTGAGCTGCTCGTCGCCAAGGGCGACCGGGTGACGCGCGGACAGGCCGTCGTCCGGTGGAACCCCGCCGCGGTCGAGGCCCTCGGCAAGTCCCCCATCTGTCCCGTCGTGGCCCTGGAGGCCACCGCGGACTCGCTCTCCGATCTCGTCGAGGACGGCGATGTGAAGGCCGAAGACGTGCTCTTCGGCTGGCACTGAGCCGGTCCGTCCTCGTGACGACCGCGAGTTCGACATTCAACGCGGCGGCCGGGGCCGTCGCTCAATCGGAGACGGGTGAGATGGAGACAACGCTGCGAGGCGTCGGCGTCAGCCACGGAGTGGCGATCGGCGAGGTCCGGCACATGGGTACGGCCGTGCTGGAGCCGCCGGCCAAGCAGATCCCCCCGGACGAGGCGGAGCGCGAACAGGGGCGCGCCCGTCAGGCCGTGGAGGCCGTGGCCGCGGACCTGATCGCCCGGGGCAATCTGGCCGGTGGCGAGGCCCAGGCGGTGCTGGAGGCCCAGGCGATGATCGCCCAGGACCCGGAGCTCATCGCCGACGTCGACCGCCGGATCGCGGTCGGCAGCACGGCCGAGCGCGGGATCTACGACGCCTTCTCGCACTACCGCGAGCTGCTCGCGGGTGCCGGCGAGTACATGGCGGGCCGGGTCGCGGACCTGGACGACGTGCGGAACCGGATCGTCGCGCGGCTGCTCGGCGTGCCGATGCCGGGCGTGCCGGACAGCGACGAGCCGTACGTGCTGATCGCGCGGGACCTGGCGCCCGCCGACACGGCGCTGCTCGACCCGACCCTCGTACTCGGGTTCGTGACGGAGGAGGGCGGTCCGACCAGTCACAGCGCGATCCTCGCGCGGGCGCTGGGCGTGCCGGCCATCGTGGCGCTGCCGGGCGCGGGTGAGCTGGCCGAGGGCACGCTCATCGCGGTCGACGGTTCCACCGGTGAGATCTTCGTGGAGCCGAGCGAGGAGAAGAAGGCGGAGCTGACGAAGGCGGCCGCCGAGCGCAAGGCAGCGCTGGCCACGTCCAGCGGTCCGGGCGCGACCTCCGACGGTCACAAGGTGCCGCTGCTGGCCAACGTCGGCGGTCCGGCGGACGTGCCCGCGGCGGTGGAGGCCGGTGCCGAGGGCGTCGGTCTGTTCCGTACGGAGTTCCTCTTCCTGGACGACAGCCAGAAGGCGCCGTCGGAGGAGAAGCAGGTCGAGGCGTACCGCAAGGTTCTCGAGGCGTTCCCCGAGGGCCGTGTGGTCGTGCGGGTGCTCGACGCGGGTGCCGACAAGCCGCTGGACTTCCTGACGCCGGCGGACGAGCCGAACCCGGCGCTCGGGGTGCGGGGTCTGCGGACGCTGCTCGACCACCCGGAGGTGCTGCGGACGCAGCTGACCGCGCTGGCGAAGGCGGCCGAGGGGCTGCCGGTGTACCTCGAGGTCATGGCTCCGATGGTGGCCGACCGTACGGACGCGAAGGCGTTCGCCGACGCGTGCCGTGAGGCGGGGCTGCGGGCGAAGTTCGGTGCGATGGTCGAGATCCCCTCGGCCGCGCTGCGGGCGCGCTCGATCCTCCAGGAGGTCGAGTTCCTGTCGCTGGGCACCAACGACCTGGCGCAGTACACCTTCGCGGCCGACCGTCAGGTGGGTGCGGTGTCCCGGCTGCAGGATCCGTGGCAGCCGGCGCTGCTCGACCTGGTGGCGCTGTCCGCGGAGGCGGCCAAGGCCGAGGGCAAGAGCTGTGGTGTCTGCGGTGAGGCCGCTTCGGATCCGCTGCTCGCGTGTGTGCTGACGGGTCTGGGGGTCACCTCCCTGTCCATGGGTGCGGCGTCGATTCCGTACGTGCGGGCGACGCTGGCCAAGTACACGCTGGCGCAGTGCGAGCGGGCCGCGGCCGCGGCGCGTGCCGCGGACACGGCGCACGAGGCGCGGCTCGCCGCGCAGGCGGTGCTGTCCGGGGAGTGATCCCCGAGGTGCTCGGCGAAGGGGCTTTCCGTCATCTGGTGGCGGGGAGCCCCTTCGTCGTGGGTGGGGTCAGTGGTGGGCGGGCCAGTCGTCGTCGGGGTCGGGGGCGAGGGGGAGGCCGGCGTGGTACTCGACGCCCGGTTCCGGGGAGAGGGGCTCGCCGGTGCGGGCGTCGGTGCAGTAGGCGGCGAAGACCTCGGCCTCGGTGAGCGGGGTGAGGGTGCCGTCGGTGAGGCGCCAGCCGTGGAGCCGGTCGGGGGCGTCGGGTGTGGTGGTGCGCAGGACGATTCCGCCGGGTGCCGCGAGGGCGATGCCGGTGGCGAGCACGGCGGTGAACTCCGGGCCCGTGGCGTCCTCGGGGGGCGTGGTGCCGTGCGTGTGGAGGACGGCGAGGAGTTGGTCGTCGGCGGCCTGGACGCTGCAGACGAGGTGGTGGGTGCCGGGTCCCGCGGCTTCGAGCAGTCGTAGGAGCAGGCGGCCCGCCCGCTCGTACGCGGCTTTGCCGATGTCCTCGCCGCAGGTGGCGCAGTCGCCCGCGGTGGCGAGGACGGTGGTGGCGTACTCCCAGGTGGCCTGGCGGACGGCGGTGTCGACGAGTTCGGGGAGGAGGGTGGTGAGGGGCTGGCCGGTGTAGGTGACGCGGGCGCCGGTGATGGCCAGGTGGGCGGTGAACCGGCTGCGGCTCGTGGGGTGGTCGGGGTCGGTGCCGGTCTCGGCGCACCAGGCCGCGTACTCCTCGGGGTCGAAGAGGGTGACGGTGGTGTGGCCGCCCTGGGTCGAGAGGGTTTTGAGGAGGGCCTCGACCTGCCGGAGGTAGGTGGCGTGGTCGTCGAAGGCGAAGGTCCGGTACTGGCGCATGGCGGCGAAGTCGTGCTCGTCGGCGAGGAGTCCGACGGTGCTGGGGATCTCGCGGCGCAGGGCGCGGCGGAGGTGTGCGGTGGTGGTGCCGGTGCGGGTCATGTCTCCCCCTGGTGACGCTCCGATCAGTGCTCACTCACCGTAACCTTCGGCACTGACAGTGACGTTCCGGTGAGGCGTCGGCGGACGAGGTGGTTCTGGGCGGCGGTGGTGGCGGCCAGGACGGCGCCGAGGAGGGGCCAGGCCAGGGGGCCCGTGGAGACGAGGCCGGTCATGAGGAGGGGGCCCGCGAAGCGCTGGGTGGACTGGGCGAGGCCGTGGACTCCGAGGTAGGCGCCCTGGGCGTCGTCGGGGGCGAGGGCGACGGAGATCTCCCAGGACACGATGGTGTGGATCATCTCGGCGAAGGTGAGGGCGACGGCGGCCGTGACGAGGGCGGTGATCGCGAGGGTGCGGCCGCCCAGGGCGGAGACGGCGAGGGCGAGCGTGCCGACGGCGAAGAGGCCGGCCAGCGGACCGAGGAGGCGGCGGGCGGCGTCGGTGGTGGTGCCGAAGCGGGAGAGGGGGACCTGGAAGAGCACGACGAGGGCGCTGTTGGCCACCATCAGGAGCGGTGCCAGGCCGACGGGGGCGTCGGTGGCGTGGGCGATCCAGAGCGGCAGGGCGACCTGGAGGATCGAGTCGTGGAGGAAGAAGACGGCGTCGCCGGTGGTGAAGGCGAGGAAGCCGCGGTCGCGCCAGGGGTTGGACGCCTTGGTGGCGGGGGCCGGGTCGGTGGAGGCGGCGGCGACGCGTGAGGCGGTGGGGGCGGGGGGTTCGGCGCAGCGGAGGGTGAGGGCGGCCATCACGAGGTAGGACAGGGCGTCGCCGACGAGCAGGAGGTGGAAGGCGGTGGTGGTGCCGACGGCGAGTGCGGCGGCGGCGCCGAGGCCGCCGAGGGTCCAGCCGATGTTGGAGATGGTGCGGTTGACGGCCTGGTAGCGGACGCGGTCGGGGCCGGCGACGCGGGCCGCGTAGAGCTTGGTGAGGACGTTGGTGGCGCGGTCGGGGAGGGCGCCGGCCGCGGAGAAGAGGACGAGCAGCAGGTAGTCGTCGGTGGTGAGGAGGGCGAGGAGGGCGGCGGCGCGGAGGAGTTGGGTGCAGATGATGACGCGGACGAGGGGGAAGCGGTCGGCGAGGCGGCCGCCGAGGGGGGCGCCCGCTATGCCCGCGGCGCCGGAGACGGCGATGAGGAGGCCGACCTGGCCGAGGCCGAGGCCGGTGACGTAGGTGAAGTAGAGGGCCATGGCCGTGGCCCAGAGTCCGGTGCCGCACTTGTCGATGAAGCCGATGAGGAGCATGCGGCGGCCGTCGGTGCCGCCGGGGACGCGGTCCTTGAGGGGTGGGCGGGCGGGTCGTGCGGTGCTGCGGCTCATGGGTCCCCCTTGCCGACTGCTTTGTATTGATACATACTTGATTACGTGGCAGCACAATATGCGATCGAAGGGGCGACGGCCAAGGGGATTGCCGCGTCCGTGGAGCGGGGCGTGTCCGAGGGCGGGCTCGCCCCGGGCGACGCCCTACCGCCGGTGCGGCGGCTCGCCGACGAGCTGGGGGTGAGTCCGGGGACCGTCGCCACGGCCTACAAGGAGCTGCGGCAGCGGGGGCTGATCGTCACGCGGGGCCGGGGCGGGACCGTGGTCGCGGAGGTGCCGTCGGTGGCCTCCCGGCGCCCGCCGCGCGTGCCCGCCGGTCTGGTCGACCTGGCCGGCGGACACCCGGACCCGGCGTTCCTCCCCGTCCTGCGGCCCCCGGCGACCGTCGCCCCGGTGTACGGGTCCCATCGCGCCGCCCCGCGGCTCGCGCACCTGGAGGCGCTGACCAGGGCCTGGTTCGAGCGGGACGGGGTGCCCGCGGAGCACGTGACGTTCGCACACGGCGCCCTCGACTGCATCGCGCGACTGCTGTCGACGGAGCTGCGGCCCGGGGACGCGGTGGCGGTGGAGGACCCCGGGTTCCACCATCTGCTCGACCTGGTGCCCGCGTTGGGGCTGCGGACGGTCCCGGTGGCGGTGGACGGCGAGGGGCTGGTGCCGGAGTCGTTGCGGGCCGCGCTGCGGGGCGGGGCGCGCGCGGTGGTGTGCAGTCCGCGGGGCCAGTGTCCGACCGGGGCGTTCTTCACGCGCGCGCGTAGGGACGAACTGGCCGCGGTGCTCCGGGAGTTCCCGGAGGTGCTCGTCGTCGAGGACGATCACAACGCGGAGGTCGGCGGAGCCGCGGCGTACACCCTGGCAGCGGCGGGGCCGGCCCGGTGGGCGCAGGTGCGGACCGTGTCGAAGCACCTCGGCATCGATCTCCGCTGGGCCGGGGTCGCCTGCGACGCGGTGACGCTGGCACGGCACGACGGACGGATGCTGATGACCTCGGGCTGGGTCAGTCACGTCCTGCAGGAGACGGTGGCCGGTCTCCTCGCCGACAACGCGGTACGGAGACTGGTGGCGGCGGGCGAGGAGGCGTACGCGGAGCGGCGCGCGGCGCTGATCGGCGCGCTCGGCGCGTACCGGATCCATGCGGTCGGGGCGAGCGGTCTGAACGTGTGGGTGCCCGTGCGGGACGAGTCGGCGGTGGTGAACGGGCTGCGGACGCAGGGCTGGTGGGTCGCCGCCGGGGCGCGGTTCCGCATCGCGGCCCCGCCGGCCGTACGGATCACGACGGCGACGCTCGCGCCCGCGGACGCCCTGCGCCTCGCGGCGGACTTCGCCGAGGTCCTGGGGGACGCTCAGGCGACGTACGGCGGGTGACGACCCGCCGGGCCGTGGCGTGGCCGGGACGCGCGGACGCTCCGGGGAGGGCGTCGGCCCTCCCCGGAGCGTCCGGTCGGTGTCGGTTCAGCGGGTGCGGAAGGCGTTGCGCTGGGTCTGGGTGAGCGTGTTGCCCCGGGCGTCGGTGAGTTCGGCGCGGAGCGAGACGGACCGGCCCGGGCCGGGGGTGCGGAATTCCGCCCGGCCGTCGAGGACAGGGACCCGGGTCCAGGTGGTGCCGTTGTCCGTGGACACCGACACGGTCAGGGACCGGACGCCGGCCTCAACGGCCGTGCCCTGGACGGTGACCGGCACGCGGAGCGCGGTCCCGGCCGGGGCGGTGCCGTCGAGGGCGAGGTCCGGGGCGAAGCGGACGGTGCTGAGGGGAAGGGCCGCCGGGCGGGTGGTGGCGGCCGAGGCGAAGGTCCAGGAGGCGGTGACGCGCTCGCTCGACGGCGAGCCGTCGCCCCGGGTCGCCGAGGCGGTCAGCCGGTACGAGGCCGCTCCGGGGGTGGTCGTGAACTCGGCGCGGCCGGGCTCGCCCCGGCGGGTGCCGATCAGGGCGCCGTCGCGGTGGAGCGTGGTGGTCGCGGTGCGGAAGCGCGGTGCGCTCGGGGCGTGGCCGTCCCCGTCGGCGAGCAGCGGGAGGTCGAGCGCGATCCTGTCGCCGTCGCGGACGCCGGCCGGCCGGGCACCGGGCCTCGTGTCGAGGGCGGGGCCGAAGACGGCGTTGTCGAAGGTGTGGGTGGTGGTCGCGCCCGCGTGGACCGCGATTCCGTTCTCCTCGTAGCGGTTGGGCGGTGTCTCGGGGGCGGCCGGGCCGGTGAGGGCGACGTCCCAGAGACCGCGCTCCGGGGTGACGAGGACGGTGGCGGTGCCGGGGAGCTGGAGCGGCTGCGCGAGGCCGACGGTGGGGCCCGCGCTGGGCTGGACGGAGACGAACCCGGTGCCGCCCGCGCCCCCGGGAGCGGCACCCCGGATCTTCAGGGTGGCCAGCCTGTCGGCCGCCGGGTGCCGGACGAGGCCGGTGAGGGCGCGGTCGGAGGTGAAGGTGTAGCCGAGTGCGTAGTCGGAGCGGGTGCCGGACCAGTAGGTGTCGAACCACTCCTTGACCGAACCCGGTTCCGAGGCCGGGCCGAGGTGGGCCACGCGCAGGCCCTCGCGGGCCGTCAGGATGTTCGCCGAGCGGGTGGTCCCCTCATGGGTGACCTCGACGAACCCGATGCCGTTCAGGCGGCGCGCGCCCGGCTCCGGCGGACGGACGTCCACCGGGGCGGTCGTCCGGGCGTCGACGGTGACGGTCGTGTCGCCGTTCAGGTCCAGGCGGGGCTGGACCACCCAGTCGGTGCCGGTCGCCGGATCGGTGCCGTACAGCGTGGAGTCGAGCAGGTAGCGCCCCTCGGGCAGGCGGAGGGTGACCGTGCCGGACTCGTCGTAGGGCGTGGCCTCCTCCTGGGCCCCGGGGCCCGAGATGCCGGTGACGTGGGTGCTGTACCCGCCGGTGGCGTGGCCCGCGCGGTCGAGGTGCCGGATCGTCAGCGTGTGCGTCTCGGGGGCCCCGGAGGCCGCCGCGGCGACCGGGGGCAGGGCGGAGAAGGTCGTGCCCGCGAGGACTCCGGCGAGGGCCAGGGCGCGCAGGACGGTGCGGCGGCCCGCGGTACGGGGTTCGGCGGTACGGGGGCCGACGGTGCTGTCGGGCGTACGGCTGTGTGTCGAGGAATCGTTCATGCCCAGCACTGCTCCCGACGGGCGGGGCGTTCCCGTGACCTGGGCCACATCGTCGGGGTGCGGTGGGGGCCTGTGGTCCAGGTCACGGGAACCCCGCCGAACCATCGCCCAGTGCCAGATGTGGAATCACCTATGAGAGATCGTTTCCGCGCCGGGGACCCCACGGCGCTCGGCGAGGCGTACGACGAGCACGCACGCGTGCTGTACCACTACGCCTACCGGGTCTGCGGGGACCGGGCGGCCGCGGAGGACGTCGTGTCCGCCGCGTTCCTGGAGGCCTGGCGCTGCCGCGGGAAGGTGCACGCCGACGGCGGCAGCCTGCGTCCGTGGCTGCTCGGCATCGCGACCAACATCATGCGCGGCGCGGCCCGCGAGGCCCGCAGGCGGGACGCCGCGCTCGCCAGGATCCCCGAGCGCGGCGTCCTGCCGGACTTCGCCGACGACGTCCTCGGCCGGATGACGGACACGGAGCAGATCCGGGCCGCCCGCGTCGCGCTCGGGAAGCTCAGGCGGCGCGAGCGCGAGGTCTTCACGCTCGTGGTGTGGGCGGGTCTGGACTACGCCGCGGCCGGGGAGGCGTTGGGAATCCCGGTCGGCACCGTCCGCTCCCGGCTGTCCCGGGCCCGTGAACGGCTCCGGAAGCTCGCCGAGGCCGAACTGCGCGCGGCGCGGCGCCGGGAGAGGTCCGCCGCTGCCGCCGTCCGCTCGGCCGGACGCTCCGCCCCCGGCGGCCCTCCGGCCGGGACGGAGGGCCCGCCTTCCGCCGCCGAGGGGACACGCGGTTCCGTCGCGGCGCCCGGGGCCGCCGGGGCGTCCGGAGCCCTCGGGACGTCCGGAGCTCCCGAGGCGTCCGGAGCCCCGGGAAGGCCTGGAACCACCAGGGCGTCCGGATCCCCCGGGGTGCCGGTGCAGTCGTCGGGAGTCGTGACCGGATTCCTGGTGGCGCCCGCGTCCGTGCCCGGGCCGGTGCCCGGTCCCGCAGCGGCACCCGCTCCCCCCTCCCCCGCCGTACCCGGCTCCCTCTCCGTCCGCTCGTCCGTCCGCCCGGCCCCCGCGCCCCGACCCACCTCGGAGAACCAGGCATGAACGCCTTCGCCCCCCGCCCGCCGCGCGCCGACGCGGACGAGCTCCTGCGTGCCGAGCTCACCGAGCTGCTGCCCCCGCCTCCGGTGCCCGATCTGACGGCCGAGCGGAACCAGCACCTCAGGCACGCCGTCCTGCGGACCGCCCTGGCCGGCGGGGACGCCACGGCCGCCCGTCCGACGCGTGCGCGCCGTCCCCGCCAGGGGCTGCGGCTCGGCTGGATCGCCGCGCCGATGGCCGCCTGCGCGGTCGTCGCCGGAGTGGCCGTGCTCGCGCCCCAGGACGGCTCCACCGGGACCCCCGGCCGCGTCTCCGTCGGGCAGGCCCCCTCGCCCGAGGCCGTGCGGATCCTGTCCGGTGCCGCGCTCGCCGCGGCGTCCGCTCCCGCGCCGGACGCCCGGCCCGGCGGGTACGTCTACGTCAGGAGCCTCGTCGCCCACGCGGGGCGCGACGCGGCCGGCGGCACCGCCGTGCTGCCGGCCGCGCACCGGCGCGAGGTGTGGCTCTCCGTCGACGGCAGCCGGCCCGGTCTGCTGCGCGAGCCCGGCGCCGCCGACACGGAACTGGGCGCCGAGGCACCCGTGTACGAGCTGGACCACCCCGGGGCCACGCCCCGGAAGACCAGCATGGAGACGGCTCCGCCCTCCGTCACGAACCCGACGCACGCGTACGTGGCGGCCCTTCCCACGGATCCTGCGGTGCTGCTGCGTCTGATCCGGGACCAGACGCGCGCGGACGGGGGCGACGCCGATCAGCGGGCGTTCACCGCGATCGGGACCCTGCTCGCCGAGACCTGGGCGCCGCCGAAGGTCACCGCCGCGCTGTACGAGGCGGCGGCGCGGATCCCCGGGGTGACCGTGCTGCCGTCCGCGAAGGACGCGGCCGGCCGCGAGGGCGTCGCGGTGGCCCGTGCCTCCCACGGCGAGCAGACCCAGTGGATCTTCGACCGGACGACGTCGGCGTTCCTCGGCGAGCGCACGGTGCTCACCGAGGACACGTCGGCCGGGCGGGCGGGGACGGTCCTCGGCGTCTCGGCCGTGCTCGCCAAGGCGGCCGCCCCCGCGCGCGGCGAGCTGCCGAAGGACTGACCGGAGAAGGACCGGGGCCCGCCGATCCGGTCGGATCGGCGGGCCCCGGTCGTGTGCTCAGCCCCGGCGGTTGGCCGCGAGGGTCTCGTAGAAGTGGAGGAGGCCGAGGTCGTCGACCGAGCCGGCGTTTACGGCCTTGGCCAGCGGGGTGCCCTGGAGGAGGCGCTTGACCGGGACCTCGATGCGCTTGCCGGTGAGGGTGTGCGGGACGCCCGGGACCTCGATGATCTCGTCGGGGACGTGGCGCGGGGAGAGTTCGCTGCGGATCGTCCGCTTGATGCGGTCGATCAGTTCGTCGTCCAGGGCGACGCCGTCCACGAGGTGCACGAAGAGCGGCATCCAGTAGCCGCCGTCCGGTTCCTCCAGGCCGATGACCAGGGACTCGCGGATTTCGGGGAGGCGCTCGACGGCCTCGTAGATATCGGCGCTTCCCATCCGGACGCCCTGGCGGTTCAGGGTGGAGTCCGAGCGGCCGTGGATGACGACCGAGCCGCGGTCGGTGATCGTGATCCAGTCGCCGTGGCGCCACACGCCCGGGAACATCTCGAAGTAGCTGTCGCGGTAGCGGCTGCCGTCCGGGTCGTTCCAGAAGTGGATCGGCATGGACGGCATGGGGTTGGTGACGACGAGTTCGCCGACCTCGCCGATCAGGGGCTTCCCGGAGGGGTCCCAGGACTGCAGGTCGGTGCCGAGGCCCGCGGCCTGGAGCTCGCCGATGTGGACGGGCAGCGTGGGGACGGCGCCCGCGAAGCAGGAGCAGACGTCCGTGCCGCCGCTGACGGAGGCGATCCACAGGTTCTCGCGGACCTCGTCGTGGAGCCAGCGGAAGCCGTCGGGGGGCAGCGGGGAGCCGGTGGTGGCGACGCACTTCACGGCGGAGAGGTCGAAGTCCCGGCCGGGGTGGACCTCCGCCTTGGCGCAGGCCATCACGTACGCGGCGGAGGTGCCGTAGAGGGTGGCGCGGGTGCGCTCGGCGACCCGCCACTGGGCGGCGGTGTCGGGGTAGCCGGGGCTGCCGTCGTAGAGGACGACGGTCGTGCCGGTGAGGAGGCCGGAGACGAGGAAGTTCCACATCATCCAGCCGGTGGAGGTGTACCAGAAGAACACGTCCTCGGGGCCGAGGTCGCAGTGCAGGCCCAGCTGCTTGACGTGCTCGACGAGGATGCCGCCCTGGGACTGCACGATCGCCTTCGGCAGACCGGTCGTGCCGGAGGAGTACAGCACCCACAGCGGGTGCGCGAACGGCACCTGCTCGTAGACCGGCTCGACGTCGGCGGCGACCAGGTCGGCCCAGTCGAGGGTGCCTTCGGGGGCCGGGGTGCCGAGGAGCGGGATGTGGACGACGGCGCGGAGGGTGGGGAGCTCGGCGCGCAGTTCGGCGACGGTGTCGCGGCGGTCGTGCTCCTTGCCGCCGTAGCGGTAGCCGTCGACGGTGAACAGGACGACCGGCTCGACCTGCTGGAAGCGGTCGAGGACGCTGCGGGCGCCGAAGTCGGGGGCGCAGGAGGTCCACACGGCGCCGACGGCGGCGGTGGCGAGGAGGGCGACGACGGCCTGCGGGACGTTGGGCAGGTAGCCGCTGACGCGGTCGCCGGGGTTCACGCCGAGGGCGCGGAGCTCGGCGGCGAGGGAGCCGACCTGGCGGCGGAGCTCGCCCCAGGTGATCGGTGTGGGCTCATGTGTCTCGTCCACATGGAGCAGGGCCGTGTCATGGGGGCGCTCGTCGGCGGCGCGCAGGGCGTGCTCGGCGTAGTTGAGGGTGGCTCCGGGGAACCAGTCGGCGCCGGGCATGGAGCGGTCGCCGAGGACCCGCTCGTACGGGGTGGAGAAGCGGAGGTCGAACCACTCGACGACGGCCTGCCAGAAGGCTTCCAGCTCCTCGACCGACCAGCGGTGGAGCGCCGGGTACCCGCCCTCGGCCGGGGCGCCGTGGTGCTCGGCGGCCCAGGTCTGGAAGCGGGTGACGGCGGCCGTGGCGATGCGTTCCTCGTCCGGCTGCCAGAGCGGCTCGGTCGGCGCTGCGGATGTCATTTGGGGCGTCTCCCTGGCTGTACGCGGGTCTGCGTGTGTCTCGCGCACGTGCGGGGGTGTGCGCGTGACGCGGCTGACAGGACGATGCCATGTGATCGTCGATCGCACCAGGTCTGCCCGCCCATGGTCGGGCAGTTGAACATGTGCTCCCACCACGGGTGAACGGCAGCTGAACGGAACCGGTTCGCGCTCCGGCGGGTGGCAGGCTGAGCTGCATGGACGGTCGTGAACTGGTGCGTTCGATGAAGGTGTTCGGTTCGGTGCAGGGCATGCGGGCGGTGTGGTCGGCGTGGCGGCAGCGCCGTACGGACGCGTGGGGGCTGCCGCCCAGGGGGGCGGAGCGGGCCAGGGTGCCGGGGCTCGCGGTGGAGGCGGAGCCGGCTCCGGGCGGGGGGACCGTCCGGTTCGCCCGGTCCTCGCTCCTGATCCGCGTGTCGTCGGGCGGCACGGTGTTCTGGGGGTGGGACGGGGCGGAACCGCTTCCCTCGTACGCCCTGGCGGGCGAGGCGCCCGACGCGGATCCGCGGGCCTCCCTCGAACCGGACACCCACGGCGGGTGGCGGATCGTGTCGGAGCGGGTGACGGTGACGGTCTCCCGGCACGGGGCGGTGGAGCTCCGGACTCCGGGCGGGGTGCTGCTCCGCCGGGACCTGCCGCCGCGCTGGTGGGAACCGGTGGCGGCCGAGGACGCCGGACCGGGGGCGGGCGGTCGTACGGGGGCGGTGGCGGGCGACGGCGCCGGGCCCGCGGCGGACGGGAGTGCCGGACCGGCGGCGGGGGGCGGGCGGTGGGTGCAGCGCAGCGAGGTGCCGGCCGACGCCCGGTTCTTCGGGCTCGGCGGGAGGGCGGCGGGGCCGCGCCTGCGGGACGGCACGTACCGGCTGTGGAACACCGACCCCCAGCGGGGTTTCGGTCCCGGCGACGATCCGCTCTACCTGACCATGCCCGTCCAGTTCGTGGTCTCGGACGCGGGGACGCACCTGGCGTTCCACGACAACTCCTGGGACGGCCGGGTCACCCTGGCCGAGGGCGAGGAGGGGGCCGGTTCCGGGCACGACCGGCCGGGGACGAGCGAGGTGCGGATGACGGGCGGGCCGCTGCGCTGCTGGGTGGTCGTCGGCACCCCCGCGCGCGTCCTGCACGGCTGGGCGGCGCTGACCGGCGCGCCCGCGCTGCCGCCGTCCTGGGCGCTCGGGCCGCAGCACGCGCGCTGGGGCTTCGGCAGCGCGCGGGAGGTGCGGCGGGTGGTGGCCGGGTACCGGGAGCGGGGGCTGCCGCTGTCCGCCCTGCACCTGGACATCGATCACTACGACGGGCACCGGGTGTTCACGGTCGACCGGGAGCGGTTCCCCGATCTGCCGGGGCTCGCGGAGGAGCTGCGGGAGCAGGGCGTGCGCCTGGTGTCGATCGTGGACCCGGCGGTGAAGGCCGAACCGGGCGACCCGGTGTACGACGGCGGGGTGGCGGTGGACGCCTTCGTCAAGGACGCGCGCGGTCAGGAGGCGCGCGGGGTGGTGTGGCCCGGCGAGTGCGCCTACCCGGACTTCACGGACCCCGCGGTGCGGGAGTGGTGGGGCGGCCTGTACGAGGAGCGCCTCCGGCAGGGCTTCGCGGGGGTGTGGCACGACATGAACGAGCCGGTGTCCTTCGTCCCCTTCGGCGAGCCGACACTGCCCCGTTCGACGCGGCACGCGCTGGAGGGCCGGGGCGGCGACCACCGGGAGGCGCACAACGTGTACGGTCTCGCGATGGCCCGGGCCGGGTACGAGGGGCTGTGCCGGCTGCGCCCCGACGAGCGGCCCTTCCTCTTCTCGCGTTCCGGCTGGGCGGGCATGCAGCGGTACGGGGGCACCTGGTCCGGCGACGTGGCGACGGGGTGGCCGGGGCTGCGGGCCTCGCTCTCCCTCGTCCTGGGCCTGGGGCTGTGCGGGGTGCCCTACTCGGGGCCGGACGTGGGCGGTTTCGACGGCAGTCCCTCACCGGAGCTGTTCCTGCGCTGGTACCAGCTGGGCGCGTGGCTGCCCTTCTTCCGTACGCACGCGGCGATCGACGCGGGGCGGCGGGAGCCGTGGGAGTTCGGTCCCGAGGTCCTGGAGCACGCGCGCGTGGCGCTGGCCGAACGGGAGCGGCTGCGGCCGTACTTCACGACGCTGGCCCGGCTGGCCCGGATGACGGGCGCGCCGTACGTCCGCCCGGTGTGGTGGGGGACGCCCGAGGACCGGGCGCTGCGCGACTGCGAGGACGCGTTCCTGCTCGGCGACGCGCTGCTCGTGGCGCCGGTGCTGACGCGGGGCGCGGACCGGCGGGCGGTGCGGCTGCCGCGCGGGCGCTGGTACGACACGGCGACGGGGCGGGCGTACGAGGGTCCGGGGCAGGTCCTGCTCGACGCGCCGCTCTCCCGGGTGCCGGTCCTGGCCCGGGCGGGGGCCGTGCTGCCCGTGCGGGGCGAGGGGGACGAGCTCGTCCTGGAGGTGTGGGCGCCCGCCGCGGGGCGGACCGGTGGCGGGCTCGTCGTGCGGGACACCGGGGACGGCTGGGAGCCGGCCTCGATCGAGCGGTACCAGTCGCGGCTCGTGGACGGCCGGGTGGTGGTGGAGCGCGTCACGGACGACGGGGTGGAGGAGCCGGGGCCGGCGGTGCGGGTGCGGGGGCTGTGAGGGGGGGATCCGGTGGGCGGGTCCGGCATCCGCCACCGGGTCACCCGTAGGCTCCGCCGAACCACTTCCGTACCGCCTCCGTGTGCAGTGGAAAGGCCAACTCACCGGGGGCCCTGAGCACATGGTGGCCGCTCGTCTCGTCCGTCGGGGCCGACGGCGGGAGCTGTGCGGCCGGGCGGGGCGGGAGGAGGCCGAAGAGGAGGAGGTGGCCGGCCGGTGAGCTGAGGGCGTCGGCGAGGCGGACCTCCTCGGCGGAGGCGGGGATGCCGGTCTCCTCGCGCAGTTCGCGGGCGACGGCGGCGCGCCAGTCCTCGTCGTGGTCGATGAAGCCGCCGGGCAGCGCGACTCCGCCCCGCGCGGGTTCGATGGTGCGGGTGACGACGACGAGGCCCGTTCCCGTGGCGTCGGTGACGGGGAGGAGGGCGACGGCGACGGGCAGCGGGTTGCGGTAGGCGGTGTGGCCGCAGGCCGGGCAGGTGCGGGGCCAGCCGGCGTCGGGGAGGTGGGCGGCGCCGCAGGCGGAGCAGTGGGTGTCCTTCACGGCCCGACCGTACGCGATCGCCCTTTCCCGGCGCTGCCGGAACTGATAGACGGTGCGCATGACAGGACTCGCAACCGCCCTCCGTACCCTCGCCGTCACGGCCGCGGCCGGGCTGCTCGCCGTCACCGGAGCCGTCGCCGCCCCCGCTCCCCCGGCCTCGGCCGCGCCGGAGCCCAAGGCGCCACGGGAGTTCGTGGCCCTGGGCTCCGTGGACCGGACGATCCTCCAGGAGATGCGCTACACGACCGCGCACAACTTCGTCGGCGAGCCGGTGGACGGCTACCGGCAGCCGCTGTGCATCCTGACCCGTCCGGCGGCCGAGGCGCTGCACCGCGCGCAGCTCCGGCTGCTCGCCCGGGGGTACACGCTGAAGGTGTACGACTGCTACCGGCCGCAGCGGGCCGTGGACCACTTCGTGCGCTGGGCGAAGGACCTGGAGGACGAGCGGATGAAGAAGGAGTTCTATCCGCTCGTCGACAAGTCGAGGCTGTTCGCGGACGGTTACATCGCGGAGAGGTCCGGGCACAGCCGGGGTTCCACGGTGGACCTCACCATCGTGCGGCTGCCGGCGGTGCCCACGCGCGCGTACGTGCCGGGTGAGGAGCTGGTGGAGTGCTGGGCGCCCCGGCGGGAGCGGTTCCCGGACAACTCGGTGGACATGGGGACCGGGTACGACTGCTTCGACACGCGCTCGCACACCGACGACCCGCGGATCCAGGGCGAGCAGCGGGCCAACCGGCAGCTGCTCAAGGGCGCGCTCGCCGAGCAGGGGTTCGTGAACCTGCCCGAGGAGTGGTGGCACTTCACCTTCAAGCCGGAGCCGTTCCCGGCCACGTTCTTCGACTTCCCCGTGGCCCGGAGGTCGGTGGCCGGGCATTGAGCCCTTCTCAGCACCGGCCGCCCGTGGCACACTTCTGACGCTTCGTCAGATCACGGGAGGTCCCGATGGCACGGACGCGCAGACCGGTGGTGGCCGGCTGGTTCACCGACGACACCGTGCCGGAGGCGGAGTTCCGGCTGCTCGGCACCCGTTGCACGGCCTGCGCGTCGGTCTTCTTCCCGCGGGAGGACGACGGGTGCCGCAACCCCGGCTGCCCGGGCGGCGGCGAGCTGCCCGAGGTGCCGCTCTCGCCGCGCGGCCGGGTCTGGTCGTACACCGACGGCCGGTACCGCCCGCCCGCCCCGTACGTCTCCGATCCGGACGCGCCCTGGGAGCCGTACACCCTCGTCGCCGTCGAGCTCGCGGCCGAGGCGATGGTGGTCCTCGGGCAGGCGGCGCCGGGCGTGACGACGGCCGACCTCGCCGTCGGGATGGAGGTCGAGGTGGTGCCGGGCGTCCTGAACGAGGACGAGGAGCACACCTGGACCACCTGGAACTGGCGGCCGGTCACCACGGCGGACCGGGAGGAGCGGTCGTGAACGACATCGCCGTCCTCGGGGCCGGGATGCACCCCTGGGGCAAATGGGGCCGGAGCTTCGTCTCCTACGGGACGGCCGCCGCCCGCGCCGCGCTCGCCGACGCCGGTCTGCGGTGGTCCGACGTCGACTCGGTCGTCGGCGCCGACACCATGAGGTGCGGATATCCGGGATACGTGGCGGGGGCGACCTTCGCGCAGGCCCTCGGCTGGCAGGGGGCGCGGGTCACCAGCGTGTACGCCGCCTGCGCCTCGGGCGCCCAGGCCATCGGCGCCGCCCGCGCCCAGATCCTGGCGGGGCTCGCGGACGTGGTCCTGGTCGTCGGGGCGGACGCGACGCCGAAGGGGTTCCTCGCCCCGGCCGGCGGCGAGCGGCCCGACGACCCGGACTGGCTGCGGTTCCGGGTGCTCGGGGCGACCAACCCGGCGTACTTCGCGCTCTACGCGCGCCGCAGGATGGCGCTGTACGGCGACACGGCCGAGGACTTCGCCCGGGTGAAGGTGAAGAACGCGGCGGCCGGGGCGCTCAATCCGCTGGCCCGCTACCGCAGGCGGGTGACCGCCGAGGAGGTCGCGGCCTCCGCCGTCGTCGCCGATCCGCTGCGGCTCCTCGACATCTGCGCCACCTCGGACGGCGGCGCCGCGCTCGTCCTGTCCGGCATGGAGTTCGCGCGCCGGCACGGGCACCCCGACCCGGTCCGGATCCGGGCGGTGTCCACCGTCTCCCCCACGTACCCCGAGGCGGTGCTCGACCTCCCCGACATCGCGACCGACTCGGCGGCGGCCGTCTCCCCCGCCCCGCACGCCTTCCGCGCCTCGATCGCCCGCGCCGCCTACGAGGAGGCGGGGCTCGGGCCCGGGGACCTGTCCCTCGCGGAGGTGTACGACCTGTCCACGGCCCTGGAGCTGGAGTGGTACGAGGACATCGGGCTCTGCCCGCGGGGCGAGGGCGCCAAGCTGTTGCGGGAGGGCGCCACTGCCCTCGGCGGGCGCCTGCCGGTCAACACCAGCGGTGGCCTCGGCTCCTTCGGGGAGGCGGTGCCCGCCCAGGCGATCGCGCAGGTCTGCGAACTGACCTGGCAGCTGCGCGGCACGGCCAGCGACCGGCAGGTGCCGGGGGCGAGGGCCGGGATCACCGCGAACCAGGGCCTGTTCGGCCACGGTTCGGCGGTGGTGGCGGTGCGCTGAGCGGGCCGGGGCCGTGGTGGGCCCGGCCGCGCGCCGGGCGCCCCCGCCGTCAGGTCGTGACGGCGGCGGGGCCGCGGTCCGCGAGGACCAGGGCGTGCTGGACGACCGCCACGAGGACGTTCTTCACGGACTCGCGGTCCCGGGCGTCGCACATCAGCAGCTCCACCTCGGGGTCCAGGTCGAGCGCGCCGCGCACGCTCTCCGCCGGGTACCGCTGGGCGCCCTCGAAGCAGTTGACGGCCACCGTGAACGGGATGCCGCGCCGCTCGAAGTAGTCGATGGCGGCGAAGCTGTCCTCCAGGCGGCGGGTGTCCGCGAGGACGACCGCGCCCAGGGCGCCCTGGGCCAGCTCGTCCCACAGGAACCAGAAGCGGTCCTGTCCCGGGGTGCCGAACAGGTAGAGGACGAGGTCCTCGCGGAGGGTGATCCGGCCGAAGTCCATGGCGACCGTGGTGGTCGTCTTGGTCTCGACGCCGTGCAGGTCGTCGACGGGCCGCCCCACCTCGCTGAGGATCTCCTCGGTCCGCAGGGGCCTGATCTCGCTGACCGAGCCCACCAGTGTCGTCTTGCCGACCCCGAACCCGCCGGCGACGAGGATCTTCAGGGTCACCGGCTCGACGAACGACTTCTTGCGGCTAGAGCGCCCGAAGGCCATTGATCACCTCGCGAAGGATGCTCACGTCCGGCAGCTCGGCCGGCGGAACGGGGCGGGTCACGTGGACGAGTTCGTCCTCGACGAGATCGCCGACGAGGACCCGTACCACCCCGACGGGGAGGTCGAGTCCTGCGGCGAGCTCGGCGATCGACTGGGGCTGCTCGGAGCAGCGTTCGACGATCTCCACGTGTTCCGGGGAGAGCGTCTGGTCCCGGCCGGGGTCGTCGGCGGCGGGCTCGGGGACGACCACCGCGATCAGGTCGAGCCGGTGGCGGCCGGCGGCGCTCGTCCGGCCGCGGGTCATCGCGTACGGACGGACCACCGGCCCGGCCTCGTCGTCGAACCAGTGGTGGGGGCCGGGGGTCTGGCCCCGTTCCCGCCGGCCGCGCTCGGCTTCGTCACTCATGCCGTCCCACTCACCCTCCCGAGGGCAGGCCGGTCCGGGGAGCCGTCGTGAGGTGGGCCCCGACCCGCTTCACCATCAGCGTCATCTCGTAGGCGACCTGGCCGACGTCCGAGTCGGCGTCCGCGAGCACCGCCAGGCAGCTGCCGTCGCCGGCGGCCGTGACGAAGAGGAAGGCGTCCTCCAGCTCGACGACCGTCTGGCGGACCTTGCCCGCCTCGAAGTGGCGGCCGACGCCCTTGGCGAGGCTGTGGAAGCCGGAGGCCACGGCGGCGAGGTGCTCGCCGTCCTCACGGGTGAGCTCCTGGGAGGCACCGGTGGGGAGTCCGTCGCTGGAGAGCACCAGGGCCTTGCGGATGGAGCCGACGCGCTGGACGAGCTCGTCGAGGAGCCAGTTCAGCTCGCCGTTTCCGCGTCCGGGTCCGGAGGTCGTGCTGGTTGCTGCGGCGTTCGGTGCGGTCATCGACCGTCCCCCTCGGGTGTCGTTCCTGGTGCTGTCGGGTCGTCCGGCTCTGTGGTGTCCCGCCTGCCGCGCTGCCAGCCGCGCTGCATGGCGGCCATGCGGGCGCGCACCTCCTCGGCGTCGCGCTCGAAGGAGTCGGGCCCCTCGGACCGCGCTCCGGTGCCCGTACGGGCGTCGGCGCGGCTTCCCGCGCCGCGGCCGGCCGGGCCCTCGGCCTCGCGCAGCTGGGGCGCGAGGCTGGCCTGGCGGACGCGGCGGGGCAGGCCGCCGAACTGCTCCGGGCTCTCCGGCGGCACGGGTCCCTCCGGTGGTACGGGGACGAGGACGGGACCGGCGCCCGGCCCCGGCAGGACGCCCCGCCCGTCGCCGTGCGGGAGCCCCGGCCGGTCGCCCGGCCGCGCTCCGCGCCGGTCGTCCTGCGGGAAGTCCGCGCGGTGCTCCTGCGGGTGCGCGCGGTCCGGCTGCGGCTGGGCGCGGTCGGCCTGGGCGTGGGCGCGGCCCGGCTGCGGGTGCGCGCGGTCGGCCTGGGCGTGGGCGCCGTCCGGTTCGTCGAGGCGGCGGCCGTGGTCCACGACGAGCGTCGGGGTGCGGCGGCGCGGCAGCCGCGCGGGCCCGAGGCGCGTGCCGTCGGCGGGCGCGTCCTGCTCGCCGCGGCCCGTCGTCCGGTCCGGGGCCTGCTCGTGCTGCTCGCCGGCCGGCGCGCGTCCCGTGCGGCGCCGGTCGCGGGGGCGGAAGAGGCCGCCGCGCTCGCTGTCGCTGTCGAGGAGGTCCGCGGACCGGTCGAGGAGGACGTCGAAGTCCTCGGTGCCTAGCGGGGCCTCCAGCTCGACGGGGCCGTCCAGCGGTCCGGGCGCCTCGGTCACGTCGGGGACCTTCGTGAGGGCGGGCCTGCGGGTGGGCAGGGCGCCGCCGTCGGCGGACGCGTCGTCGGTCCGCCCCGGGCGCCCGCGCTCGTCCAGGGCCTTTCGGTCGAGCCGGAATCCGGCGCCTTGGGTCTCGGGGGCGTCGGTGAGCAGCGCGGCCGGGATGAAGACGACCGCGGTGGTCCCGCCGTACGGGGAGGTCTGCAGGGAGACCCGGACGTTCTGGCGCTGGGCGAGGCGGCTGACGACGAAGAGGCCGAGCCGGTCGGTGTCCGAGAGCTCGAACTCGGGGGTCTCGGCGAGCCGGAGGTTGGCGTCGAGCAGGGCGTCGGGGTTCATGCCGAGGCCGCGGTCGTGGATCTCCAGGGTGAAGCCGTTGGCGACCCGCTCGCCGAGGACCTGGACGGCGGTGTGCGGGGGCGAGTACACCGTGGCGTTCTCGAGGAGTTCGGCGATGAGGTGGGTGAGGTCCGCGACGGCGGGTCCGCCCACGCCGAGGCGGGGCAGGCGGCGCACCTCGATCCGCTCGTAGTCCTCGACCTCGGCGACGGCGGCGCGGACCACGTCCATGAGCTGGACGGGCTTGCGCCACTGGCGGGAGGGGGCGGCGCCGGACAGGATGACGAGGCCCTCGGCGTGCCGGCGCATGCGGGTGGTGAGGTGGTCGAGGCGGAAGAGGTCGGCCAGCTCGTCGGTGTCCTCCGTGCGCCGCTCCATGGTGTCGAGGAGGGTCAGCTGGCGGTGGAGCAGGACCTGGTTGCGGCGGGCGAGGTTGACGAACACCTCGGAGACGCCGCGGCGGAGTTCCGCCTGCTTGACGGCGGCCTCGACGGCGGCGCGCTGGAGGGTGTTGAGGGCCTGGCCGACCTGGCCGACCTCGTCCTCCCCGTACCGCAGGTGGGGCACCTCGGTCGTGACGTCGACCTGCTCGCCGGCGGCGAGGCGCCGCATGACGCTGGGCAGTCGGACGCCGGAGACCTCCTGGGCCTCCTTCTGCAGGCGGCGGAGGTCGCGGACGAGGACGCGGCCGATGCGGACGGAGATGACGATCGAGGCGAGCAGGGCGAGGAAGCCGAGGACGCCGGCGACGCCGACCTTGAGGAGGACGCTGTACGCGGCGGGCTTGACGCGTTCCTGGTAGCGGTCGCCCGCGGCGGTGTTCTCGCGGGCGAGGTCGTCGAGGACGGGACTGGCCTGGTCCTGCCAGCGCTCGGCGGTGATGGCGCGGGGGGTGTCGGTGGGGCCCTCTTCGATGATCGCGTTCTCGGCGGTGCGCAGCGGCTGGGTGTCGGGGCTGCGCCAGTACTTCTCGAAGCGCTCGCGCTCGGCGGAGGGCAGGAGTTCGAGGTTGACCTCGTAGAACGCCACGCGGTTGGCGACGAGGTCGGATATCGCGCGTGTCTCCTCGGGGGTGACGCGGTCCGCGACGAGCGCCGAGAGGACGAGGGCGTCCTCTCGGGAGAGCAGCTCACGCGCACGCGTGATGCCGACGAGGGCGCGGCCCTGCTTGTCCATCTCCACGTTCTCGAGGGCGTGGAGGGTGATGAGGAAGCTGTAACAGGGGTCGACGAGCCGGTTGTAGAACTCGAGGGCCTGCATGCGGCCGATGCCGCGGGTCTCGACGGAGCGGCGCAGCGAGGCGAGGCCGTCGAACGCGTCGAGGAGGGAGTTGAGCCGCTGGGTGGTGACGGGCCGCATCTCCTCGCGCACGCCGGGGTCGGCGGCGTTGGCGCGGATGCGGGCGATCTGCCGGTCGGTGGCGCGGCGGGTCTCGCGCAGGGAGGCGAGGGCGTTGGAGCCGCGCGGGTCGGCGAGGTAGATGAGCGACTGGCGGCGTTCGATCTGGATGACCCGGGCGGTGTCCTCCAGGGGGTAGCCGACCTTGTCGACGATGTAGCCGACGTCGAGGAGCTGGTCGGCCTCGCGGCCCGTCAGGACCGTGGCGAAACCCCACAGGCCGGTGAGGGAGACGAGCGGTACGAGCAGCAACGCCACGATCTTCCTGCGGATGGACTTCCCGCGAAAGCGCATGGCCTCCCCCAGCTCGGCCCCCGTCTCGCCACGGGGGTCCTTCACGTTCGTGATCGCCGGCGTCAACACGCGGCGTCAACCTTGAATTTCAACAAACGGCGGCGCGAGCCTACTACTGCATCACGGCCATTCCGAAGGCGTGTCCGAGCGATTTTCAGCCTGTCGAGTGATCCTTGATCATGAGATGTCCTGGTATTGCTGGAGTTGGGATTGACCACTGTGGCGTAGGACACCTGATGGTGTGCCATTTCTCCGGCCTGCACGGATGGCTGGAACTGTCCGTTCCGCCGGTGCGCGGGCCTCGTTCGCCCCCACCCCGGGCGAAACCTTTTGCCTCTCTCGTGCGTCAATGTGTACGGGGAGGTTTCTGTCCGTGTAAAGGCGCTTCCGTGTAAAGGCGCTCAAGGCGGGCAGCCGTCCCTGAGGTCGTTCAGTGGTGGGGAGTGACGGGACAATGGAACACGAGGCGCGGTCGGCGCGGCAGTTGTGGGTGGAGGAGGAGCGAGGCCGACGGCGGATGCCCGATCCGGTGCGCAACGCCGCCGTGCGGGCCGTGATGATCACGTCGGTGACACTCATTCAGGCCGTGGTGGCCTTCCTCTGCACGGTCGCGGGCGCGTGGCCGGCGTTCCCGGTGACCGTCACCGCGGTGGCGTCGACGGTGGTGGCCACCTGGAGCGTTCTCGACGTCTGGATCACCCGTCAGGTGTGGCTCCAGCGCAACGGCGTGGTGTCGGAGCCGAGCAGCACGGCCCGCCCTCCGATCCGGGCGCGGCGCGGCGAGGACCGGACGGAGACGGCGCCGCTGTCCGAAGCGGCGTGAAGGACGCCGGAACGGCTGGGACGACGGAGCGGCCCGGCCCCCCGCGGGGGGCCGGGCCGCTCCGTCGTCGTACGACCGGGGACTAGGCCCCGCCCCCCGGAACCGAGTCCACCGGAGCCGGAGCCGCGTCCGCCCGAGCCGCGTCCGCCGGAGCCGCGTCGTCGGACTGGTGGCGGCGGAACATCCGCGTCGCCGTGATCTCGCCGTGGATCGTCTCCCCCTCCGCGGCAGGCTGCGGCAGCCCGGGGCGCAGGTGCTCCTCCACGCTGATGTACTTCAGTCCGGCCCGCAGGTCCGCGTCGTTGCGCAGCCGGATCACCAGCGGGAACTCGGCGAGCGCGGTCGTGTCGAACAGGCCCGTCGTGTAGAGGAGCTGGACGCCCAGCGCGTCCGACACGGCCCGCTGGAGCTCCAGGAGGTACGTGGCGTTGGCGCGGCCGATCGGGTTGTCGAGGAACAGCGTGCCCGCGTGCCGGTGCTTGTCGCGGCCCCGGTCGTTGGAGCGGAGCGCCGCCATCGTGCAGTACAGGGCGATGGCCGCGGTGAGCAGCTGGCCGCCGGAGAAGACGTCGCCCATCTGCCCGACGGGGACGCGCTCGGCGCGCAGCACCGCGTCCGGCTTGAGGATCTCGACCGAGACGCCCTTGGGTTCGAGCGCCGCCTGGACGCCCCTGAGGAGCAGCGACATGCCGTCGCGCCGCAGGTCGGAGTTCTTCTTGACGGCGGCGCGGGTCGCCTCGTCGACGACCTCGCCGAGCCGCTCGGCGAGCGTGGCCTGGTCGGGCTCCTCGAAGCGGATGCGGAGGAACTCCTGGCCCGACCACTCGCCCAGGCCCTCGGGGAGCCGGGAGAGCCGCTGGGCGGAGCGGAGCGTCGCGAGCGAGGACTCCACGAGGCCCCGCAGCCGGTCCACGATCGAGTCCCGGTTGCGCTCCAGCTGCTCCAGCTCGTCGGTGAGGACCCGCAGCCGGGGCGCGAAGGCCTCGGCCCACTTGGCGGCGTGCTCGGGCAGCGCGGACGCCGGCAGTTCGCGGATCTGCTGGCGGGCGGGGGTGCGGACCTGCTCGTAGCGGGTGGAGTTGGCGTGCCGGACGAGGATGTCGCTCGCCTCGCGCACGGCGGCGTCGGCGGCGGACAGCTCGGCGGTGCAGGCGCGCAGGGCGCGGCGCGCCTCGGCGGCCGTCGTGCGGGCCTCCTCCAGGCTGCCCGGGTACGGCTCGGTCTCCTCCCGCTCCTCGTCCGCGTGGTCGCGGAGCAGGTCGCGCAGCAGGGCCGCCGTCTCGTCGAAGCCGCCGGCCGCGTCCTCGGCGGCCCGGTGGTCCCGGAGCAGCCGGGCGTGGGCGGCCCGCGCCGCCTCCAGGGCGTCGGTGCGGGAAGCGAGTTCAGTGGTCGCGGTACGGAGCAGGGCCTGGGCCTTCTCGGCGTCGGCGGGCACCAGCTCCTCGGGCAGCTCGGTGTGCGCCTCGCCGTCCTCGGGGGCCAGCCGCTCGGCCTCGCCGCGGAGCCGGCCGAGCTTCTCGCTCGCCTCCGAGGCGCGGGTCTCCAGCATCTGGACCAGGGCCTCGGCACGGGCGACGGCCGCCTGCCGGGACGGGCCGTCGGCGCCGTCGGTGGACTCCAGGAGCTGTTCGGCGCGGGTGCGGACCTTGTTGGTGAGGCGGTCGAGCTCGGCGAGGGCGGCGGACTCGTCGCTCTCGGCGCGGGCCTGCTCGGCGCGCAGGTCGGCGCCGACGCCGACCTTCTCGTACACCTGGGAGGCGGCGCGGTAGGCCTCGCGGAGGGTGGGCAGCGCGGCGCGGGGCGCGCCCGGCTCCTCCTCGGGGAGGTTCTCGGGGGCGCCGGCGATCTCGGCGCGCTCGGCCCGCAGGGCGCGGGCGGTGCGGTGGGCGTCGTCGGCGGCGCGCTGGGCCGCGCGGCGGTCCTCGTCGGCGGCGCGGGCGCGCTCCAGGCAGGTCTGGGCGCGGGCCTCGGCCTCGGTGGCGTCGTCGGCGAGCTCGCGGAGCTTCGCCTGCCAGGCGGACCGCTCGCGCAGCCGGAACGCGAGACCCGCGAGCGCGTCGGCGGCCCGGCGGGCCCGCTGGGCGGCCTCCTGGCGCTCGTCCCGGAGCCGGGCGGCCTCGGCGGCGGCCTCGTCGGCCTCCGTGCGGGCCGCGCGGGCCTCGTCGAGGGCGGCGGCCGCGGCCTCGGCGGTCTCGCGGGCGGTGGTGGCGACGGACGCGAGCTCGGCGAGCATCCCGAAGGGGCAGTCGGCGCGCCAGGCGCCGATCCGCGAGGCGAGGGCGCGGTCGCCGGCGAGGCGGCCGGCGAGGGTGCGGATCTCCTCGTCGCGGGCGGCGGCGCGGGCGCGCAGCGCGTGCCGCTCCTCGTCGGCGGCGTGCTCGTCGTGCATGGCCGGGTTCGGCGGCACCAGGAAGACGCCGGTGTCGTCGGCCGCCTCCTGCGCGGGTACGGGCGCGAGCAGGGCGGCGGCGGTGCCGACGGCGACGGCGGAGCGGGGCAGCAGGGCGGCGGTGCCGAGGACCTCGCGGGCGCGTCCGTACGAGACGGGGTCGGTGATCACGACGCCGTCGACGAGCTCGGGGCGGGCGGCGAGCACGCGCGCGTGGTCGGCCGGGTCGACGGCCTGGGCGAGGTAGCGCCAGCCGGGGAGGGCGGGGATGCCGTGCTCGCCGAGGTACTCGACGGTGGCGAGGACGTCGGGGCCGGGCGGCAGCAGGCCGCCGTCGCCGAGGGCGCCGAGGATGCGGGAGTCGTCGGCGGCGGCGGTGCGCAGCTCGAAGAGCCGGCTCTCGGCGGAGGCGACGGCCTGGTCGAGCAGGCCGCGCAGCTCGTCGGCGTACCGGTCGAACTCGGTGACGGTGAGCGGGCCCTGGGGCCCGGTCCCGGCGCCCGCGCCTTCCTCGGGGGCCCCGGAACCGGAGCCGGCGGCGCGCTGGCCCGGGAGGGGGGAGCCGGAGGACGGCAGGCTGAGGAGTTCGGCGAGCCGCTCCTCGGAGGCGAGGGACTCGGCGGCGCGGCGCTCCGCGTCGTAGGCGTTCCCGGCGGCCTCGGCGGCGTCCGCGGCGCGGGCGGCGGCGAGTTCGGCGCGGGACTCGGCGCCGGCGGCCTCCCGGGCGCGCTCGGCCGCGGTGCGGGCGGCCTCGCGGGCCGTGTCCCAGGCGGCGACCGTCGTCTTCTCGGCGTCGCTCGCGGCGAGGGCGGCGCGGGCCGGGTCGGCGTCCGGGGCGGTGTCGTCGAGCCAGCCGGCCCGGACGGCCTCGGCGGTCTCCTGCTCGACCTCGGCGAGCCGCTGGCGCAGGTGGCCGGCCTCGCTGCGGGCCCGCTGGGCCTCGGTGGCGGCGGCGGTGGCGTCCCGGTGGGCGGTCTCGCTCGCCTCCTGGAGGGCGGTGGAGCGCTCCTCCTCCTCGGCCGCGTGGCGCTCGCCCTCCTCGGCGGCGGCGGCGAGGGCCCGTACGAGGTCGGCGGCGGCCTTGGCGCGGGCGGCCAGGGCGGGGGCGGCGTCGCGCTCGGCCTCGCGGATGGCGGCGGCCACGCGCGCGGAGCGGTCGCCGGCGGCCCGGTGGCGCAGCACCGCCTCGGTCGCCTGCCAGGCGGAGTGCAGGGTGCGGGCGTCGGTGAGTTCGCGGCGCTGGGCGGCGGCGCCCTTCTCGGCGGCGGTCAGCGCCAGGGAGGCGTGCCGGTAGGCGAGTTCGGCGGCGATGAGGGAGCTGCGGCCGCGGGCGGCCTCGGCCTCGGCGACGGCGTGCCCGGCCGAGGTGACCTGCTGGGCGAGTTCGGCGGCGCGACCGCGTTCCTCGGCGGCGCGGGCGGAGAGCCTGCGGGCGAGCGTGCGGGTGCGGCGCTCGGCGCCCGCGTGGACCTCGCGCGCGTGGGCACGGGTCCCGGCGGCCTCGACGATCCGGCCGAGGAGGTCGACGGAGCCGGCCGTGAAGTCGCGCTCGGCGGTCAGTTCGGCGCGGCGGCCGAGCTTGTTGCCGAAGCCGCCGACGAGGTCAGCGAGGCCGTCGGTGTCGCGGGTGTCGGTGACGGCGCGCAGCAGCAGGTCGGTGAAGTCGGAGTCCTTCTTGACCGCGAAGAGGCCGGCGGCCTCGCCCTCGTCGGCGTTCATCTCGCGCTGGTAGCGGAAGAGTTCGGGGTCGAGGCCGAGGTCGCCGAGGTGCTCGTTCCAGCGGTCGTGGATCTCCTCCCAGACGACCTCCAGGTGCGGGTACGCCTTCCCGGCCTCGGTGAGCGCGTCGCGGAAGCCCTTCATGGTGCGGCGGCGGCCGGTGGCGCCGGAGGCGCCCTCGACGGGCGGGCGGACGGAGGTCGCCTCGGCGACGGGGAGGTTGTCCAGGCTGAGCCCGGGGCCGGGGCGGAAGGAGTACCAGGCCTCGGCGAACTTCCGCGGGTCGTTGGAGACCTGGCGGCCCCGCCACTCGCTGGCCTTGCCGACGACGACGAGTTCGCCGGTGAGGGTGTGCTGCCACTCCAGGGCCACGTGGCCGCAGTCGTCGGCCAGGAGGAACTTGCGCAGCACGCCGGAGCTGGCGCCGCCGAGGGTGTTGCGGTGGCCGGGAAGCATGACCGAGAAGATCAGCTTGAGGAGGACGGACTTGCCGCCGCCGTTCTCCAGGAAGAGCACGCCCGCGGGGGCCGGGCGGCGCGGCGGGCCGACCGGCTCCTCCTCGAAGAACTCCGCCTGGGTGGGGGCGGGGTGGGGCACGGGCGCGCCGACTCCGCGCAGGTCCAGGACGGTGTCGGCGTAGCGCGCACCGGCGGGACCGATGGAGTAGAGGCGGACCCGGGACAGCTCGTACATGCGGCGGACTCTCGTACTGGGAGGGGGTGGTGGCGCGGGGGCGGTTACGCGGGGCGGTCACGCATGGAACGGCAGTCCCGCGTCGGCGGCGATCTCCAGGTCGTCGCCCTCGGGCGGCGGCAGGAGGGTCGCGGAGCCGTCGCTGACGGGGACGACGCCGAGGTCCAGGAGCTCGGCCATGGCGGCGGAGCCGGCCATGTCGCGGACCTGGAGCTGGTAGCGGGCGGTGGTGCGGTAGGAGCCGCCGCCCTCGTCGCCGGTGCGCTGGAGGAAGCCGGAGTCGGTGAGGAAGGCGGCGGCCTTGCCGACGATGCCGGTGGTGGAACCGGCGAGGCGGCGGGCGTCCTTGGTGGCTCCGGTGGCGCTGCGGCGGGCGTAGGTCCGCCAGGCGGCCTCCAGGCCGGGGGCGTCGGAGGCCGGGTCGGTGTTCTCGCCCTGCTCCTCGGCGCGCTGCTCCAGGCGCAGGCAGGCCTGGCGCACGAAGGCGTCGACGCCGTTGACGGTGAGCCGGCCGATGTACGCGTCGTCGGCGAGGTCCTCGGGCCGGGGGAAGGCCATGGCGGCGATCGCGAGGTGGGCGAGGCCGTGCAGGAAGCGGTCGGCGGAGTCCGTGTTGGCGCGGCGGGCGTAGTCGCCCATGCGGACGGCGAAGACGGAGTCCTCGCCCGCGGTGACGGCCATGCCGGCGCGCGGGGACACCTCCAGGACGACGAGGCCGAGGCCGGTGGCGACGGCGTCGGCGAGGCGCGCGAAGGCGGGGTCCTCTCGGTAGCGGCGCAGGAGCTCGGTGTACTCGGCGTCGCGGGCCGGGAGCAGCTTGGGCTGGAGGCCGAAGGAGACGAGCCGGGCCGCGTCGGCGGCGTCCGCGGGGGTGACGGCGGAGGCGGTGGTCGCGGCCGGGGGCTGCGGGGGCTCCTGCTCGCTCCACGCGTCGGTGTACTCGGCGTGGGTTTCGCTCACGGCTGGGGCTCCTCGGTACGGCTCTCGGTCGGTACGGCGCGGGGGGCGGGTCGGGGTACGGGCAGCGGGACGGGGGTGACGGACGCCTGTGCGGCGGGGCCCGGGCGGTCGACGGGCGCGGGCGGCTCGTCGGTGAGCCGCACGGCGCGCACGGACGGCAGGTCCCGGCGCCGCGCGGGCGGGGTGCGGGCCGGCTCCGGCACCGACACGGTCCCGAACCGCGGCCGCCCGGCGGGCACGGGGGCCCCGGCGGGGGCCGGCGCGGGGGCGGGGGCCTCGGCAGGAGCCGGCGCGGGGGCCCCGGCCGTGGCCGGTGCGGACGCGGGCTCGGGTCGGAGCGCCGCTTCCGGCCGCGGTGCGGCTTCGGGGCGGGGCGCGGTCTCAGGACGAGGTGCGGCCTCGGGCTCGCGGGCGGTTTCCGACCGGGGTGCGGTTTCCGACCGGGGTGCGGTTTCCGACCGGGGTGCGGTTTCCGGCTCCGGTGCGGCCTCCCGCTCCCGTACGGCGGTGGGCTCCGGCGCGGTCGCCGGTTCCGGAACGGCGTCCGTCACCGGGGCGGGCGCCGGGACGCCGGGAGGAGCGGGGTCGGTGGAGGTTGCCGGGGGGACGAGGGTCACGAGGCCTCCGTGCGGTCCGCGGCCATGCCCGCCGCGTCGAGCATCGCCGTACCGACGATGAGGTCGGCGCCGCCGAACTCGGGGTCGTCGAGCGGGGTGCCGTCGTCGACGGCGAAGAGCAGGCGCTCCTCTCCCTGGCGGTAGGCGGTGCCGACCGGGGGGCTCGCCGCGTGGACGGCGAGGAGGGCGACGAGGTACGGAAGGTCGGGGTCGAGGCGGCGGGCCTCGGCGAGCAGGCCGGAGAGGCGGCGCGGGGCGTCGTGCTCCAGGTCGAGCAGGCGCATGGCGCTCGCGAGCTGCTCCTCGCTGAAGCGGGAGTCGTCGGGGGTGGCGATGAGGTCCGGCTCGGGCATCTCCGCGCCGAGGTGCTCGCGCTCGACGGGCGGGGTGAGGAGCAGGTCGACGAGGTCGCCGAGGCGGACGGAGGCGGGGGTGCGCAGTCCGGTGCCGTGGGCGAAGAAGGCGTCGGTGACGCGGGTGGCCTGCTCGACGGGGAGCGGCAGGAGGGGGGCGACCAGCTGACCGTACAGGTCGAGTCCGGTGTACGCGGTGGGGGCGGCGAAGGCCTGCCGGTCCTGCTCGGCGCGGAAGAGGGGCCCGGCTTCGAGGAGGCGGGACTGGAGCTGGGTGTGGCGGCGGATGCAGTCCTTGACTATGTCGACGAGCTCGGCGGCGCGCCGCTTGTGCTCCGCGGTCTTCGCGTCGTTCGTGGCCTCGGCCTCGTCGCGGGCCTTGCGGATGTTGGTGAGGATCGCGTTCTCGTGGCGGTAGCGGTCGGCCACGTGGTCGAGCGCCTCGGCGATCATGTCGGGGACCGTGTGGAGCCAGTCGACGGCGCGGACGTTGCGCCGGGTGGCCTCCAGGGTCTTGCGGAGGGTCTCGGCGTACTGCACGGTCCGGTAGCGCGCCTGCTCGGCGGCGAGCTGGGCGTCGGCCAGGCGGCCCCGGTTGATGAGGACCTCCAGCTTCACCTCGGCGGCGATCTGGGCGCTGGTGACATCGGTGTCGAGGGCTCCGACGAGGACGTTGACCGCTTCGTCGGTGGTGCGGAGGTAGACCCCGCCGCCGTAGCCCGGGACCTCTTCGATGAGCTTGAAGTCGTAGTCGCGGCGGACGTAGACGCCGTCGGTGCCGAAGGTGCCGTAGACGGCGCGGAAGCCGCGGTCGACGCTGCCGACGTTGATCAGGTTCTCCAGGACCCAGCGGGCGACGCGCTCGTGCTCGGCGGCGGGGCGGGTGGGTGCCTGGGCGGCGACGCGGGGCAGCAGTCGGGCGACGATCTGCTCGTGGTCGGCTCCGGTGTCGAAGTCCATGTTCAGCGTGATGAGGTCGATCGCGGCGAGGGCCACCTCGGCCATCGCGTAGACCGTGTACTCGCCGGCCAGGTTCGCCTTGCGCGCGTCGAGGTCGTGCAGCGGGGCGGTGCACGCGAGCGCGCGGAGCCGCCGCGCGAGCCCTTCGTCGGCGGCCGGGCCCTGAGCGGGGCGCGGCCCCGCGCTGAGCTGGGGCGGAGCGAGGTCCGTCGAGGCAGGCGAAGTCACGGTGCACAGATTAGGTCCTCACCCTGACAACGGTCGAAACGGCGCAGATACGACCGGCCCCCTCGTGGTCCCATACGCGGCCCCTCGGCGCCTCGCGCGGGCTCCGCCGTCAGCCGGCGGGGCCCGTCGGGTCGTCGACGGCCCGGGCGTAGGCGGCGGCGACCCGGGCGCGGGAGTCGTCGAGGTAGCGGGCGAGGAGCCGCTCCGCCGCGGCCCGTTCACCGGCGCGCAGGGCGTCCAGAATCTCCCGGTTCCTCCGGAGATAGGGCTCGTGCAGGGCGCGCGGGTCGTCGACGACGTGGAAGGCGAGGCGGAGTTCGGCGAGGACGCCGCGCATCAGCTCGTCGGTGCGGGCGCTCCCGGCGAGGGCGACGAGTTCGCGGTGGAAGTGGATGTTGGCCGTGGAGACGCCCGCCCAGTCGTCGGCGCGGGCCGCGGCCTCGCCCTCGGCGACGGCGGCGGCGAGGGCTTCGACGGGGAACGGCGGCTGCCCCAGGCCCCGTACGACGGCGCACTCGACGAGCCGCCGGGTGCGGTAGATGTCGTCCACGTCACCCACGGCCAGGACGCGGACGAAGACGCCCCGGTTGAGCTCGTGGACGAGCAGGCGTTCGTGGGTGAGGAGCCGGAAGGCCTCGCGGAGCGTGTTGCGGGACACGCCGAGGGCGCCGCCGATGCTCTCCTCGGAGAGCCGGGAGCCGGGCGGGAAGTAGCCCTCCGCGATCCGGGTGCGCAGGATGTCCGCGACCCGCTCGGCCGTGCTCGTGCGCCCGAGCAGCATGCGGTCGTCCGTCAGCCCGCCGGTCCCGCTCACGTCCACAGCGCCTCGCCCCTTCCGTCCGCCCGTGGCCGGGTCGGTCGCGGGACGGTCGAGTCAACCGCAGAAACGGGGGAGCGACAACACTCCTCTTGTCGGATCGTTGAACAATCCTCTACCTTGACGGCACCGCACGGTTCCCCGGTACGTCTCTCGGGCACGCCTCCTCCTCCTGCGAGGTGCAGATGGGCACGGCACAGACCCGGCAGCACTCCCAGGGCGAACGGCCCCACGACACGGGCGCGTTCGCCTGGCTGCGCGGCCTCGGGCCGCGCGGCCGGCGCGCCTTCGGCGGCGCGTTCGGCGGATACGCCCTGGACCCCTACGACTTCCTCGCCCTGCCGTTGTCGATGGTGGCGATCGCCGCCCACTTCGGCCTCGGCAAGGGCCGGACCGGCCTCCTGACCACCGTCACCCCCGTCGTCTCGGCGATCGGCTGCGCGCTCGCCGGAGCCGTCTTCCCGACCCTGGTCGGCTTCCTCGCCGGGGGCCGGGGCGTGGGCGGGGCGCCGGTCTTCGGCGCCGTCGGCCACGGCCTGGCCGTGCTCGCCCTGTTCGGACTCCCCGAGACCCGCGGGAGGGAACTCGTATGACGTCCCCCCGCACGGACCACCACCGCACCACCAGGTGAGAGAGGAAACACCCCATGACCCCGGTCCCGATCGATCTCAACGCCGACCTCGGCGAGGGCTTCGGCCGCTGGACGCTGACCGACGACGAGCAGCTCCTGTCCGTCGTCACCAGCGCCAACGTGGCCTGCGGCTTCCACGCCGGGGACGCGGTCACCATGCGGCGGGTCTGCGAGCTCGCGGCGGCCCGCGGGGTACGGATCGGGGCCCAGGTGTCCTACCGCGACCTGGCCGGCTTCGGCCGGCGGGCGATGGACGTCCCGGCGGCGGAGCTGGCCGCCGAAGTGGCGTACCAGATCGGCGCCCTGGAGGTCTTCGCCCGGGCCGCGGGCTCGCGGGTCTCGTACGTGAAGCCGCACGGGGCGCTCTACAACCGGGTGGTCCGGGACGCGGAGCAGGCGGCGGCGGTCGTCGACGGCGTGCTGCTCGCGGGCCGGACGCTGCCGGTCCTCGGGCTGCCGGGCTCCCGGCTGCACGAGGCCGCCGCGGCGGCCGGACTGCCGGTCGTCGCCGAGGCCTTCGGCGACCGGGCCTACCGGGCGGACGGCTCCCTGCTGCCACGGGGGCGGGAGGGAGCCGTCGTCACGGATCCGGACGAGGTCGTCGAGCGGTCGGTGTCCATGGCCCGGTCCGGGGTCGTCACGGCACACTGCGGAAACTCCGTCGCCGTGCGGGCCCGGTCGCTCTGCCTGCACGGGGACACCCCGGGCGCCGTGGACCTCGCCCGACGGGTCCGGGAGCGGCTCGAAGCCTCCGGCGTGCGCGTGGAGGCCTTCGCGTGAGGGTGCTGAGGGCGGGCGAACGGGCCCTCCTGGTGGAGCTGGAGGGCGGCGACGCGACCGAGGCCTTCCACGCCGAGCTGCTGCGGCGGCGGGCGGCCGGCGCGCTGCCCGCCGTACGGGAGATCGTGCCGGCGGCACGGACGGTGCTCCTCGACGGGGTGGACGATCCGGAGCGGCTCGCGGCCGAACTGGCCGGCTGGGAGCCGGCGCCGCTCCACGCGCGCGTGGGCGCGGCCGTCGAGGTGCCGGTGCGCTACGACGGGCCCGACCTGCCGGAGGTCGCCGCGCTCTGGGGAGTGTCCGTGGAGGCGGCGGTGCGGATCCACACGGCGGCCGAGTTCCGGGTCGCCTTCTGCGGGTTCGCGCCCGGCTTCGGCTATCTGACCGGCCTCGGCGAGCGGTACGGGGTGCCCCGCCGGGCCACCCCGCGGACGGCCGTTCCGGCCGGGTCGGTCGCCCTGGCCGGCCCGTACACGGGGGTGTACCCGCGCTCCTCCCCCGGCGGCTGGCAGCTGATCGGCACCACGGACGTGGTGCTGTGGGACTCCGGGCGGGACCCGGCCGCGCTGCTCGCGCCCGGCACCCGGGTCCGGTTCACGGCGGGGGACGGGCGATGAACGACCGGGCCGTCGCCGTGGTCCGGGCCGGGGCGCTGACCACCGTCCAGGACCTGGGGCGAACGGGGTACGCGCACCTCGGCGTGCCCCGCTCGGGCGCCCTCGCCCCGGCGGCCGCACGCCTCGTCAACCGGCTCGTCGGCAACCCGGAGGGCGCGGCGGTCCTGGAGACCACCGTCGACGGGTGCGCGCTGCGGCCCCGGTGCGCGGTGACCGTGGCGGTGGGCGGCGCGCCGTGCCCGGTCCGGGTGGACGGCCGTCCGGCCGCCTGGGGGACGACGGTCCGGGTCGGCGCCGGGTCGGTCCTGGAGGTGGGCGCGGCCGTGCGCGGACTGCGTTCGTACGTGGCGTTCGGCGGCGGGATCGCCGTCGAGCCGGTGCTCGGCAGCCGCTCCGCCGACCTGCTGTCGGGCCTCGGGCCCGCGCCGCTCGCGGAGGGGACGGTGCTGCCGCTGGGGGCGGACACGGGCGTACGGCGGCCGGTCGACGTCCCGCCGTGGCCGGGCCCGGCGGCGGAGCTCGTCCTGCGCGTCCGGCTCGGCCCCCGCGACGACTGGTTCACCGCCGAGGCGCTGCGGACCTTCTCCACGCGCGCGTACCGGGTCTCTCCGGCGAGCAACCGGATCGGTCTGCGTCTGGAGGGCCCGGCCCTGGAACGGACCCGGCCGGGCGAGCTGCCGAGCGAGGGCATGGTCCTGGGCGCGGTGCAGGTGCCGCCGGACGGGCGCCCGGTGGTGTTCCTGGCGGACCATCCGACGACCGGGGGCTATCCGGTGGTCGCGGTGGTGCGGGAGGCCGACCTGGGCGCGGCGGCGCAGGCGGTTCCGGGGACACCGGTGCGGTTCGTGCCGGTGGGGTGACCACTGGACGCCCTCAGAGGGGCGGCGGGCCGTAGCCCCCGCCGCCGGGGGTGCGCAGGACCAGGACGTCGTCGGGGCCCACCTCCGTGGTGGCGGCGCCTTCGAGGTGCTCGACGGTGCCGTCGGCGCGTTCCACGAGGTTCTCGCCGAGGGCGCCCGGCTCGCCTCCGGCCATCCCGTACGGCGGGACCCTGCGGTGGCCGGTGAGGAGGGCCACCGTCATCGGTTCCAGGAAGCGCAGGCGCCGCTCCACGCCGTGGCCGCCGCGCCATCGGCCGCGCCCGCCGCCGTCCTCCCGTACCGCGAAGGCGTCGACCCGGACGGGGTGGCGCCACTCCAGGATCTCGGGGTCCGTGAGGCGGGAGTTGGTCATGTGGGTCTGGACGGCGTCGGCGCCGTCGAAGCCGTCGCCCGCGCCCGAGCCGCTCGCGACGGTCTCGTAGTACTGCACGCGCGCGTTGCCGAAGGTGACGTTGTTCATGGTGCCGGAGCCCTCGGCCTGGACGCCGAGGGCCGCGTAGAGCGCGCCCGTCACGGCCTGGGAGGTCTCGACGTTCCCCGCGACGGTGGCCGCCGGGTGGACGGGGGCGAGCATGGAGCCGGGCGGGACGCGGACCTCCAGGGGCTCCAGGCAGCCGCTGTTGAGCGGGATGTCCTCGTCGACCAGGGTGCGGAAGACGTACAGGACGGCGGCCATGACGACGGCGGTGGGCGCGTTGGCGTTCCCGGGCAGCTGGGCGGAGGTGCCGGTGAAGTCGACGAGCGCGGAGCGCCGTTCGCGGTCGATCCGGACGGCGACCCGGATCACCGCTCCCCCGTCGGTCTCGTAGCGGTACTCGCCGTCCCGGAGGCGGGCGACGATGCGCCGTACGGACTCCTCGGCGTTGGCGCGGACGTGCCGCATGTAGGCCTGGACGACGTCGAGCCCGAACTCCTCGACCGTGCGGCGCAGTTCCTCGATGCCCTTCTCGTTGGCGGCGATCTGGGCGCGCAGGTCGGCGAGGTTGGTGTCCGGGTCGCGGGAAGGGTGGTGGGCGCCGGTGAGCAGGGCGCGGGTCTCGGTCTCGCGGAGGCGCCCGTCGCGCACCAGCAGCCAGTTGTCGAAGAGGACGCCCTCCTCGTCGACGGTCCGGCTGAAGGCGGGCATGGAGCCGGGGGTGATGCCGCCGATCTCGGCGTGGTGCCCCCGGGAGGCGACGAGGAAGCGGAGTTCGTCCCCCGCGTCGTCGAACACCGGTGTCACGACGGTGACGTCGGGGAGGTGGGTGCCGCCGTGGTACGGATCGTTGATCGCGTACACGTCGCCGGGGCGCAGGTCGTCCCCGCGCCGGCGGAGCACCTCCTTGATGGACTCCCCCATGGAGCCGAGGTGGACGGGGATGTGGGGCGCGTTGGCGATCAGGTTGCCCTCGGCGTCGAAGAGGGCGCAGGAGAAGTCGAGGCGTTCCTTGATGTTGACCGACTGGGCGGTGTTCTCCAGGCGGACGCCCATCTGCTCGGCAATGGACATGAACAGGTTGTTGAAGACCTCCAGGAGGACGGGGTCCACGTCGGTGCCGGCGGCCACGCGCGCGGGGCGGGGGGAGACGCGGCGCAGCAGGAGGTGGCCGCCGTCGGTCGCGGTGGCCCGCCAGCCGGTGTCGACGACGGTCGTGGCGTCGGCCTCGGCGAGGATCGCGGGCCCGTCGACGGCGTCGCCCGGCCGCAGGTCCTCGCGCCGGTGGAGCGGGGCGTCGTGGGGGATGCCGGCGCTGTGCATCCGGACGGTGGCCACGGGAGCGAGGGGGCCGTTCCGCTCCGTGGCGTCGACGAGGACCGGCCCGTGCGGACCGGCGCTTCCGACGGCTTCGACGGTGACGGCCTCGACGACGAGCGGCCGGTCCAGGGTGAAGGCGTACCGCGCCCGGTGGACGTCCGTGAACGCGATTCTCAGCCCGTCGGGCGGTGCGAGGTCGACGGGGAGGCTCGCGTCCGTGCCCGCGTACCGCAGGAGCACGCGTGCGTGCGTGGTGATCGCCTCGTCCGGCAGTCCGTCGGCGCGGAGCTCCTCGCGGGTGCGGTCGGCGAGTTCGGCGCAGAGCGCGGTCACGCGCGCGTGGGTGCCGGGGGCGTCGAGCTCGGCCTCGACGGACCGCTCCCGCATCGCGGTGGCGTCGGCGAGCCCGATCCCGTACGCCGAGAGCACTCCCGCCAGCGGGGGTACGAGGACGGTGTCGACGCCCAGGGCGTCGGCGACGGCGCAGGCGTGCTGGCCGCCGGCGCCGCCGAAGCTGGTGAGGGCGTACCGGGTGACGTCGTGGCCGCGCTCCACGGAGATCTTCTTGACGGCGTTGGCCATGCCGAGGACGGCGATCTCCAGGAAGCCCGCGGCGACCTCCTCGGGGGTGCGGCCGCCGCCGACCTCCTCGGCGAGGGCGGTGAACCGCTCCCGTACGACCTCCGCGTCGAGCGGGCGGTCGCCGGTCTCGCCGAAGACGGCGGGGAAGTGGTCGGGCTGGACGCGCCCGAGCATGACGTTGGCGTCGGTGACCGTCAGGGGTCCGCCGCGGCGGTAGCAGGCGGGGCCGGGGACGGCGCCGGCCGAGTCGGGGCCGACCCGGTAGCGGCGCCCGTCGTAGTGGAGGACGGAGCCGCCGCCCGCCGCGACGGTGTGGATGCTCATCATGGGCGCCCGCATCCGCACCCCGGCGACCTGGGTGCCGAGTTCACGCTCGAAGGCGCCGGCGTAGTGCGACACGTCGGTGGAGGTGCCGCCCATGTCGAAGCCGATGACGCGGTCGTGCCCCGCCTGCGCCGAGGTGCGGGCCATGCCGACGACGCCGCCCGCCGGGCCCGACAGGACGGCGTCCTTGCCGCGGAAGTGGGCCGCCTCGCGGAGTCCTCCGTTGGACTGCATGAACATGAGGCGGATTCCGGCGAGTTCGCGGGCGACCTCGTCGACGTACCGGCGCAGGATCGGCGAGAGGTAGGCGTCGACGACGGTGGTGTCCCCGCGCGGGACCAGTTTGATGAGCGGGCTGACCTCGTGCGAGCAGCTGATCTGTGTGAAGCCGGCGGCGCGGGCCGCCGCCGCGACCCGGACCTCGTGCTCGGGGTGCCGGTAGCCGTGCAGCAGGACGACGGCGGCGGAGCGGAAGCCGTCGCGGTGCGCGGCGGCGAGTGCCGCCGCGACGGCGGCCTCGTCCAGCGGGCGGACGAGGTTCCCGTGCGCGTCGACCCGCTCGGGGACCTCGACCACGCGCGCGTACACCGCCTCGGGCAGCACGATGTGCCGGTCGAAGAGCCGGGGCCGGTTCTGGTAGGCGATGCGGAGCGCGTCGCGGAAGCCCTCGGTGATGAGCAGCACGGTCGGCTCGCCGCGCCGCTCCAGGAGGGCGTTGGTGGCGACGGTGGTGCCCATCTTGACCACGGCGACGCGGTCGGCGGGGACGGGTTCGCCGGGGTCCAGGCCGAGGAGGAGGCGGACGCCGGCGACGGCCGCGTCCTGCCGGCGGGCGGGGTCGTGGGAGAGCACCTTGCGGCTGACGAGCCGGCCGTCGGGCCGTCGCCCGACGACGTCGGTGAAGGTGCCGCCCCGGTCGATCCAGAACTCCCAGCGCCCGCTCATCTCCCCATTGTGGCCGCGAGCGCGGCCGTGAGGGCGTCGTCCGCGCGCGCGTCGAGGGGCGCCGTGCCGGTGCCGTCGGCCCAGTGGCGCAGTTCGGCGCCGGCGAGCAGGAGGAGCTGCGGGAGCAGGTCGCGGCTACGGCGCAGGACCCAGCCCGTGCCGGCGGTGGCGAGCCGGAGCAGGTCCTCGGCCCGGGTCGGAGACGGCCGGTCGGGCTCCGTCGAGGGCGGCGCGCCGTGGGCGAGTCCCCGCGCGGCGAGGAGCCGGTGGAAGCCGGCGGCGACGGCCCGGTGGCCGCGCTCGCCGGGGTGCAGCCGGTCGGCGCTCCACAGGGTGCGGTCCTCGGTCCAGACGGGGTCGGCCAGGTGCAGGTGGACGGCTCCGTACCGGTCGGACAGGGCGTGCACGACGGCGTTGACGGAGCGCTGGCGGCGGGCGAGCGGGCGGGCCAGGGGCGGCGGCAGGCCGAGCATCCGGCCGGGGTCGGGGAGACAGGCCGTCAGGAGTACGGCTCCGACGGCGTCGAGGTCGGCGCAGACCCGGTCCAGGCGGCGGGCGAGGAGCGCGATGTCGAAGGTGTGGCGCAGGGTGTCGTTCACGCCGACGACGACGGAGGCGAGGTGCGGCCGGAACGCGAGGGCGCGGGGCGCCTGGACGTCGGCGACGTCCGCGCTGAGCGCGCCGCTGACGGCGAGGTTCAGGAAGGCCGTGCCCCGTCCCGGCGCCCCCGGCCCCTGTTTCCCGTCCCCGCGCCCCTTGGCCGCGAGCTCCTCGGACCTGAGCCCCTCGGACCTGAGCCCATCGGGCCTGAGTCCCTCGGCCGTGAGTCCCTCGGCGAGCAGCGTCGCCCACCCGCGCCAGGCGCCGCCGACCCGGTCCCCGACGCCCTCGCTGAGCGAGTCGCCGAGGACGGCGAACCGCAGGGGCGCGGCTCCGGGGCCCTCGGCGGGGGCGCCGCCCTCCACCTCGGGGACCGGGGGGGCCGGGCCCCGGGGCGCGGCCGGCGGAACGGGCGCGCGCTCGGGCGCGGCGTGCCGCGCGGAGGCGGAGGGCGCGGCAGGCCCGGCCTCGGCAAGCCCGGCAGGCCCGGCAGGCCCGGCGGGCGCGGCAAGCCCGGCGGGCCCGGCCCCGGCAGGCCCGGCAAGCCGCGCGGAGGCGGTGCCCGGGGCCGCCGGGTCTCCGGGCACGGCGAGCAGGGCCTCCTGGGTGTCGGGGCCCAGGGCCTCCGGGACCCCGGGGGCCTGCTTCGGGGTGGGTGGAGCGGCCGTCCTCGTCCCCGCCGTCCTCGTCCCCGCCGTCCTCGTCCCCGCCGTCCTCGTCCCCGCCGTCCCCGTCCCCGCCGTCCTCGGTGTCATCGGCGGGCCTCCTCGGGGACGCGCGGCCGAACCTCCGGGAGGGCGTCGTGGGCGTGGAGGAAGGCGGTGACGGCGCGGTCCCAGGAGAAGAGCTCCGCACGCGCGCGTGCGGCCCGGCGGCGGACGCCCTCCGGGACCGCGAGGAGGCTCCGTACCCCGTCGGCGAAGGCGGCCGGCGTGCCGGCGGCGGACGCCCCCGCCGTTCCCACGACCTCGGGCAGGGCGGAGGAGGCGCTGACCACGACGGGGGTCCCGCAGGCCAGGGCCTCCAGGGCGGAGAGGCCGAACGTCTCGGCGGGTCCCGGAGCCAGGCACACGTCGGCCGCCGCCTGGAGGTCCGCCAGGGCCTCACGGTCGGCCACGTGCCCGAGGAACCGCACGGGCAGCCGCCGCTCGCGCGCCCGCCGCTCCAGGGCGCCCCTCAGCGGCCCGTCCCCCGCGACCACGAGCGCCGCCGCGACCCCCGAGGCCCGCAGCTCCTCCAGGGTGTCCAGGGCCGTGCCCGGCCGCTTCTCGACCGAGAGGCGCGAGCACAGCAGGAGCAGCACCCGCTCCCCGCCGGCGTACCGGGCGCGCGGCACGGCGCCGCGGCGACCGGGCCGGCAGCGGTCCAGGTCCACGCCGAGCGGGGCCCGTACGACGTTGCGCGCCCCGATCCGTACGAACTCGCGCTCGGCCCACTCCGTCGTGCACACGATCCGAGCGAAGGTCCACGCGGTGCGGCGGTTGAGCCGGTCCGCGGCTCCGGCCGCGAGGGCGGGCGGCACGCCCCAGGTGCGCAGCACCCCGTCCGCGGTCTCGTGGGAGACCATGACCGACGGCACGCGCGCGCGTCGTGCCCACTCCCCCGTCCACCGCAGCGTGGTGCGGTCCGAGACCTCGATCCGGTCGGGGGCGAGTTCGTCGAGGAGCCGGCGGACCCGGCGCCGGTCGGCGAGGACCCGGTAGCCGCCGGTGCCGGGCAGCACGGGGCCGGGGAGGGTGACGACCCGGCCCTGCTCGGTGCGGCGGTCGCCCGCGGTGTCGCCGGGGACGACGAGGACGGGCTCGTGTCCCGCGGCCAGGTAGCCGCGGCCGAGCTGGTCGAGGGCGGTGCGCAGGCCGCCGGACGTGGGGGTCACGAAGTTCGCGAGCCGCACGATCCGGAGTCCGGTGCCGTCTCCCGTACGGGTGCCGCTCATGCCGCCACCGCCGTCCGCTCGCGCAGCACCTCCAGGTAGTGGCCGATCAGCTCGTCGCCGAGCGCCTCCCAGGTGCGGCCCTCGACGGCGGCCCGTCCGGCCCGGCCGTGGGCGGCGCGCGTGTCGGGCGAGGCGGCGAGCGCGGCGACGGCCTCGCGCAGGGCGTCCGGATCGTCCGGGGATACGAGGAGCCCGGTGCGGCCGTGGTCGACCAGGTCCAGGGGTCCGCCGGCGGCCGGGGCGACGACGGGGACCCCGCTCGCCATGGCCTCCTGGACGGTCTGGCAGAACGTCTCGTACGGGCCGGTGTGGACGAACACGTCGAGCGAGGCGAAGATCCGGGCGAGGTCGTCGCCGGTGCGGCGGCCCAGGAAGCGGGCGCCCGGCAGGGCGGCGCGCAGGGCGGGCCCGCTGGGTCCGTCGCCGACGACCACGACCCGGACGCCGGGGAGCGCGCAGGCTCCGGCGAGCAGGTCCACCCGCTTCTCGGGCGCCAGGCGGCCCACGTAGCCGACGAGGAGTTCCCCGTCGGGGGCGAGCTCCCGGCGCAGGGCGGTGTCGCGCAGTCCGGGGCGGAAGCGGGCGGTGTCCACTCCGCGTCCCCAGAGCCGGATGCGGCCGATGCCGTGGGCCTCCAGGTCGCGCACGGCGGCCGAGGAGGGGGCGAGGGTGCGGTCGGCGGCGCCGTGCACGGCGCGGAGGCGGCGCCAGGTGGCGCCCTCGCCGGTCCCGACGTACGTGCGCGCGTAGCCGGCGAGGTCGGTCTGGTAGACGGCGACGGCGGGTATGCCGAGCCGGGCGGCGACGGTCATCCCGCGCACGCCGAGGACGAACGGCCCGGCGAGGTGGACGAGGTCGGCGCGGTGGGCGGCGATGGCCGCGGCGACCCGGCGGCTGGGCAGGGCGACGCGTACCTGCGGGTAGCCGGGCAGGGGGAGGGAGGGCGCCCGGACGACGGCGCAGGGGGCGTCGGCGTCCGCGGCCGGGTCGGCGACGGCGGGGGCGATGACGAGCGGGGTGTGCCCCCGCCGGACGAGGTGGCGCGCGGTCTGCAGGGCGCAGTGCGCCACACCGTTGACGTCGGGAGGGAAGGATTCGGTGACGATGACGACACGCATACGGGTGTTGTCGTCGCGCCCGGCGTGCCCCCGCCGACGTGGATCTGGACGGGGAGGGAACGTCCCATGAGCGTTTGCCCCGGGGGACCGGAGGAGGCCCCGCCCCGGAGTCCCGTGAGCGTTTCCCCCGGGGACCGGAACAGGGCCCGCCCCGGAAACGCCCCGACCCCCGGGACGGGGCCACGGTCGGCGGGTTCTCCGCCGCAGGCCGCGCCGTCCCGGGGGTCGGGGGCGGGTGGCTCGGGTGCGCGGGGTCGGGCCGGGAGGGGTTGGTCGGACCCGTCGCTGCCCCGGGCCGGGGTCAGACCTGGAGGTCCGGCCCTATCCGGTTGCGTACCGCCGCCTGGACCTCGACCTCTTCGGCCGGGTCCGCGGCGAGGCGGCGCAATCGCTCGGCGACGCGCACGTCACCGGTCTCGGCGTGCTGGGCCGCGACCTCGCGGGTGGTCTCCTCGCAGTCCCAGAGGCATTCGACGGCGAAGCCGGTCGCGAAGGTGGGGTCGGTGGCGGCGAGGGCGCGGGCCACGTGGCCGCGCAGCCGGGAGGAGGTCGTCTCGCGGTAGACGTGGCGCAGCACGGGCGCCGCGCAGGCGATGCCGAGGCGTCCGGCGCCGTCGACGAGGCAGGCGAGCTCGGGGGCGTCGGGGCCCGCGGAGCGCACGGTGTCGCGCAGGGCGCCGAGGACGAGGCCGGCGTCCTGGGCGGTGCCCCGGCAGGCGAGGACCTCGGCGGCGGCCGTCCCGAGGGCGTCGGTGCGCCGGACCCACGCGCGGGCGCGGGCGACGGCGTCCTCGCCGCACATCCGCCGGTAGGCGGCGACGGCGGCGTCGGCGACCTCGCGGGAGTCGCCGTCGGCCGCGGCCTCGACGAGGTCGAGGACGGCGGGGTCCCGTGACTCGGCGAGGTGGTGCAGGGCGGCGCCGCGGGCTCCGGGGGCGCCGTGCCGGGCGGCGGCGAGGAGCTCGGGCCGGTCCTCGGGTCCGGCGACGGCGGTCAGGCAGCGGGCGGCGGGGCCGTGGAGGACGGCTCCGCGCTCGTACCCCTCCTGCGCCCAGTCGAGGACGGCCCGGACGCTCCAGCCGGGGCGGGGCCCGGCGGGGCGCATCTGGCGCTGCCAGCGGTCGAAGGAGCCCTGTTCCCGGGCGGCCCTCACCCGGGCGCCGACGGCCTCGCGCGGGTCCTCGGCCCACAGCCGCCAGGGGCGGGGCTCGAAGGCGTCGCGGACGGTGCGCGCCAGCTCGGCGTCGCCGTCCGCGTCGGCCGGGAAGCGGGCCAGTACGGGCAGGGCGAGCGCGCGGAGTCCGGCGTCGTCGTCGCGGAGGGCCAGCTCGTCCAGGGCCCAGGCCCAGTTCGCACCGGTCGCCGCGTACCGCCGGAGCAGCAGCAGGGCGTCCTGGCGCCCGTAGGAGGCGAGGTGCCCGAGGACGGCGAGCGCGAGCCCGGTCCGGGACTCCTCGGTGTCGAGGTGGTCCTCGGCGCCCAGGAGGTGCGCCTCGATCTCGTCGAGGCCTCCGTGGAGGTCCAGGTAGAGACGGGCGTAGTAGAGGGAGCGGTTCTCGACCTGCCAGTCGTGGCGGGGGTCGTCGAGAACGCAGTGGTTGAGGGCCGCGAGGGCCTCGGCGCGTGGCGCGGCGAGCGCGTGCAGGGTGCCGTCGCCGCGGCCCCGCTGCAGCAGGCCGAGCAGGGTGCCGCTCGGCGCTATGACTGGTTCGAACATGGGAAGACGCCTCACATCAAGCTGTCGACACGACCGGGGGATACCGGGGGGAGCCCGGTCGGGCGGTACATCGCCCGTACGCCTAGGCCGCGCGGCAACATTCGGGGCCGCCCGTCGTCGTCCGCCTGCTTGTGATCATCTTCCTCAGCCTCTCGTCGGTGGCCCGTTTTGCCGGGCCCGACGTCATGATGACCCACCCATTTCGCCACCGCGACCACATTTACGACGCTGCTCCCACCTGGGGTTCAGCCGCCGTTCACCTGGATCCGAAGAGCTCCAGGAGTTCGGTCTTCCCGAACATGCGGGCGGTGTCGAGCGCGGACGGAGTCCCTGCCTCCGGATTCGCGCCGGCGGCGAGGAGGGCGCGGATCACGGCGTCCTCGCCCTTGAAGACGGCGCCGGCGAGCGGGGTCTGGCCGCGGTCGTTGGGGCGGTCGGCCTCGGCGCCGCGCTCCAGGAGGGCGGTGACCGCGGCGGCGTGGCCGTGGTAGGCGGCGAGCATGACGAGGGTGTCGCCCTTGTCGTTCGTGAGGTTCGCGGGGACGCCCGCGTCGACGTAGGCGGCGAGGGCGTCGGCGTCACCCGCGCGCGCGAGGTCGAAGACCTTCGACGCCAGCTCGACGACCTCGGGGTCCGGAGTCTCGCTCATCGGGTGGAACCGCCTCTCTCTCCTGCGTTGTCGGCCTGTGCACGGCAAGCGCGGCCGTACGAGTGAATCGACAGGGTACTGCCCGTCCGGCGACATGACCGCGCCCCGCGGCGGCAAAGATCACGTCGTCCCGCCCCCCGGGACCCGTCCCTAGGGGGTGTCTTGTCGATCAGGCCGGATCAGGGAGCGGCGTCTGGTGCCGTGCATCGCAAGGCGGAGGAGGGAGGCAACGCGGAGCGTTGTCGACCGACGACAACGCGGCGAGGCGCGGTGCCAGACGCCGCGAGCCCGGCCTGATCGGCAAGACACCCCCTAGCGCACGCCGGGCGTTCCGCCACCCGGCGGGCGTCTGCCGTCCGCCGGTCAAGTGAAATCAGCAGTTTTTCACCCTAATGCACCTTTAATCACATAGATACTTGCTGTGAATCTGGAAGAACTCATGGTGACTGTCCCCTCAACCAGGAGAACAACCAATGATCCTGTCCATCTCAGGCGTGGTCCTGCTCGGCATCATCTGCTTCCTGTTCTTCAAGAAGGACGGGATGAAGGCCTCGCACGCCCTCGTCAGCTCGCTGTTCGGCTTCTACCTCGCGGGCACCGCCATCGCCCCGAGCATCACGGCGGGCGGCCAGAGCCTCGCCGGCCTCCTGGGCGGGATCAAGTTCTGACGCCCTTCAGTCCCTTCCACCGATTCAGGAGTACTTCGTGGCCCGGCGACCACTCCCCCGCATTCTGAGCAGCGGCAGCGCACAGATCGCTCGCAGTCGAGAGATCGCGCGCACGGCCGCCGACAGCGCCACCGACGTGCTCCACCCGCTGATCACGGTCTCGCGTGGTCTGCGGAAGCTGGCCGCGACCGCGCGCGCCAAGTGGGCCGCGACCCCCAAGGAGCGGCGTGGTCCCACGCTGCTCCTGGTCGCGGCCTGCGTCCTGGTCGTCGCCCTCATGCCGTACGGGCCGCTCCTCGCGCTCGTGCTGCTCATGGCCGTGGCCGCCTGGCTGGGCCGGGAGCGTCCGGTCGTGAAGACCGGACCCGACGACGCGGAGATCGCCCGGCTCAAGGGCCTGTACGAGGCACTCGTGCCGTACTTCTCCGTGCCGGAGGACCCCGAACCGCTCTTCGCCCACGGCGGCGAGTGGAGCGGCGCCTTCGGGGAGTACGCCTTCGACGAGGACGGGCGGCTGACCCGGCTGAAGATCGCGTACCCCCCGTACTTCACCGACGGCGAACCGGCCGCCCGCGCCCGCGTCGAGCAGCTGCTGCACGCCAAGTCGGGGCGCGGCCGCGAGTACCGCTTCGACTGGGACGAGGAGGGCAACCGGCTCGTCATGAGCGTGCTGCCCGCCCTGCCCACCACCATCGCCGCCCAGCGCTTCGTCACGGTGCCGGGCGAGACCGTCCTCGGGTTCACCGACGCCGACGCCGTGCAGCGGACCGTGCCGGTCGTCTCGGCGGACGGCACGGAGGACGCACCGGCCGTCATCTGGCGCACCGGTCCCCGTTCCACCGAGCCGCACCTGCTCGCCGTCGGGCAGCCCGGCAGCGGCACCACCTCCCTGCTGCGCTCGATCGCGCTCCAGGCCCTCCCCCACGGGGACGTGCTGGTGGTCGAGGGCGGCGGCACCGGCGAGTACGCGTGCCTGACCGGCCGCGCCGGCGTCCTCGCGGTCGAGTGCGGGCTCTCCGGGGCCCTCGCCGCCCTGGAGTGGGCGGCGCACGAGACGGAGCGGCGGCTGATCGCCGCGAACCGGGCCCGGCAGGCCGGTCAGCCCGCGCCCGAGGACACCCGCCGGCCGCTGTGGATCCTGCTCGACCGGCCGAGCGTCCTGGGTCACCTGGCCGCCGCCGACGGCCGCCCCGACCCGCAGGAACTGCTCCAGGTGCCGCTGCGGCACGGGCGCACGGCGCAGGTCACCGTGGTGGTGGCCGAGCAGTTCGACAGCACGGAGACGCTGAGCGAGGCGGTACTGGCCCACACGCGGGCCCGGATCGTCCTCGGCCCCGCCGCCCCGGAGCAGATCGCGGCCGTCCTCGGCGCCCGGCCGCACACCACGCCGACGCCCGACGTCCCGGCGGGCCGTGGCTACGCGCGCCTGGGCACCGGCCCGGTCCTGCGGCTCCAGGTGCCGGCCACGCCCGACCCGTACGACGACGCGACGAGCGAGGCGCACCGGCAGGCGGTCCTGGACCTGCTCCCGGAGCGCAGCCCGGTCACGGCCCCGCCCCCGCCCGCGAACCCGCCCGTGGCCACAGCCCCGGCCCCGCCCGCGAACCTGCCCGTGATCACGGTCAAGTCCCCGGCCCCGGTCACGACCCAGGACACCGTCACCGTCAAGACCCCGGCCCCGGTCGCGGCTCAGGACGCGGTCGCCGTCAAGTCCCCGGCCCCGGTCACGACCCAGGACACGGTGACGATCTCGGCCGCCGTGGTCGAGACGGCCCCCGGTCCGGCCCCCGAACCGGCGCCGGCGCCCCGCACCGAACCGGGCTCCGGCCCGGCCCCCTTCCACGCGCCCGTCCCGGCGGAGGGCTGAGGAAGGAACGGACCGCACACCTGAGGAGGGGGGGCCCCCCCGCCCGGGGGGGGCCCCCCCCCCGCCCCGGGGGCCCCCCCCCCCCCCCCCCCCACCGGGGCGCCGCCCCCCCCCCTCCCCCGGCCCCCGCCCCGGGGGGGGGGGGGGGACCCCCGGCCCCCCCCCCCGCGGGCGGCCCCCCCCCGCCGGGGCCCCCCCCCCCCCACGTCCCTGCGGACCGCTACGCCACGAACGACCTCGGCGGCTCCGCGCCCCCGCCGGCGCCGGACTCGACCAGGCGGGCCGCGGCGGCCAGCCGGGCGGCCGCCTCGTCGGCGACCGGGCCGCCGACCGTGAAGGGCAGCCGGACGAAGCCCTCGAAGGCTCCGTCGACACCGAAGCGGGGCCCGGAGGGCACCCGGACGCCGACCCGCTCCCCGGCCTCGGCGAGCCGGGAGCCGGACAGGCCGCCGGTGCGGACCCAGAGGGTCAGACCGCCGCGCGGGACCGCGAACTCCCACTCCGGGAGCTCCCGGCGGACGGCGGCGACGAGCGCGTCCCGGTTCTCCCGGGCCTGCTCGCGGCGCAGGCTCACGGCCTCCTCCCAACCGCCCGTCCGCATGAGCCAGTTCACGCCGAGCTGCTCCAGGACGGGGGTGCCGAGGTCGGCGTACGCGCGCGCGGCCACCAGGGAACGGATGACGTCGGGGGCGGCCCGGACCCAACCGATGCGCATGCCCGCCCAGAAGGCCTTGCTGGCCGAGCCGACCGTGAGGACGGTGGCGCCCGCCGGGTCGAAGGCGCAGACCGGCCGGGGCATCTCCAGGCCCTCGTCCAGGTGCAGCTCGGCCATGGTCTCGTCGACGACGAGGACCGTGCCGGCCGAGCGGGCCGCCTCGACGAGCTGCCGCCGCTGGTCCTCGCCGGCGAGCGCGCCGGTCGGGTTGTGGAAGTCGGCGACGACGTACGCGAGCCGGGGCGCCGCGTCCCGCAGCACCTGCCGCCAGCGGCCCAGGTCCCAGCTGCCGAGGCCCTCGGCCATGGCGACGGGCACCAGCCGGGCGCCGGCCGAGCGCATCAGCTGGAGGATGTTGGCGTACGAGGGCGACTCGACGGCGATCCGCTCGCCCCGCCCGGCGAAGAGGTGGCAGATGGCGTCGATGGCGCCCATGGCGCCGGTCGTGACCATGATCTGCTCGGGCATGGTGGGGATCCCGCGCGCGGTGTACCGGTCGGCGAGCATCTGCCGCAGCGCGGGCAGCCCGGCCGGGTAGTCCCCGTGCGTGTGGGCGTAGGGCGGCAGCTCCTCCAGGGCGCCCTGGACGCTCCGGGTGAGCCAGGGCTCGGGCGCGGGCAGCGCCGCGCAGCCGAGGTCGATCATCGAGCCGAGGGCCTCGGGGGGCAGCGGTTCGAGGCCGCGCGCGGGCAGCGGGTTCCCGGCGGGCACGGCGGTCCAGCTGCCGGCGCCGCGCCGCGACTCCAGGAAGCCCTCGGTGCGCAGCGCCTCGTAGGCCGCGGCGACCGTGGTGCGGCTGACGGTGAGCGCGAGGGCGAGTTCCCGCTCGGCGGGCAGGCGGGCGGCGACCGGGACGCGGCCCTCCAGGACGAGCAGCCGGATGCCGTCGGCCAGGGCGCGGTAGGCGGGCGGCTTGCGGGTCCCGGGTCCGGCGGGCCGGGGCTGCTGCGCCTGGAGCTGCCGGGCGAGCTGAGCCGGTCCCACCGCCGAAGTCCACTGAGCCATGGAAATCAGTCCACCTTCCTCGAATTGGCCATGGTTGACATCCGATCCCCCGCCACAGAGTGGCATGAGTCAGTCCACTACCACCACCTTGGGGGGCAGTTCCTTGTCCATCGCCTCCGGTCTTCGCGGCCGGCACCTCACCCGTCGGCTCGTCCAGCTGTACGTCGGACTGACGCTGTACGGGGCCAGCTCGGCGCTGCTCGTGCGCAGCGGGCTCGGCCTGGAGCCCTGGAACGTCCTGCACCAGGGCCTCGCCGAGAAGACCGGGCTGTCCATCGGCGTGGTGTCGATCGTCGTCGGCGCGTTGGTGCTGCTGCTCTGGCTCCCGATCCGTCAGCGGCCCGGGCTGGGCACGGTCTCCAACGTGTTCGTGATCGGCCTGGCGATGGACGGCACCCTGGCCCTGGTCCCGGACGTCCACGGCCTGGCCGGGCAGGTGCCGCTGCTCGTGCTCGGCATCGCCCTCAACGGTGTCGCCACCGGCCTGTACATCGCGGCGCGGTTCGGGCCCGGTCCGCGCGACGGCCTGATGACCGGTCTGCACCGGCTCACCGGCCGGTCCATCCGGCTGGTGCGGACGGCGATCGAGGTCGTGGTGGTCGCCACCGGCTTCCTGCTCGGCGGTTCGGTCGGTGTCGGCACGGTCCTGTACGCGCTCGCGATCGGCCCGCTCGCCCAGTTCTTCCTGCGCTGGTTCGCCCTCCCGGAGCCGGACTCCACCGGGGCGGCGCCCGCCTCCGGCACCGTTCCCGGCGGCGCGACGGCCGCTTCCGGGCCCGCTCCCGCCGGTGCGACGCCCGGCCCCGGCGGCCCCGTGCTCACCCCCGGGCCGGACTCCGTCCCCTCCTCGGTCGCCATCGGGACACCGGAAGGCGCCATACTGCGGCCGTGACTCGCGTACGCCACCCCTACCTCGACCACCCCTCCCCTCTCGCGTTCGCCCATCGCGGCGGCACGGCGGACGGCCTGGAGAACACCGCGGCCGCCTTCCGCCGGGCCGCCGCGGCGGGCTACCGCTACTTCGAGACCGACGTGCACACGACCTCCGACGGGGCGCTCGTCGCGTTCCACGACTCCACCCTCGACCGGGTGACGGACGCCGCGGGCCGGATCCGCGACCTGCCGTGGGCGGCGGTGCGGGAGGCCCGCGTGGCCGGCAAGGAGCCGCTGCCGCTCTTCGCGGACCTCCTGGAGGAGTTCCCCGAGGCCCGCTGGAACGTGGACGTCAAGGCGGAGTCGGCCCTGTACCCGCTGATCGACCTGATCCGCAGGAGGAAGGCCTGGGACCGGGTCTGCGTGGGCTCCTTCACCGAGTCCCGGGTGGCGCGGGCCCAGCGGATGGCCGGCCCCGTCCTGGCCACCTCGTACGGGGTGCGCGGAGTGGTCGGGCTGCGGCTGCGCTCCTGGGGGATCCCGGCGGCGCTGCGGGCCGGGGCGGTGGCGGCGCAGGTCCCGGAGCGCCAGGCCGGGGTCCCGGTGGTCGACCGCCGGTTCGTGCGGGAGGCGCACGCGCGCGGACTCCAGGTCCACGTGTGGACGGTGAACGATCCGGCCCGGATGAACTCTCTCCTCGACCTGGGTGTCGATGGCATCATGACCGATCACCTGGAGACGCTGCGCGGCGTGCTCACCGATCGGGGAGCGTGGGTCTGAGCCGCGTCCCGGCCACGGGGACGAACGAGGAGGGCGCGGCCGTGACCGCTGACACCATCGAGCCGGAGGAGTACGCCGCCGGCCCCGCCGAGCGGCGGCGCGAGCAGCGGGGGTGGTACTTCTACGACTTCGCGTGCTCGGTCTACTCGACGAGCGTGATCACCGTCTTCCTCGGCCCCTACCTGACGTCGGTGGCACGGGCCGCGGCCGATGCCGAGGGCTTCGTGCACCCGCTGGGGATCCCGGTGCGGGCGGGCTCGCTCTTCGCGTACACCGTGTCGGCCTCGCTCGTGGTCGCGATCCTGGCGATGCCGCTGGTCGGCGCGGTCGCGGACCGGACGGGCCGGAAGAAGCCGCTGCTCGCGGCATCGGCCTACCTGGGGGCGACGGCCACGGCGGGGATGTTCTTCCTGGCGGGCGATCGGTATCTCCTCGGCGCGTTCCTGCTGATCGTGGCGAACGCCTCGCTGTCGGTCTCGATGGTGCTCTACAACGCCTATCTGCCGCAGATCGCGGAGCCGGACGAGCGGGACGCGGTCTCCTCGCGCGGCTGGGCCTTCGGCTACACGTCGGGCGCGCTGGTCCTCGTCCTGAACCTGGTCCTCTACTCGGGGCACGACTCCTTCGGCCTCACGGAGGGCGAGGCGGTCCGCGTCTGTCTGGCCTCGGCCGGTGTGTGGTGGGGCGCCTTCACGCTGGTGCCGCTGCGCCGGCTGCGCGACCGGCGGGCCCGTCCGGCGGGGTCCGAACGGTCCGGCGAGGGCGCGGTGGGCAGCGGCTGGGGCCAGCTGCGGGCCACGCTGAGGGACATGCGCCGGCATCCGCTGACGCTCTCCTTCCTGCTCGCGTACCTCATCTACAACGACGGCGTGCAGACGGTGATCTCGCAGGCCTCGATCTACGGCTCGGAGGAGCTGGACCTGGACCAGACGACGCTCATCACGGCGGTCCTGCTCGTGCAGGTGCTGGCGGTGGCGGGGGCCCTCGGGATGGGGCGACTCGCCCGGTCGTACGGCGCCAAGAAAACGATTCTGGGCTCGTTGGCGGTCTGGACGCTGATCCTGGCGGCGGGGTACTTCCTGCCGGCCGGCTCGCCGGTGTTCTTCTACTTCCTGGCGGCCGCGATCGGCCTGGTCCTGGGCGGCAGCCAGGCCCTGTCGCGCTCGCTGTTCTCGCATCTGGTGCCGCGCGGCAAGGAGGCGGAGTACTTCTCGGCGTACGAGATGAGCGACCGGGGGCTCAGCTGGCTGGGTCCGCTGGTGTTCGGTCTCGCGTATCAGCTGACCGGAAGCTACCGGGATGCCATCATCTCCCTGGTGATCTTCTTCGCCGTCGGCTTCACGCTGCTCGCCCGGGTTCCGGTCAGGCGTGCGGTGGAGGCCGCGGGGAACGCGATACCCGAGCGTATTTAGACGTGGCGGTGAAAGGGCGGTAGTGTACGCGTTTGGCCTGCCAGGCGGACCGTTACTGCGTGCTGCTTTGGTGAAGACACCGGGTCACATCTGCCGCCAGATGTGACAAAACGGGCACTGGTGGGTACAACAAGGGGCGGCACGACGGGCGACGCATGACCCGGCACGGGAATCTTTACCGCCGACCGGACGTTGACCGGATAACGACGACAGCGACACCTGTCCTGTGGGCGACAAGCCCGGGAGGCACGATTCATGAGTGAGCGAGCTCTTCGCGGCACGCGCCTCGTGGTGACGAGCTACGAGACCGACCGCGGCATCGATCTGGCCCCGCGCCAGGCGGTGGAGTACGCATGCGAGAAGGGACATCGTTTTGAGATGCCCTTCTCGGTCGAGGCGGAGATTCCGCCGGAGTGGGAGTGCAAGGTCTGCGGAATCCAGGCACTCCTGGTGGACGGGGACGGACCCGAGGAGAAGAAGGGCAAGCCTGCGCGTACGCACTGGGACATGCTCATGGAGCGCCGCACCCGCGAGGAGCTGGAGGAGGTCCTCGCCGAGAGGCTGGCCGTCCTGCGCTCCGGTGCCATGAACATCGCCGTGCATCCGCGCGACAGCCGCAAGTCCGCCTAGCGGACCGCCGCGAGAGCACCACGCCGCGGGGCCCGGTACACATCGTGTACCGGGCCCCGCGGCGTTCCCGTGCCCCCTCCCGGAAGGGCGGGGGCACGGCCGTGGGATCAGGGCGTCAGCGGCGGACGGGGCCCCTCGGGCCGACGGGGGCCCTGGGGCGCCCCCTCGCGGATGACCTCACCCTGCACCACCTTTCCGTCCGGGCGGTGGATACGGGCCTGCTGGAAGGCGTCCTGGAGGCTGCCGGGAGGTGCGGCGCCCATCCGGCGCTCGACGGCCCTCTCCGCGTACCGCCCGAGGAACGAGCGGACCTGCGGGATCAGCAGGAGCAGACCGGCCGCGTCCGAGAGCAGGCCGGGGATCATCAGGAGCAGGCCGCCGAGCATCAGGAAGCCGTTGCGGTCGTCCGCGCCGGCCCGGTCGGCGGGCGAGGGCGCCACGCCCGTCCGCGCGGCCGCCTGGGCCTGCTGGAAGGTCGAGGTGAGGTTGCGGAAGGCGCGACGGCCCGCCCGCTTCACCACGGCGGCGCCGAGCACGGCACCGCCGACGAGCAGGGCGAGGACGGTCAGCCCGCCCGCCGCGCCCGCCACCACCGTGAGCAGCCAGATCTCCAGGACCAGCCAGGCGGCGACGCCGAGCGGGAGGAACGTACGCGCGCGTGAGCGCTTGGGGGCGGGGGAAGGCGGTACGCCGGTCGTCATGGACCCCAGTGTGCCTGGCGCCCCGCCGGAACGTCGTAAAGGAAGGATCAGTACGGAAGGAGCCGTACGGACGTCAGGAGGGCTTGCGGCCGAGCAGCTTGCCGACCTTCTCCGCACGCGCCGTCAGGCCCCAGCCGGTGACCCGCCACAGCGCCTCGACGACGATGTTGCGGCTCATCTTCGAGTCGCCGACCTCGCGCTCCACGAAGGTGATCGGGACCTCGACCACGTGGAAGCCGGCGGCGACCGCGCGGCGGGCCAGGTCGACCTGGAAGCAGTAGCCCGCCGAGGCCACGTCCTCCAGGCCCAGGCCCTCCAGGGTCTCCTTGCGGAAGGCCCGGTAGCCGCCGGTGACGTCGCGGATCGGCACGTCGAGCATCACGCGCGAGTAGAGGCTGCCGCCCCGGGAGATGAACTCGCGGGACTTCGGCCAGTTCACGATCCGGCCGCCCGGCACCCAGCGGGAGCCGAGGACCAGGTCCGCGCCCTTGAGGGCGGTGAGCAGCCGCGGGAGCTCCTCGGGCTGGTGGGAGCCGTCGGCGTCCATCTCGACGAGGACGCCGTAGCCGTGCTCGATGCCCCACCGGAAACCGGCGAGGTAGGCGGCGCCGAGCCCTTCCTTGCCCTTGCGGTGCAGGACGTGCACGTGGTCGTCCTCGGACGCGATCTCGTCCGCGAACTTGCCCGTGCCGTCGGGGCTGTTGTCGTCCGCGACGAGAACGTGCGCCTCGGGCACGGCTTCCCGCACCCGCGCCACGATCGGCTTGATGTTCTCCGCCTCGTTGTAGGTCGGAATGATCACCAAGGCCTTGCCGAGCGGGCCGTAACGCCTCTGGCCACCGTCGTTCACTACTGCCCCTTCGGATACATACGCAGGACCCCACCATAGCGAGGTCTCCGGCGTGCTCCGGTGCGGCGGGTCGAGTGGTCCGGGTGACAGACCGGACGGAAGGGGCCACAGGGGCGGGCGAGGTGCGGTGCGGGGCCCGACGTCCTTCGGTCCGACCTGGGATCCGCTGGCTGCGGGTCGACCGAGAGCCGTTGTCTACTGAACGTCCGGGCCCCACCCGGGTCGCACCTTCCGCCGGAGAGACCTTCCCTCGCGGCCGAGGCGCGGGCGGCGTTCGGCTGCGGCGTGGGGGCGGTCCGGTCGGACGTCCTGTGGTGGACGCGGTGAACCTACCCGCCCCCGGCGGGCGACTGTCAACACCGACTTGACCTGCGGAGACCCCTCAAAAGGCCAGGCCGGAGGGGAGAATCCGCAGGTCGGGGACAGACGTACGGAACGTCGCCCGGGGTCCGAAATGCCCCTGTATCAGTCGTTCGGCCGTACGAACACCGTCTGCCCGTGCACCACCGTCCGCAGGCAGACGGGGAGATCCGCGCCGGGCGACAGATCGGGCAGACCGGGCGTTCCGGAGCGCGGGTCGGTGGACCAGCGGGCGACCCGGTCGTCGGGCGCCTGGACGACGAGCTCCTCGGTGCGCCAGACCGCGTAGTCGGCGGGGGCGCCGGGGACCAGCGTCCCCGCGTCGTCCCGGCCCACGGCCCGCCAGCCGCCCCGGGTGTGGGCGGTGAAGGCGGCCCGGACGGAGATCCGGTGCTCGGGGGTCCGGTGGAAGGCGGCGGCCCGGACGGTGCCCCACGGGTCGAGCGGGGTGACCGGGCTGTCGGAGCCGAAGGCCAGCGGCACCCCGGCGCGCAGCAGCGCGGCGTACGGGTTGAGGGTGCGGGCCCGCTCGGCGCCGAGCCGGTCGGCGTACATGCCCTCCTCGCCGCCCCAGAGGGCGTCGAAGGCGGGCTGGACGGAGGCGGTGAGGCCCAGTTCGGCGAAGGCGGCGATCGTCTCGGGGGTGAGCATCTCGACGTGCTCGACGCGGTGCCGGGCGGCCCGGATCCGGGCCGGGCCGAGCTTCTCGGCGGCGGTCCTGACCCCCTCGACGACCGCGGTCACCGCCGCGTCCCCGATGGCGTGGAAACCGGCCTGGAGGCCCGCCTCGGTGCAGGCGACGACGTGCAGGGCGATGGTGGCCGCGTCCAGGTGGGCCGAGCCGCTGTGCCCGGCGTGGTCGGCGTACGGCTCGTGGAGGCAGGCCGTGTGGGAGCCGAGGGAGCCGTCGGCGAACAGGTCGCCGGCCGCGCCGAGGGCGCCCAGGGCCCTCGCCCGCTCGACGTCGAGGTCGGCCCAGTAGCCCACGACCCGGGGCCCTGCCTCCTCGCGCGCGAGGTCCAGGAGTCCGGTGAAGTCCTCCTCGGAGGAGATCTGCGGACCGCCGCACTCGTGCAGGGTGCCGATGCCGAGGGAGGCGGCCCGCAGCCGGGCGGCGCGCTGCGCCTCGGTGCGCTGGAGCGGGGAGACGGCGGCGAAGGCGGCCGCGCGCACGGCGTGGTGGGCGTCGCCGGTGAGCGGGCGCTGCCCGTCGTGGAAGCCGTCCAGGTCGCGGATGCCGGGCACGAGGTCGAGGAGGGCGGTCGTGACGACGGCCGAGTGGACGTCGATCCGGGTCAGGTAGAGCGGGCGGCCGCCGGTGAGCTCGTCGAGCTCGGCCCGGGTGAGCGGGCGGCGCTCGGGCCAGCGGGAGGCGTCCCAGCCGTGGCCGATGAGGATGCGGTCCTCGGGGCGGGCGGCGGCGTGCGCCCGGATCAGCTCCGCGGCCTCGGCGAGCGAGGCGGCGGAGGACAGGTCGAGCCCCGTGAGGGCGAAGCCGGTGGCGGTGGTGTGCACGTGCGCGTCGACGAACGCCGGGGTGACGAGCGCGCCCTCCAGGTCGACGACCTCGTCCACGCCGGACGCGAAGGCGTCGGCCGCGCCCTCCGAGCCCACCCAGGCGACGTGACCGCGCTCCACCACCATGGCGGTGGCGAAGGGGTCGGCGGGGCTGTGGACTTCTCCACCGCGCAGCAGCACGGTGCGGTGGTCGCCGGGAGACGCGGGAGGCATGGACTCGCTCATGGCACCAGGCTAGGACCTGCCGGGACGCGGTTCGTCCGGCAGGTCCCCCCGGTGGCCCCGGGCACGTCAGATGCGCGGCGGCCTGGCCTCGTACGGCGTGGACAGGACGACGGTCGTGCGGCTGGAGACCCCGGCCTGGGAGCGGATGCGGGTGAGCAGGTGCTCCAGCTCCAGCGGGGTGGCGACGCGGACCTTGAGGATGTAGTTCTCCTCGCCCGCGACGCTGTGGCAGGCCTCGATCTCCGGGATGTCGGCGAGCCGGTCGGGGGTGTCGTCGGGGGCGCTGGGGTCGAAGGGTTTGACCGAGATGAAGGCGGTGAGCGGCAGGCCCACGGCCTCCGGGTCGACGACGGCGGCGTAGCCGCGGATGACCCCGCGCTGCTCCAGCCGGCGGACGCGCTGATGCACCGCCGACGTGGACAGGCCCGTGGCCTTGCCCAGGTCGGTGTAGCTCATGCGCCCGTCCTTGACGAGCAACTCCACGATCTGACGATCCAGCTCCTCCATGCGGTGACCCTATTGCTCCGCGGGGCCGGGGGCACAGCCGGGGGCGGCCCGTATGGGGCGCTATGGGCCGTCACGGGGCACCTGCGACGGGCATGTGACGAACGCCACAGGTTTGCGCCCGGCCCGGGGCGCCGCCTCACGGTTATGCGGAGTTCCGCATGGGAAGTGCTTGCTGTGGTCGAGGCCGCACAGATCCGGCCGACCCAGCCGAGGGGGAGATTCCCAATGCAGGAGCCTGTTGAATCGGTCGACACGTCCGACGAGCTCGACGCGTACGACACCTTTGAGATGTTCCGGGTCGTCTGCCCGGAGTGCGTGCAGCCCATCGCGCTGCTCGCGGACGAGGACGCGCTGCCGGAGCACGCGCTCTGCCCGTCGCCGTGGAACCCCTTCGTCCTGACGGTCTGCCCGGGCACGGGCCTCCCGGCCGCGGACGCCCGCCCCGCCGACGACGTGCTGGGGGTCCAGGAGCAGGACACCGCACTGCTCCTGACGCTCCCCCAGGGCCTCGACTGGCGCACGCAGCCCTTCTCGCACGTCGGCGGTCCGGGCTCGCGTCCGATCCGGGTGCCGCAGATGCGGCGCGCGGCCTGAGTCGTCCGGCTACCAGTAGCTTCCCCGCACCATCGCCGCGAGCGTGGCGTGGTGCAGGATCAGGCCGTCGGGGTCACCGGGCACCTCGACCTCGCCGAAGTGGGCCTGGCGGTACGCGATCCTGAGCATCACGATCGCGTGCCGCAGCGCCGCGTAGAGCGTGTGGAACTCCATGTCGCGCGGGGTGTGGCCGGTCAGTTCCGCGTACCGCCGCTCGACCGCGTCGCGCCGCAGGAAGTCGGGCAGCCCCGGCCGGCCGAAGCCGACGGTCAGGTCCTGGAAGAAGCGGTGCAGGTAGACGGTCCAGCCGAGGTCGACCTCGCGGGGGACGTACGCCGCCATCTCCCAGTCGAGGACGGCGGCGGGCGTGAATCCGTCGTAGACGATGTTCCCGATGCGCGCGTCGCCCCAGCCGAGGACGGCGGGCCCCTCGTCGGCCGGCCAGTGCTCCTCCAGCCAGTCGAAGGCCGACTCGATGAGGGGTGAGGGTGCGAGTCCCTCCACGACCCAGGAGTAGTAGGCGCGTTGGGCGTCGACGTGCCGGCGCAGTGGGCTCCCGGCGCCTTCGGGCAGCAGGAACTCGGCCTCCTTCGCGGGGAACTGGTCGTGCAGCCTGGCCAGTACGGAGACGGACTCGGCCTCCAGGTGGTCGCGTTCGGCGTCCGTGGCGGCGTGCAGCCAGTTCCCCTCGTACGTGTAGGGCATGACGTCCGGCGGGACGCGGCCCTCGGCGCGGGCCATCACGAAGAAGGGGGCGCCGAGCGGCTCCGGGTCCTCCTCCAGCCAGAGCACGCGCGGCACGGGGACGTCGGTGTGCTCGCCGACGAGGCGCATCACCCGGTGCTGGCGCGCCATGTCGTAGACGGGGAAGACGGTGTACGCGGCGGGGTCGGCGGCGAGCCGCAGGGCGCAGCCGCGGACGGGGGCGTCCGGGTGGTCGAGGTCGAAGAGCAGGGTCTCGCTGGACATGCCGTTGGAGCCGGGGACGGCGAGGCCGGTGACCCTGGCACCGGGCAGCCGCCGGTCCAGCCAGGCGGTGAGCCGCCGGCCGAGCTCCTCGGGGTCGCGGGTGGTGGTGCGGGGACGCGGGGCGGTTGCCACATCGGCCTCCTCAGCCGGCTGTCGAGGTGTGGTCGGCGAAGCCGCTGGGGTCGTGGCGGCCGAAGGAGCCGTGTTCGAAGATGCCGTACCCGGTGCGGCCGTCGAGGGTGAAGCGGGCGGCGTGGTCGGTGACGCCGTACGCGGCCACGGGGTGGGCGGCGGGGTCGGAGAGGTCGTAGACGCGGCGGTCGGTCCAGCCGCGGCCCTGCCAGCTGCCGTGCTGCCAGTCGGTGGCGGGCGGGTAGCCGGCGCCGACGGCGAGCGGGGAGGAGGCGAGGATCTCGACGCCGATCTCCAGTGGCTTTCCGGCCGGGTCGGCGAGGTGGACGGTGGCCCGCTCGGGGTGGCGGGTGCCGGGGCGGTACGTGATGTCGGTGCGGGGCCAGCCGAGCTGGGTGTCGCGGTGGCCGTTCCGCACGAGGAGGGCCTCGTTGAGGGTGCGGTAGCCGTCGGCTTCCTCCTGGGCGATGACCATGAGGAAGCGGTCCTCGAAGCGCATCGGGATCCAGAGCCAGTAGAAGCCCTCGGGACGGAACTCGGCGGCGCGGCCGGGTTCTTCGCCGGGGAGGGGGCGGACGCCCCAGCTGCGGTCGCGGGTGCCGGTCCACTCCCCCGCCGTGACGGCGAACTCCTCGCCGCCGGCCCTGATGGTCCCCGCGCAGTGTCCGGCCTGGACGAAGCGGCGGCCTTCGAGGGTGAGCCGGCCGCCGTGGCGCTGGGTGTGGTGGGGCTCCCAGACGGCGGGGAAGTCGCCGGTCCAGGTGAGGTCGAAGGAGAGCCCGTCCGGGTCGTCGGGGTCGGCCGCGCAGTGCAGGGAGAGGCGTCGGAGGGGTTCGTCGACGGTGATGGTCAGCGGGCCGACGGAGAGGTCCGTCCGGTCGTCGCCGAGGGCGTCGGAGGCGCGGACGGCGTGCAGCCGGTCGCCGGTGCGCAGGGTGGCGTAGGCGTCGACGACCCCGGTGTTGGGGTAGACGCCGAGACCGGCGATGAGCAGGGCCCGGCCGGTGTGGTCGAAGACGTGGAAGATGCACCGGTCGTAGGCGTTCCGGTCGCCGCTGACGTGGTGCTTCATCGAGAGCGGTGCCTGGTGCACGGGGTATTCGTCGAGCGCGACGGGCCGGTCGTCGTCCACGGCTGACCTCCTGAGCGGCGAGTGGGATATGACGGTACGTCAGGTCCCGTTCGGGGGGCCAGAGTCGTGCACCGGGTACCGGGCGAACTGCCGCTCGAATCCGCTCGGCGGTGACCCCGGCCGTCGGGACGCGTTGGTTCGGGCATGACCACGCTGTACACCACTCCCAGCGGTTACGGTCGGCACCGGCAGGCCGAACCGCACGGTGAAGAATCGGTTCCTCAGTCGCCGTCGACGGAGCCGGCACCGAGCCCGGCACCGGCTCCCGCCCCGGCACCGGCGCTCTCCCCGGCGCCCGCGCCGACCACCATGGCGGCGTCGGCCTCCATGACGGCGTCGACCACCAGGTCCGCGCCGACCACCAGGTCCGCGCCGCCCCCCGTGCCCGTCCCGGTCCCCGTGCCGATGCAGGGACAGGCGCAGACCCAGCCGCAGGTGAAGCCCCCCGCCGACCCGCCCATCTACCGGGACGTGCTCTCCCTCTGGGCCAGCCAGGGCCGCACCCTGCCCGGCCACCGCGACCAGGAGTGGACCAGGCTCGCCGCCGGACCGGTCTGGGCGGACCGCACCGTACGCGTCAGCGGGACTCTGGTCCGACCAGGTGACGGGCGATGACCACGCGCTGGATCTGATTGGTCCCCTCGACGATCTGGAGCATCTTCGCCTCGCGCAGATACCGCTCCACGGGGAAGTCCGCCGTGTAGCCGTAGCCGCCGAGCACCTGCACCGCGTCCGTCGTGACCTGCATGGCGGCGTCCGTGCAGAAGAGCTTGGCCATCGCCGCGCGCCGCCCGAAGGGCCGCCCCTCGTCCCGGAGCCGCGCCGCCTCCAGGTACAGCGCCCGGCCCGCCTCGATCCGGGTGGCCATGTCGGCGAGCAGGAAGCGCAGCCCCTGGAAGTCGGCGATCGACCGGCCGAACTGGCGGCGCTCCCTGGCGTACCCGACGGCCTCGTCCAGGGCCGCCTGGGCCAGCCCCACGGCACAGGCGGCGATGCCGAGCCGTCCGGAGTCCAGGGCGTCGAGCGCGATCGCGAAGCCCTGCCCCTCCGCGCCGAGACGCCGGTCGTCGGCGACCCGCACCCCGTCGAAGTGGAGCTGCGCGGTCGGGGAGCCCTTCATGCCCATCTTCCGCTCGGGCGGGGCGGCGCCCACCCCCGGCGCGTCCCCCGGCACCAGGAAGGCCGTGATGCCGCGCGCGCCCGGCCCGCCGGTACGGGCCATGACCGTGTAGAAGTCCGCGATCCCGCCGTGGGTGATCCAGGCCTTGGTGCCGTCGACGACCCAGTCCCCGCCGTCCCGGACGGCGCGGGTCCGCAGGGCCGCCGCGTCCGATCCGGCGGAGGGTTCGGAGAGGCAGTACGCGCCGAGGAGGCCGCCGCCCAGCATCGCGGGCAGGTGCGCGGCCCGCTGCTCGTCGGTGCCGAAGCCCGCGAGCGCGTGGCAGGCCAGGGTGTGGACGCTCACCCCGAGCCCGACGGTGAGCCGGGCGGCGGCGAGCTCCTCCAGGACCTGGAGGTAGACCTCGTACGGCTGACCTCCCCCGCCGTGCTCGGGGTCGTACGGCAGTCCGAGCAGCCCGGAGCGGGAGAGCAGCGCGAACAGCTCGCGAGGGAAGCGGCCGGCGGCCTCCTCCTCGGCGGCGCGCGGGACGATCTCACGCCGGGCGATGTCACGCACCAGGGAGAGCAGTTCCCGGGCCTCGTCGGTGGGCAGCCGGCGTTCCACGCCGTCCGCGGCGCTGTCGGTCATGGCCGGACGCTCCTCCCTGCCGGGCGCACGGGTGCGCGCGGAGTGCCGAGATCGCGGGGAGTATGCCCGTTCCGGCCCGGAGGATCACGCGGACACCGGGGATGCACACGGTTGCCGGGCGGAGCCGACGCCGGAGGTGCACACGGTCGCAGGGCCGCCGCCGAGAACGGACACGGACGCCGGGCCGAGCCGATTCCGAGCACGCACACGAGCGGCGGGCCGAGCCGACGCCGGGGATCCGCGCGGACGGCCGCCGGTCACGGCGACCTCACATGAGGCCCGCCCGGGTGACGAGGACGGCGAGCAGGACGACCAGGGTCCAGCCGAGGACGTGCTCCAGGATCTTGGGGCCGTCGTCGCGGGGGCCGCCCGTCCGAGCGCGGACGAGGAGGCGGGGGAGGGTGGTGGAGGTCATGCCGACCACCTTGCGACACCGGGGCGGCCCGGGGGTAGAGACGTCGGTCACGTCCCCCGGGGCCGCCGGGCCGCGTCAGATGATGCCGAGGGCCTCCAGCGCCTTGCGCTGCGCGGCCGAGGGGCGCTCGGGGAAGTAGAGGTAGCAGACCCCTCCTGTGCCGGACACCACTTTGCCGCTCGCGTTGTAGCGCTTGGTGCGGAGCCAGATGTTCTCCCACTCGCGCCGCCGGTAGACCCGGCGGACGGCCTCGTTGCTGGGGGAGGCCGGGTCGTTGGCGATGACGTCGCCGTCCGCGGTGAAGCCGATGACGGTCATCAGGTGGCCCGAGGTGCCGTAGCCGGCTCCGGTCAGTTCCTCCTTGCGGAAGGACTGGGACGTTATGGCCGGGATGCCGACGCGGACCAGCAATCCCAGTTCCGTGAGCGAGCGCAGCCGGGTGACCACGGCGTTCATGTCGGGGTAGGCGGCCGCGTAGGCGGCGTTGAAGGGCCAGTTGCCGCAGCCCTGGTACTGGTGGTCGTAGGTGAAGCGGGCCGCGTGGCAGACCTGTGGGTCGGCGAAGGCCGGGTTCACCCAGGCCAGCTGCTCGGCGGAGGGGCGGCGTCCCCAGTACTCGACGATCATCTGGGAGGAGGTCGGGCTGCACCAGGCCTCGCCGCCGTTGTCGTACTCGGGGTACTGGCCGACGTGGGTGTTCTGCGAGTAGCGCGGGACGTCCAGCTCGTGGTCGAGGCCCGGCTCGGTGGCCGGGACGGTGAAGCGGTCCGGGATGTCCGAGGCCATGGCGCCGATCCGCCAGACGGTCGGGGTGAGGTCGGTCCCGGGGGCGCGGTAGAGGGTGAGGCGCAACCGGTACGAGCGCAGCCGCAGGCCGCTCGCGGCGTCGTCGATCGCGAAGGTGTCGGTCCAGACGGTGCTCCTGCCGTCGGTCTGGTCGTCGACCGAGGTGCGGCGGATGTCGCCGTCGCCGGAGGCCCAGCGGCCCATCACGTACCAGGGGGTGGTGGTGGCGTCGGAGTACGTGCCGGACAGTTCGACCTGGAGCCAGGTGCCGGGCGGGGTGGCGGCGTTCCAGGAGGCGATGACCTCGGTGGCGGGCACGGCCGGGGTGTGGACGGGCGAGGTCCAGCTCGCGTACTCCCAGGCGGAGGTGCGTCCGGTGTGCGGGTCGGTGTAGTCGACGCGCCCGGCGGGGGTGGTGAGGACCAGGCCGGGCCGGAGGCCGGCGACCGCCTTCGTACCGGCCGCCGCACCGCACCTCCAGTCCGTGTACGAGGACCAGAAGCGGTTGTCGACGAGCCCGGCGGCGGGGGCGTGGCCCCGCTCGGCGCCGTCGGCCGCGCCGTCGGGCGCGGTGAGGCCGGGGTCGGCGGCGGTCGCGGGGTCCGCGGCGGTGGCGGGAGCGGCGGCGGCCGTTCCCGCGGCGGCCGCGAGCGCCGCGGCGAGGACGGTTCTGCGCGGGGTGGAGCTGGTCATGGGCGGTGACCCCCAGTCGAGAACGGTGGGCGTGCGACGGTGCCGGGGCAGGGCGTACTGCCTCCGCACCGGTGGACGGACGGGGCTGCGCGGGCCCACTATCCCGGCCGGCGGGGGCCTCCGCCAGCACTTCGGCTCGCGTCGCCGCACCAATATTGGTCTTCACCACTGGCGGCGGCACCTCGCTGACCTGCGACGGTCCCCCGCTCCCCTACGCTGGGGCCATGAACGACCTCGACCGCGCGGCCCGCGCGCTGCTCCGGCTGCCGCCCTCCTGCGGACCGGTCCGGCTGGTGGCGGTCGACGGCCACGCGGGCTCCGGCAAGTCCACCCTGGCGGCCCGGCTGTCCGCCGCCCTCGGCGACGCCCCCGTCCTCCACCTCGACGACCTCGCCACCCACGAGGAGCTCTTCGCGTGGACCGGCCGGCTGCGGGAGCAGGTCCTGGAGCCGCTCTCCCGGGGCGAGACCGCCTGCTACCGCCCGTACGACTGGCGGCTGCGGCGCTTCGGGGAGGCGCGGGCGCTGCCCCCGGCCCCGGTGGTCCTCGTCGAGGGCGTCGGCGCCGGCCGGCGGGTGGTGCGGCCGTTCCTGGCGTGGCTGCTGTGGATGGAGCGCGCCGCCGAGGACTCCTGGGCGCGCGGGCGGCGGCGCGACGGTTCGGAGCAGGCCTCCTTCTGGGACGGCTGGACCGTGGCGGAGACTCGCCATTTCGCCGAGGACCCCTCGCGGCCCTTCGCCGACACCCTGGTACGGGAGTGCCGGGAGGGGTACGACTGGCTTCCAGGGCCGGCCGTGACAGCGGGCGCGCACCAGATCATCACGCACGGTGACGGCTTCCCGTCCGTGATCTGAGGGGGTGGAGGCCCGCCTCCGCAAGTCCCTCAACTTCGCTTGACCGAGGGGGCGTACAGGTCTTACGTTCTGAATGTGCGGCTTTTCGGAGCCGCCGCGGACACGAAGCCCCCGGTTGTTCCCCCGTGATCGGGGGCTTCGTTCTGCCCTCGGAAGCCCTCTTCGAGCCCCCTCCGAGCCCCCTTCCACCCCCTTCGCGCCCCCTGACGCTCACCCAGGGTCACCGCTTCCGGATCATGCGCTTCTCCTTAAGCGCGCACCCCCTGCGCAGGTACGATGCCCCCAGGTGCGGTCAAATCCCGTCCATGCGATGACGGTTGTGGGGGACCCGATGGACATCGGCACGCAGGGCTCGCAGGCCCCGGCCGAGCTCGCCTGGCTGCGCGGAGTCGACGCCTACACGATGGGCGCGTATCCGCAGGCGGAGGACGAGTTCCGGACGGCGGTACGGATCGACCCCGGGATGGCGGACGCCTGGCTCGGGCTGCACGCGCTCCGGGTCGACACCACGACCGCGCTGCTGCGCATGTACCGCAACCGCGAGCGCTTCGGCGAGCAGCGGACCCGGTACCGGCGCACCCTCAACTCCTGGTACTGGCTGGGCTGGTGGGTGCAACCGGTCCTGGAGAGCCCCCGCGACCTGCTGCTCGCGCACGCCTCCCACTGGCTCGACGGCCGCCATGTGCCGGAGCTCGACCGGGCCCTCGCGGGCCTCCCGCCGGTCGACACCGACCCGCAGGTGCGTTTCCTGCACGCCTGCCGCGCCTATCTCGTGAAGGACTGGGACCAGCTCGTCCGGCACACCGAGCCCCTCGTCGACGACCCGCTGCTCGGCATCGAGGCCGGGCTCTTCGGCGGCATGGCCCGGGTGCGCCTGGAGATGTACAGCCAGGCCGAGCCGCTCCTGTCGGCCTCGCTGATGCGGTGCCGCAGCGAGCAGCCGCAGCGCAAGGAGCTGCGCTACTGGCTCGCCCGCGCCCACGAGGGCACCGGGCGCAGCGCCGCCGCGCTGCCCCTCTACCGGGCCGTGCACCGGATCGACCCGGCGTTCATGGACACGGCCGCCCGGCTCGCGGCGATCGCCGAGTACGACGGCTTCGAGGGCTACGACGGGGTGGACGACCCGGCCGGGCTCGCCACGGTCGCGATGGGCACCCTCGGCGGGGGCCTCGGGCAGGACGCGGTGGACACCGTGCCGGGCACCGATCCCGAGGCCGGCGGTCTCGGCGACGGGCTGCGGCTCGCGCCCGAACCGGTGCCGCCGGCCGCCCCCGTCGTACCGCCGGAGACCGTACGGCAGAAGGCCCCGCTGCCCGGGCAGCCCGCGCCGCCGCGCTTCCCGGCCGGGCCCACCGATCCGGCGCTCCTCGCGGAGGCGCTCGCCGAACTGGAGGGCATGGTCGGGCTCGAACCGGTCAAGCGCCAGGTCAAAGCGCTCTCGGCCCAGCTGGAGATGGCACGGCTCCGGGCCGGGCAGGGCCTTCCGGTCCAGCCGCCCAAGCGCCACTTCGTCTTCTCCGGCCCCTCGGGCACCGGGAAGACCACGGTCGCCCGGATCCTCGGCCGGGTGTTCTACGCCCTCGGGCTGCTCGGCGGCGACCATCTCGTGGAGGCCCAACGGGCCGACATGGTCGGCGAGTTCCTGGGCCAGACGGCGGTCAAGGCCAACGAGCTGATCGACTCGGCGGTCGGCGGGGTGCTGTTCGTCGACGAGGCCTACGCGCTCTCCAACACCGGCTACAGCAAGGGCGACGCCTACGGGGACGAGGCCCTCCAGGTGCTCCTGAAGCGGGCCGAGGACAACCGCGACCACCTCGTGGTCATCCTGGCCGGCTACCCCGAGGGCATGGACCGGCTGCTCAGCACCAACCCCGGCCTGTCCTCCCGGTTCACCACCCGCGTCGACTTCCCCTCGTACCGTCCGCTGGAACTCACCGCCATCGGCGAGGTCCTCGCGGCGGCCAACGGGGACTGCTGGGACGAGGAGGCGCTCGACGAGCTCCGCTCGATCAGCGGGCACGTCGTCGACCAGGGCTGGATCGACGAGCTCGGCAACGGCCGCTTCCTGCGCACCCTGTACGAGAAGTCCTGCGCCTACCGGGACCTGCGGCTCTCCGGATACCCGGGGACCCCGGGCAGGGAGGACCTCGCCACCCTCCGGCTCGCCGACCTCATGCAGGCGTACGGCGAGGTCCTGTCGGGCCGCGGTCCGGTCGACCGCGGCCCGCAGCAGGAGCCGCCGGGGTACTAGGGGGCCACGGATCACCGGAGCCCAGGGGCACCGGAGCCCTGGGTCACCGGGCCCCCAGGTCACAGGGGCCCCGGATCACCGGTCGCCGGCTCCCGGATCCCGGGTCACCGGGCCGTGCGCGCCGGGGCCGGCTGGACACGCTGTGCCGGGGCCGGCTGGACGCGGTGCGCGGGGTCGCGGACCTCGCCCACCAGCATCTCCAGGACGTCCTCCAGGGCGACCAGGCCGAGGACCCGGCCCGAGCCGTCCGCGACCTGCGCCAGATGGGTGGCGGCACGGCGCATCACGGTGAGGGCGTCGTCGAGCGGCAGCTCCGCGCGGAGCGTCGCCATCGGGCGCCACAGCCGCTGCGGCACCGCCCGCTCCCGCTCCTCCAGGTCCAGGACGTCCTTCACGTGCACGAAGCCCATGAAGGTCGTCCGGCCCTCGGCGCGGACCGGGAAGCGGGAGTACCCGGTCCGTACGGTCAGCTCCTCGATCTCGCGCGGGGTGACCGACGGCGGGACCGTGACGAGGGAGGCGGGGGCGATGAGGACGTCCGTCACCGGGCGGCTGCCCAGTTCGAGGGCGTCCTCCAGGCGCTCCTGCTCGACCGGGTCGAGCAGCCCCGCCTGGCCCGCGTCCTCCACGAGGCGGCCGAGCTGGGCGCTGGTGAAGACCGCCTCCACCTCGTCCTTCGGCTCGACCTTGAACGCCCGCAGGACCAGCCGGGCGCAGGCCCCGAGCGCGGCCGTGACCGGCCGGCACAGCCGGGCGAAGCCGACGAGGCCGGGGGCGAGCCAGAGGGCGGTGCGCTCGGGGTCCGCCATCGCCAGGTTCTTCGGGACCATCTCGCCGATGACGAGGTGGAGGAAGACGACCGCGGCGAGGGCGATGACGTAGCCGAGCGGGTGGATCAGCCCCTCCGGGACGCCGGCCACGTGGAAGACCGGTTCGAGGAGCCGGGCGACGGTCGGCTCGGCGACGGCGCCGAGCGTCAGGGAGCAGACGGTGATGCCGAACTGGGCGGCGGCCATCATCTGCGGCAGGTTCTCCAGGCCGTGCAGGACCTGCTTGGCCCTGGCGCCGCCGAGCGGCTCGATCTGGCTGCGCCGGACGGAGACGAGGGCGAACTCGGCCCCGACGAAGAAGCCGTTGGCGAGGACCAGGAGGACGGCGAAGAGGAGTTGCAGGGTGCTCATCGGCCCGCCTCCGCCGGAACGGGCACCGGGGCGACGCCCGCCGCGCCCGGCCCGGAGCCCGGCCCGGAGCCCGGCCCTGAGGCCGAGGCCCCGACCGGCTCCGAACCGGAGGCCGGTGCCCCGGCCGTGCTCGGGCCGGAGGCCGAGGCCCCCACCAGGTCCGAACCGGAGGCCGGTGTCCCGGTCAGGTCCGGGTCGGGGGCCGTGCGGACGATCCGGACCCGCTCGGCGCGGTAGCGGTCGACCTGGCGCACCGAGAGCCGCCAGCCGGGCAGCTCTGCCCGGTCCCCGGGGGCCGGAATGCGCCCGAGGAGGTCGGCGACGAGCCCGGCGACGGTCTCGTACGGCCCGTCGGGCACGTCGAGGCCTATCCGGCGCAGGGTGTGGACCCGGCAGGAGCCGTCGGCCTCCCACGCGGGGCGGCCGTCCTCGGCGGGCGCCGCGGCCAGCTCGGGCCGCCCGTCGGCGGCGGTGTCGTGCTCGTCGCGGACCTCGCCGACGAGCTCCTCCACGATGTCCTCCAGGGTGACGACGCCGGCCGTGCCGCCGTACTCGTCGACGACCACCGCGATCGGCTGCTCCCGGCGCAGCCGCTCCAGGAGCGTCTGGGCGGGCAGCGTCTCGGGGACGAGGAGCGGCGGGACCGCGATCCGTCCGACGGGGGTGCGCAGGCGGGCGTGCGGGGCGACGGCGAGCGCGTCCTTGAGGTGGACCATGCCGACGATCTCGTCGATGCGGTCGCGGTAGACCGGGAAGCGCGAGAGGCCGGTGGCCCGGGTGAGGTTGACGACGTCGGCCGCGGTGGCGTCCCACTGGAGGGCGCTGACCTTCACGCGCGGTGTCATGACCTGTTCGGCGGTGAGGCCGCCGAGGGTCAGGGTCCGTACGAAGAGGTCGGCGGTGTTCTGTTCGAGCGCGCCGGCCTGGGCGGAGTGCCGGGCCAGCGAGACGAGCTCGCCGGGGGTGCGGACCGAGTCCAGCTCCTCGGTGGGCTCGACGCCCAGGAGCCGGACCAGCCGGTTGGCGACCCGGTTGAGCAGGGAGATCACCGGCCGGAACAGCGCCGAGAAGCGGCGCTGCGGGGTGGCGACGAAGCGGGCGACCTGGAGCGGCCGGGAGACCGCCCAGTTCTTCGGGACGAGCTCGCCGACCACCATCTGGACAGCGGAGGCGAGCAGCATGCCGAACACCACCGAGATGCCGGAGACGGCCCCTTCGGGCAGTCCGGTCGCGGTGAGCGGCCCGTGCAGCAGCCCGGCGAGCGCGGGCTCGGCGAGCATGCCGACGACCAGCGAGGTGATCGTGATGCCGAGCTGGGTGCCGGAGAGCTGGAAGGACAGCTCGCGCAGCGCCGTGACGACGGTGCGGGCACGCCGGTCGCCGTCGGCCGCCGCCCGCTCGGCCTCGGCGCGCTCGACGGTCACGAGGCCGAACTCGGCGGCCACGAAGAAGCCGTTGGCGAGGATCAGGACGAAGGCCGCGAAGAGCAGCAGAAGGGAGATGATCATGCCGCCGCCTCCAGGGAGGGGGCGGCGCATGTACTACCGGACGATCCGTCCATTGCTGGAGGGAGTCACTCCTCGGGTCGAAGGGTGGTCTCGCGGGCCGCGGCAGCGGCCCTGCACACGCGAGACGGTGGTGCCGCTCGGCACCACCGTCTCCAGAGTAGTCACGTGAACGCCCCGAGGGGCAGGGGGTCGGCCCCGGATGGGGGACGGACCGGGGTTCGCCCCGGTCCGACTCGGGGTCTCAGGAGGTTTCCGAGCCCGTCCCGTGGCTGTCCGCGAGGAGCCGCAGGGCGCGGGCGTCGCGGATGGCCGCTTCCTTGGCGATGCCGGGCTGGATGCCGAGCGCCGGGAGGCTGGTGCCGTCGCTGAGGTCGAGGAAGACCCAGGGGTCGCCGGGGCGGAGGTTGACCTTGAGGATCTCCGCCCAGGCGAGGCGCCGGCTCCTGACGATGTTGACGACCGTGACGCCCTCGTCGTCGGCGACGACCTTGGGGCGGCTGAGCAGGACGAGGACCCCGGACAGCAGCAGGGCGGTGAACACGAAGCTGGCGCGCTCCCCCGGTCCCAGCCGCTCCAGCATCATCGCGACGGCGGTGATGACCACGAAGATCGCGACGCTCATGGTCAGCAGGACGGCCCGGGTGCGCCCGGGACGGAAGGTGACCGGGAGGGCGGGCGGTGCGGTCTGGGACATCGGGGGTTCCTCGGTGGTGCCTGAAGGTGCCTGGTGGGCGTGCGGTCCTGGTGGGCGCGGGCCCGGCCGTCAGAGGCCTGGTGGGCGTGCGGGCCCGGCGGCCGTCAGAGGCGGCAGGCGTGGATGGCGGTGGTGAGGATGGCGCGGGCGCCGATCTCGTACAGGTCGTCCATGATCCGCTGCGCCTCCTTGGCGGGGACCATCGCGCGGACGGCGACCCAGCCCTCGTTGTGCAGCGGGGAGACGGTCGGCGACTCCAGGCCCGGGGTGAGGGCGACGGCCTGCTCCAGGTGCTCGGCCCGGCAGTCGTAGTCCATCATCACGTACGAGCGGGCGACCAGGACGCCCTGGAGGCGGCGCATGAACTGCTGCACCTGCGGGTGGTCGTCCGAGGCGCCGTGGCGGCGGACGACGACGGCCTCGGAGGTCAGGATCGGCTCGCCGATGACCTCCAGGCCCGCGTTGCGCAGGCTGGTGCCGGTCTCCACGACGTCCGCGATGACCTGGGCGACGCCCAGCTGGATCGCGGTCTCGACGGCGCCGTCCAGGTGGACGACGGAGGCGTCGATGCCCTGGTCGGCGAGGTGCTTGGCGACGATGCCCTCGTAGGAGGTGGCGATCGTCATGCCGCCGAAGTCCTCGGGGCCGTTCGCGGTGCCCGGGCGGGTGGCGTAGCGGAAGGTGGAGCGGCCGAAGTTCAGCGCGAGGATCTCCTCGGCGCTGGCTCCGGAGTCCAGGAGCAGGTCGCGGCCGGTGATGCCGATGTCCAGCTTCCCGGAGGCGACGTAGATCGCGATGTCCTTCGGCCGCAGGTAGAAGAACTCGACCTCGTTGTCGGGGTCGATGACGACGAGCTCCTTGGACTCCTTGCGCTGGCGGTAGCCCGCCTCATGGAGCATTGCCGACGCAGGTCCGGAGAGGGAACCCTTGTTGGGGACGGCGATGCGCAGCATGGGGTGAGCTTCCTTTGCCTGGGAGTTCTGGGGAGGGTGTGAGGCTTTTTCGGGTCGTGCTCAGAGGTGGGCGTAGACGTCGTCGAGCGAGATCCCGCGGGCGACCATCATCACCTGGACGTGGTACAGCAGCTGCGAGATCTCCTCGGCGGCCGCTTCCTTGCCCTCGTACTCGGCGGCCATCCAGACCTCGGCGGCCTCCTCGACGACCTTCTTGCCGATGGCATGGACGCCCTTGTCCACCAGCTCCGCGGTGCGGGAGGTGGCCGGGTCGCCGGTCTCTGCCTTGAGCTTGAGCTCGACGAAGAGCTCTTCGAAGCTTTTACGGGTTCCGTTCGCCATGATGGTCCTAAGAGTACGGGGTGAGGGTCGCGTCACTAGCGCCAGGGCTCGCTGACCGTCCGCAGGGTGGTGGCCGTGGCGACGGCGGCGGTGACCGCTTCGTGGCCCTTGTCCTCGGAGGATCCTTCGAGGCCGGCCCGGTCGAGCGCCTGCTCCTCGTTGTCGACGGTGAGGACACCGAATCCGACGGGCACGCCGGTGTCGATCGAGACCTGGGTGAGGCCGTGGGTGACGCCCTGGCACACGTACTCGAAGTGCGGCGTTCCGCCGCGGATGACGACGCCGAGCGCCACGATGGCATCGTAGCCGCGTCCGGCGAGGACCTTCGCCACGACCGGGAGCTCGAAGCTGCCGGGGACGCGCAGCAGCGTCGGCTCGTCGATGCCGAGCTCGCCGAGGGCGCGCAGGGCGCCGTCGACGAGACCGTCCATGATCTTCTCGTGCCACTGCGCCGCGATGACCGCGACCCGGAGGTCGCCGCAGTTCTTCACGCTGAGGACGGGTGCGCCCTTGCCGCTCATGTCTCTCCTAGCCGTTCCGTACGTACGTGGTGGGTGGTCGTTACTGGTTGCCGCAGGTGGAGGCCGGGGAGCCGTCCAGCCAGGGCAGGTCGTGGCCCATCCGGTCCCGCTTGGTGCGCAGGTAGCGGAGGTTGTGCTCGCCGGCCTGGACCGGCATGGGCTCCCGGCCCTCGACCCGGAGGCCGTGCCGGGTGAGGGCGTCGACCTTGTCGGGGTTGTTGGTCAGCAGGCGCAGGCTGCGGACGCCGAGGTCCCCGAGGATCTGCGCGCCGGCCGCGTAGTCGCGGGCGTCGGCGGGCAGTCCGAGCTCCAGGTTGGCGTCGAGGGTGTCGCGGCCGCGTTCCTGGAGCTCGTACGCGCGCAGCTTGGACAGCAGGCCGATGCCGCGGCCCTCGTGGCCGCGCAGGTAGACGACGACGCCACGGCCGGCCTCGGTGATCCGCTCCATGGAGGCCTGCAGCTGGGGGCCGCAGTCGCAGCGCTGCGACTGGAAGATGTCGCCGGTCAGGCACTCGGAGTGGACCCGGACGAGGACGTCCTCGCCGTCGCCGATCTCGCCGTGGACGAGGGCGACGTGCTCGACGCCGTCGACGGTGGAGCGGTAGCCGTACGCGGTGAACTCGCCGTGCGCGGTGGGGAGCTGGACCTCGGCCTCGCGGCGGACGGTCGGCTCGGCGGAGCGGCGGTAGGCGATCAGGTCCTCGATGGAGATGATCGTCAGGCCGTGCTTGCGGGCGAAGGGGATCAGTTCGGGCAGGCGGAGCATCACGCCGTCCTCGCCGGCGATCTCGACGATCGCGCCGGCCGGGCGGAGGCCCGCGAGGCGGGCGAGGTCGACGGCGGCCTCGGTGTGTCCGTTGCGGGCGAGGACGCCGCCGGGCTTGGCGCGCAGCGGGAAGATGTGGCCGGGACGGACGAAGTCGCCGGGCTCGTGGCGGCCGGAGGCCAGCATCCGCAGGGTGGTGGCGCGGTCGGCGGCGGAGATGCCGGTAGTGACGCCGTGGGCGGGGGACGCGTCCACGGAGACGGTGAAGGCCGTGCGCATCGACTCGGTGTTGTGCTCGACCATCTGCGGGAGTTCGAGGCGCCGCAGCTCCTCGTCCTCCATGGGGGCGCAGATCAGGCCGCGGCACTCGCTCATCATGAAGGCGACGATCTCGGGGGTGGCCTTCTCGGCGGCGATGACGAGGTCGCCCTCGTTCTCGCGGTCCTCGTCGTCGACGACGACGACGGGGCGGCCGGCGGCGATGTCGCGGACGGCCTGCTCGACCGGGTCGAGGGCCAGGTCGGTGGCGTCCCAGAGGGAATGGGCGTTCACGCGTGGGCTCCTTCCAGGGCGGTGGTGGTGCGGGAGCGCAGCCACCAGTCGCGCATGCCCCACAGGACGAGCGCGCCGTAGATGACGTAGACGAAGCCGGAGAAGGCGTAGCCGTTGGCGAAGTTCAGCGGGACGCCGACCAGGTCGACAAGCAGCCAGGCGAACCAGAACTCGACCATGCCCCGGGCCTGGGCGTACATGGCCACGATGGTGCCCACGAAGATGTACGCGTCGGGCCACGGGTCCCAGGACAGGTTCGGGAAGGCCTCGAAGAGCAGGGCCACGGCGACGGTGCCGACGGCGGCCGCGGCGAGCATGGCGGCGCGCTCGGCCCAGGTGGCGAAGCGCACGGCGATCTGGCCGTCCGCCCCCTCTCCCTTGCGGCGCTGCCACTGCCACCAGCCGTAGAGGGCCACGAGCATGACGACGACCTGCTTGCCGGCGCTGCCCGCGAGGTGGCCGAAGAAGGCGCCGAAGAGGATGAGGCCGGCCAGGAACTGCACGGGCCAGGTCCAGACGGAGCGGCGCCATCCGAGGGCGAGGGCGGCGAGTCCGAAGATGTTGCCGATCATGTCGGACCAGATGATCTTCTGGTCGAGGACGGTGAACGCCTCGGAGTTGAGCCAGTTCACTTCTCGTTCTCCTTGGCGTCGGTGCCGAGCAGCCGCTCGACGTACTTGGCGATGACGTCCACTTCGAGGTTGACCGGGTCGCCGGAGCGCTTGATGCCGAGCGTGGTCAGGTCGAGGGTGGTCGGGATGAGGCTGATGGTGAACCAGTCGTCGGCGACCTCGACGACGGTGAGGCTGACGCCGTCGACCGTGATCGAGCCCTTCTCGACGACGTACCGGGAGAGGTGGGCGGGCAGGCCGACCCTGACCAGTTCCCAGTGCTCGGACGGGGTCCGCTCCAGGATGGTGCCGGTGCCGTCGACGTGGCCCTGGACGATGTGGCCGCCGAGGCGGCCGCCGACGGCCATGGGCCGCTCCAGGTTGACCCGGGAGCCGACTTCGAGGGCGCCGAGGCTGGACCGCTTGAGGGTCTCGGCCATGACGTCGGCGGTGAACTCCCCGTCGCCGAACTCGACGACCGTGAGACAGACACCGTTGACGGCGATGGAGTCGCCGTGCTGGGCGCCTTCCGTGACCAGGGGGCCGCGGAGTCGGAAGCGGGAGGCGTCCTCCAGCTGCTCGACGGCGACGACCTCGCCCAGTTCTTCGACGATTCCGGTGAACACGGTCAGGCTCCCTTGAGGGTGGCGGTGATGCGGAGGTCGGATCCGATGCGCGCGGTCTCGGTGACGTCGAGCCGCAACGCTTCGGTGAGGGTGGAGATTCCGGAGTCGGCGAGGGCGGCGGGGCCCGCGCCGAGCAGGACCGGGGCGAGGTAGCCGACGACCTGGTCGACGGCTCCCCCGGCGACGAAGGCGCCCGCCAGGGTGGGGCCGCCTTCGAGGAGGACGGAGCGGATGCCGCGCTCGTACAGCCGGGTGAGCAGCTCGTGCACGTCGACGCGGCCGTCGTGCAGGGGCAGCCGGAGCAGTTCGGCGTCGGGCAGGTGCCGGGTGTCGGCGTCCTCGCCGACGACCAGCAGGGTGGGCGCGGCGTCGTCGAGGATCCGGGCGGTGGGCGGGAGCTCGGCGCGGGTGTCGAGGGCGACCCGCAGCGGCTGGGTGGCGTTCTCGATTCCGCGGACGGCGAGGTGCGGGTCGTCCGTGCGCAGCGTCCCGCCGCCGACCAGGACGGCGTCGGCCTCGGCGCGCAGCCGGTGGACGTCGGCGCGGGACTCGGCGGAGCTGATCCAGCGGGAGGTGCCGTCGGCGGCGGCGATCCGGCCGTCGAGGGTGGCGGCGTACTTCCAGCGGACGAAGGGGCGGCCGTGGCGCACGGAGGTGAGCCAGGCGATGTTGCCGGCCTCGGCCTCGGCCTCCAGGAGGCCCTGCTCGACCTCGACCCCGGCGGCGCGGAGGGTGTCGGCACCGCCCGTGGCCTGCGGGTTCGGGTCGCCGACCGCGTACACGACCCGGCTGATCCCGGCCTCGATCAGGGCCTGGGAGCAGGGGCCGGTGCGGCCGGTGTGGTCGCAGGGTTCGAGGGTGACGTACGCGGTGCCGCCGCGGGCCAGGACGCCGGCCGCGCGCAGGGCGTGGACCTCGGCGTGGGGGCCGCCGGCGCGCTGGTGGAAGCCTTCGCCGACCTGGTGGCCGGAGGCGTCGGTGATGACGCACCCGACGACCGGGTTGGGGCTGGTGGCGCCGAGACCGCGTGCGGCGAGCGCGACGGCGCGTCGCATGGCGGTGATGTCGGCCTGCTGGGCCACCGGGTCCTCCTGCCTCTTCGGGCACGGACTCCGGGGCCTGTCGATGACGACAGAGAGCGGGTACGACGCTTCGCACGGGGTGTGCCGGTACGGCCGGAGGTCTGCGGGTACGCCGACGGAAAGCGGCGACCAGCGGACGTACGGCCGGCACGCCCCCGGTGAGGGGTCGCCCGCCGCGCACTGCCTCCCATCCGGACTTTCACCGTCGGTCCAGGAATCTCACCTGGTCAACCGGCCGCTGGCTTGCGGACGGGTCGCGGACTATACCGCCGGTTCGGAATTACACCGACCCCGGAGTGCGCTGCTGCTGATACAGGGCCAGTGTGCCACGACCTGTCGAGGTCGATATGGCCGAAACCCTGTGGGCTGGCTCACAGGCTCCCACAGAACCCTCCTATGGTCCAGACCTATTGACGCACTGGTCTAGTCCTCTTAATCTCCGTGTCACCTCCGAGGTAACGGCCCGTCGGCGTGCGCACTCCACGGGCCCAACACGTACCACCCCCTTGTTCGTTGCGTGTTTTCCCCCGCCCCAGGAGGAACCGATCGTGCTGTCCCCCACGACCAGGAGAGCCTCGCTGCTCGCGTCCGGCGCGGCCGTCGCCGGGCTGCTGCTCAGCTCGCTCTCCGGCGGCGTCTCGTACGCCGCCGACAACGAGTCCTGTCGCCCCGACGGGCTCTACAAGACGCCCGGCGTCGACGTCCCCTACTGCTCGGTCTACGACACCGAGGGCCGCGAGAAGATGGGCGCGGACCACCAGCGCCGGGTCATCGGCTACTTCACCGGCTGGCGCACCGGCAAGAACGGCCAGCCCGCGTACCTGGCCAAGGACATCCCGTGGGACAAGATCACCCACATCAACTACGCCTTCGGCCACATCGGCGGCGACAACAGGCTCTCCGTGGGCACGGACGGCCCGGAGAACGCCGCCACCGGGATGACCTGGCCCGGTGTCGCCGGCGCCGAGATGGACCCGGCGTACCCCTACAAGGGCCACTTCAACCTGCTCAACAAGTTCAAGAAGCAGCACCCGAACGTCAAGACGCTGATCTCGGTCGGCGGCTGGGCGGAGACCGGCGGCTACTTCGCGGACAACGGCGACCGGGTGAACTCGGGCGGCTTCTACTCGATGGCCACCAACGCCGACGGTTCGGTCAACCAGGCCGGGATCGACACCTTCGCCGCCTCGGCCGTCGACTTCATCCGGAAGTACGGGTTCAACGGCGTCGACATCGACTACGAGTACCCGACCACCATGAAGGACGCCGGCAATCCGCTGGACTGGCAGCTCGCCAACGGGCGTCGCGCCGGGCTCGTGCAGGGCTACGCGGCCCTCATGAAGTCCCTGCGCGAGAAGCTGGACACGGCCGGCGCCGCCGACGGGAAGCACTACCTGCTGACCGTCGCCGCCCCCTCCTCCGGCTACCTGCTGCGGGGCATGGAGACGTTCCAGATGCAGAAGTACCTGGACTACGTCAACATCATGTCCTACGACCTGCACGGCGCCTGGAACGAGTACGTCGGCCCCAACGCCTCGCTCTTCGACGACGGCAAGGACGGCGAGCTCGCCGCGGCCAACGTCTACGGCTCCTCGCAGTACGGCTCCATCGGCTACCTCAACACCGACTGGGCGTACCACTACTTCCGCGGCTCCATGCCGGCCGGCCGCATCAACATCGGCCTGCCCTACTACACCCGCGGCCACAAGAACGTGCAGGGCGGCACCGACGGCCTGTGGGGCAAGGCCGCCGCGACCACCTGCCCGGCCGGGGCCGGCCTGACCAAGTGCGGCGACGGCGCCACCGGCATCGACAACCTCTGGCACGACAAGGACACCAACGGCGCCGAGTCGCCCGCCGGCTCCAACCCGATGTGGCACGCCAAGAACCTGGAGAAGGGGATCGTCGGCGACTACGTCACCCGGTACGGCTTCCCGGCGAACACCACGCTGACCGGGACCTACGCCCGCAAGTACGACGCGACCCTGGTCGCGCCGTGGCTGTGGAACGCGCAGAAGAAGGTCTTCCTCTCCACCGAGGACGAGCAGTCCGTGGCCGCGAAGGCCGACTACGTGGTCGACCGCGGCATCGGCGGCACCATGGTCTGGGAGATGGCCGGCGACTACGCCTGGAACGCGGCCAAGGGACAGTACGAGATGGGCTCCACGCTCACCTCGCTGATGTACGACAAGTTCAAGGCGGCCGCCCCGTACGGCGCGAAGAAGTCGAACAAGGCACTGCCGACGCAGGCCGTGAAGATCGACACCCAGTTCACCGACTTCAAGCTGGGCGACTCGAACTACCCGATCACGCCGAAGATCAAGATCACCAACAACACGGCGACGACGCTGCCGGGCGGCACGGAGTTCCAGTTCGACTACGGCACCTCGGCGCCGGCCAACGCCTCCGACCAGTCCGGCTTCGGCACGAAGGTCGTCAGCAGCGACCACACGGGCTCCAACGTGGGCGGCCTGAAGGGCGACTTCCACCGGGTCTCCCTGAAGCTCCCGGCCTGGCAGTCGCTGGCGCCGGGCGCGACGATCGACCTGGCCTTCAACTACTACCTGCCGGTGTCCACCCCCTCCAACTGGACGGTGAACATCAACGGCACGACGTACGCCCTCGCCGGCGACCTGGCGCGCGGCACGACGGTCGTGGAGCCGGGCACCACCACCCCGCCGACCACGCCCCCGACCACGCCGCCCACCACCCCGCCGACGACTCCCCCGACCACGCCTCCGACGACGCCGCCCACCACGGGCTGCACCGCTCCGGCGTACGTGGCCGGCACGGTCTACAACGCGGGCAACGAGGTCTCCCACAAGGGCCACAAGTGGAAGGCCCAGTGGTGGACCCAGAACGAGGAGCCGGGCACGACCGGCGACTGGGGCGTCTGGAAGGACCTGGGCGCCTGCTGACGCACCCCCTCCCCTGACCCCCGGCGGCGGAACCTCACGGCCCTTGCCGCCGCCGGGCCCACCGCGCCGCGCTCCCCTGTCCGGGGCGCGGCGCGGTCGCGTTCACGTTCCCGGCCGGGGGCACGGGAGCAGGGGGCCACGGGAAGCAGGGGGTCACGGGAACAGCTCGTCCTGGGCCGCGTCCCGGGCTCGGAGGAGGGCGCCGCGGAGGACCGCCGCGTCGCCGAGGGCGGTCGGACGGACCTCCGTGCGGAGCGGGGAGAGCCCCACGAGTTCCGCCTCCACGCGCGCGGCGAGCTCCGCGCCGCCCGCGTGGCCGGTCTCTCCGGCGAGGACCACGCAGCCGGGGTCCAGGACGGAGACGACGGCGGCCACGCCGACGGCGAGGCGGCGGGCCAGGGCGTCGAGGAAGGGTCCGTGGCCCGCTCCGAGCGCGTCGGACGGGTCGAGCCCGTGGGCGGCGGCGAGGGCCCCGACGGCCGCCGCGCAGGCCAGCTCGTGGAAGCCGCCGTCGCAGCCGGTGGCCGAGGGGAGCCCGGAGGTGCCGGGGACGGGCAGGAAGCCGATCTCCCCCGCGCCGCCGGAGGCTCCCCGGCGCAGCCGGCCGTCGAGGACGACGGCGGCGCCGACGCCCTGGCCGAGCCAGAGCAGGACGAAGTCCTCGCGGTCGCGGGCCGCGCCCTCGCGGAGCTCGGCGACGGCGGCGAGGTTGGTCTCGTTCTCGACGAGGACGTGGGCGGGCAGCCGTTCCTGGAGGACGCCGACGAGCCGGCGGTGCCAGGCGGGCAGCCCCGAGGAGTCGCGCAGTTCGCCGGTGGCGGGGTCGATGAGCCCGGGGGCGCCGACGGCGACGCTGTGCAGGCGGTCGGCGCCCGCCTCCCGCACGGCCCGCTCCAGGAGCGCGACCGCCTTCTCGACGGCGGGTTCCGTGCCGCTGTCGTCGCCGACGGGGACGGAGGCCTCGGCGAGCGTGGTGCCGAGGAGGTCGGCGACGGTGACGGAGACCGAGCGGGTGCGGACGTCCAGGGCGGCGAGGTGGGCGCGGTCGGCGACGATCCCGTACAGCTTGGCGTTGGGACCGCGGCGCTCGGCCCCCGCCTCGCCGACGACGTGGACGAGACCCGAGCCCTGGAGCCGCTCGACGAGGTCGGCGACGGTCGGGCGGGAGAGTCCGGTGAGCGTCTTGAGCTGAGTGGCCGTCAACGGGCCTTCGTCCTGGAGCAGTCGCAGGGCGGACCGGTCGTTGATGGCTCGCGCGGTGCTCGGGGATGCGGCCATGCGGTGATCCTCTCAGACGCGCGGGAAGGGGCACCCGCCTCCGCGGCCTATTTATCAGGCAGGGTTCCTGATAGTTTACGCGACGCACCGCGACGTACCGCGAGGCACCGCGACGCACCACGGCACACCACGACCCCAGGGAGGGCCCATGGCGGCGGAGACCGTCACCAGCACCGATCGCCTCCGGCGGGCGCGCTTCGCCGTCGCCGCCGTCTTCTGCGTCCACGGCGCGGTCACCGGCAGCTTCGCGACCCGGATCCCCTGGATCCAGGAGCACGCGGGCGTGAGCGCCGGACAGCTCGGGCTCGCGCTCGCCTTCCCCGCGCTCGGCGCCTCCCTCGCGATGCCCCTCGCCGGGGCCGTCTCCCACCGCTTCGGCGCCCGCACGGCGCTGCGCGGGCTGCTCGCCCTGTGGACCCTCTCGCTCACGCTGCCCTCGCTGGCCCCGAACGTCTGGGGGCTGTGCGGGGCGCTCCTCGTGTACGGGGCGACCGCCGGCATGTCCGACGTGGCGATGAACGCGCTCGGCGTCGAGACCGAGAACCGGCTCGGCAGGTCCATCATGTCGGGCCTGCACGGCATGTGGAGCGTCGGCGCCCTGCTCGGCTCCGCCGCCGGCACGGTCGCCGCCCACCTCGGCGGCGACGCCCGGCTGCACCACCTGGTCGCCGCCCTCGTGCTCACCGCGCTCGGCCTGGTCCTCTGCCAGGGCGTGCTCGACGTGCGCAGCACCCCGGAGGAGAAGCCGCCGCCGCGCTTCTCGCTGCCGCCGAGGTCCGCGCTGGTCATCGGCGCCATCGGCTTCTGCGGGGTCTTCGCCGAGGGCGCCGGCCTCGACTGGTCGGCCGTCTACCTCCGGGACGAGCTGGGCAGCTCGGCGGGGCTCGCGGCCGCCTCCACGACCGCCCTGGCGCTGACGATGGCGGTGGCCCGGCTGGCCGGCGACCGCGTGGTGGACCGCTTCGGGGCGGTCCGTACCGTACGGGTCGGGGGCGCCGTCGCCACCCTCGGCGGGGTCCTGGTGGTCCTCGCCCCGCACGCCGCCGTCGCGATGGCCGGATTCGGACTGATCGGGCTCGGGATCGCGGTGGTCGTCCCGCTGGCCTTCGCCGCCGCCGGGCGCAGCGGCCCGAACCCGAGCCAGGCCATCGCGGGCGTCGCCACCATCACGTACACCTCGGGTCTCATCGCCCCCTCGGCGATCGGCGGCATCGCCGACGCGACCTCCCTGGTCTTCTCCTTCGGCCTGGTCACCCTGCTGACCCTGGGGCTGGTGCTCGGCGCGGGCGTGCTCGGGGCCGGAGAGCGGGAGGCGGCCTCGGGGAAGCCGGCGCCCGCGAAGAGCGCCGGGCCGGTGGGGTAGCGCGGGGGCGCGGCGGCTCGCGGGCCCCGGTCCGGCGGCGGCGCATAGCATGTGGCTGATCTTTTGCGGTCCCGACGCGGCCGCCGGAACCGGAGAACGGGAGCGACCTCATGAACCTCGGCGTGCGCTGGACCCTGCACGGCGACGGGAGAACACCCGCTCCGGGAGCCGTCGTCCGCCCGGACGAGCGGCTCTCCTGGCCCCGTACGGTCGGCCTCGGCGCCCAGCACGTCGTCGCCATGTTCGGGGCGTCGTTCGTCGCCCCGGTGCTCATGGGTCTCGACCCGAACCTCGCGATCATGATGTCCGGTGTCGCCACCGCGATCTTCCTGCTCGCGACCCGCGGCACCGTCCCGTCCTACCTGGGCTGCTCGCTCTCCTTCGTCGGCGTCGCCGCCGCCATCCGGGCCTCGGGCGGCACCAGCGCCACCGTCACCGGCGCGGTGTTCGTCGTCGGCGGGGTGCTCTTCCTGGCCGGTCTCGCCGTCCGGAGGTTCGGCGCGCGGATCATCCACGCGGCGATGCCGCCGATCGTGACCGGCGCGGTCGTCATGCTGATCGGCTTCAACCTGGCGCCGGTCACGGCGTCGACGTACTGGCCGCAGGACCAGTGGACGGCCCTGCTCGTGATGCTGTTCACCGGTCTGGCCGTGGTCTGTCTGCGCGGCTTCTGGTCCCGGATCGCGATCTTCCTCGGCCTGATCTTCGGCTACGGCATCTCCTGGGTCTTCGACCTCGTCTTCGGAAAGATCCACTCGCAGTCCGCGAGCGGCCAGGTCACCGACCACTGGCGGCTCGACCTCTCCGGCGTCTCCCAGGCCGACTGGATCGGCCTGCCGACCCTGCACGGCCCCGGCTTCGAGTGGTCCGCGATCCTGGTCGCGCTGCCCGTCGTCATCGCGCTGATCGCCGAGAACGCCGGTCACGTCAAGGCCGTCGGCGAGATGACCGGCGCCTCGCGGGACGACAAGCTCGGCACCGCGATCGCCGCCGACGGCGTCGCGTCGATGCTGTCCACCGGCGTGGGCGGCCCGCCCAACACCACGTACTCCGAGAACATCGGCGTCATGGCCGCGACCCGCGTCTACTCGACCGCCGCCTACTGGGCCGCCGCCGGCTTCGCACTCCTCTTCGGTCTCTGCCCCAAGTTCGGCGCGGTCGTCGCCGCGATCCCCGGCGGCGTCCTCGGCGGCATCACCGTGATCCTCTACGGCATGATCGGCCTGCTCGGCGCCCAGATCTGGATCAACGCCGAGGTGGACCTGCGCAACCCGCTCAACCTGGTCCCGGCCGCCGCCGGCATCATCATCGGCGTCGGCGGCGTGAAGCTGCACTTCACCGACACCTTCGAGCTGGGCGGCATCGCGCTCGGCACGATCGTCGTCATCACCGGCTACCACGTGCTGCGGGCCTTCGCCCCGGCCCACCTCAAGACCCAGGAACCGCTCCTGGACGCCGGCACCAGCTCGTACGAGACGGACGCGGACGACGTGTCGAAGAACTGAGTGATTCGCCCGTTCTGGGTAAGCCGGGCCCGAGGAGCTCCCTCCCGGGCCCGGCGGCTGGGAGCCTGCCCCCATGGCGCAGACCCAGGGGACGGAAGTACGGATCGGGCAGTTCGTCGCGGTCGACCCCGTGGTGGACCGGATGCGGGCACTCCGCTCGGCCTGGCACCCGGCCGACGGGGTCGCCGTCTTCAACCGGGTCTACCTGACGGTCACCGAGGAGATCGGCCACGCCATCGAGGCGGGCACCTTCACCGACCGGCGGGCCGCCGCGACCCTCGACGTGCGGTTCGCCGAGCGCTACCTCGCGGCGGTCGACGCCGTCGCCGCCGGGCGTCCCGCGCCGGCCTGCTGGCGGCCCCTCTTCCACTACCGGCGCCATCCCGGCGTGCGGCCGCTGCAGTTCGCGCTCGCCGGGATCAACGCCCACGTCGGCCACGACCTGGCGCTCGCGGTGGTCGACGCCTGCCGGATCCTGGAGTGCGCGCCGGCCGATCTGGAGGACGAGTTCGACCGGGTCGGCGACATCCTCGTCCTCCTGGAGGAGCGCATCCGGGAGGAACTGATGCCGGGCCCGGACCTCCTGGAGGTCGCGGACCCGCTCACGCATCTGCTCGGCTGCTGGAGCCTGGACCGGGCCCGCGACGGGGCCTGGCTCGCCGCCCGCTCGCTGTGGCAGCTGCGGCGGCTGCCCGACCTGGCCGAGGAGTTCACCGAACGCCTCGACCGGTCGGTGGGCCTGGTGGGGCGGATGCTGCTCACGCCCCTGGCCGGGCCCTGACTGCCGTACGGACTCAGTCCTCCGGCAGCTCGACCGGGGCGATCTCGTCGTACACGTCGCCCGGACCCGGGTTGGTGGCGTCGGTGCCGCCGCCGAAGTGGTGCATCACGCCCCAGACCGCGTTGAGCGCCGTCTGCACCGCGCCCTCGGCCCAGCCGGCCGTCCAGGAGATGTCGTCGCCGGCGAGGAAGATGCCCCGCTTGTCCTCCGGCAGCCGGTCCTGCATGAAGTGCGTGAACAGACGGCGCTGGTAGCGGTAGTGGCCCGGCAGGTTCGCCTTGAAGGCGCCCATGAAGTAGGGCTCGTTCTCCCAGGAGACCGTCACCGGGTTGCCGATGATGTGCTTCCGGATGTCGACCTTCGGGTAGATCTCGCCGAGCGACTTCAGCATGACCTCCATCCGCTCGTTCGCCGAGAGCGGCAGCCACTTCAGGCTGTCGTCGCACCAGGTGTACGAGAGGCAGATGACGGCCGGCTTGTCCGGGCCCTCGTCCAGGAGGTAGGTGCCGCGGGTCATCCGGTCGGTCAGCGTCATCGACATGACGTCCCGGCCGGTCTCCTCGTCCTTGTCCAGCCAGAAGGGCCGGTCGACGGGGACGAAGAGCTTCGAGGACTCCATGTAGTGGGTGCGCTCGATCGCCGTCCAGTGGTCGATCGGGAAGAGCGAGTCGTCGCAGGCGATCTTGGAGAGCAGCATCCAGGACTGGGCGGTGAAGATCGCCGCCTGGTACGTGCGGATGTCGCCGGAGGCGTCGGTGACCGTGATCCGGTTGCCGGCGGTCCGGTTCAGCCGGGTGACGGCCGGCTTCGGGGTGCCGTCGTGCAGGGAGCTGAGCGAGGTGCCCTGGGCCCAGTGGACGATCTTCTCCGGCTCGCGCTCCCACAGGCGCAGCGGCAGCTGCTGCGAGCCGCCGACGATGCCGCGGTGGTGGTCGTCGGCCTCGGTGTAGACGACGCGGAGGATCTCCAGGATGGAGTTGGGGAAGTCGGTGTCCCAGCCGCCGGTGCCGAAGCCGACCTGGCCGAAGATCTCGCGGTGGCGGAAGGACTTGAAGGCCTCGGAGTCGCAGAGGAAGCCGTAGAAGGTCTGGTTGTCGAGCTTCTCGACGAGCTTCGACCAGATCTCGCGGATGCGCGGGACGTCGCGCTCGCGCATGGCCTGGTTCATGTCGGAGAAGTCGGCGCCCTCGTCCAGGCAGGCGTTCCACGCGTTCATCACGTCGCGGTAGACCTGGGGGAGGTCGTCGACGGTGGTGGCGTAGTGCGACTCGCCCTTGAGGTCGACGACGGTCGACGGGGTCGACTCGGCCAGCGGGTTCGGGAAGGGCTTGGTCTCCAGGCCGACCAGGTCGATGTAGTACTGGAGCGCGGTCGAGGAGGGCGGGAAGCGCATGGCGCCCATCTCGGCGGTGAGGCCCTCGGTGCCGGTGCCCTCGAAGCCGACGGTGCGCAGTCGGCCGCCGATCTGGTCGGCCTCGTAGACGACGGGCTTGAGGCCCATCTTCATGAGCTCGTACGCGGCGATGATGCCGGAGAGCCCGCCGCCGATGACGGCGACCTCGGTGCCGTGCTCGGTGGCCGGTATCTGGCCGAGCCCGGCCGGGTGGGCCAGGAAGTCGTCGTAGGCGTACGGGAAGTCCGGACCGAACATGGTGATCGGCGGCTGGCCGTCGCTGTGCGGGACGGCGGTCGTGGGCACCGTGGACGTCATGGGGTACGGACTCCTTGCACGGAAAAAAGGGTGAGGCGGGGAGGGGGTGGGGCGGCGGCTCAGACGAGGGAGCCGTAGAGGCCCGGGCGCCGGTCGCGCAGGTAGGGGTTCTCCGCGCGGGAGGCCGCGAGGAGGGCCGGGTCGACGTCGCCGAGCACGAGCTCCTCGCCGCGTCCGGCGCGGGCCCGGGCGGTGCCGTCGGGGCCGGCCAGGGTGGAGAGACCGACGAACTCGAAGTCGCCCTCGGGGCCGGTCCGGTTGGCGTACGCGAGGTAGAGCTGGTTCTCGAAGGCGCGGACCGGCACCACGGACAGGGGGACGACCTCGGCGGGGTGCATGAGCGCGGTCGGCACGAGGAGGAGGTCCGTGCCGGCCAGCGCGTGCGCCCGGACGTTCTCGGGGAACTCGACGTCGTAGCAGATCATCATGCCGACGGTGAGTCCGCCGAGCTCCGTCTGGACGACGGGGCGGTCACCGGGGGTGAACCACTTCAGCTCGAAGTCCCCGAAGAGGTGGGTCTTGCGGTACTGCAGCAGCGGGACGCCGTCGGCGCCGATGAGCTGCGCGGAGTTGTACAGGACGCCGTGCCGCTCGGTGTCCCGCTCCGGGTAGCCGTAGCCGACGGCCAGGCCGTGGCGCACGGCGACGGCCGCGACGGCGCGGGCGGAGGGGCCGTCGGCCGGCTCGGCCAGGCGCGCGAGGTCGGCGCCGATGGCGTAGCCGGTCAGGAAGAGCTCGGGGGCGAGCAGCAGGTCCGCACCGGCGGCCGCAGCGCGGGCGGCGGCCTCGTCGAGGATCTTGAGGTTGGCGGCCACGTCACCGAGCTCACCGGAGCTCTGGAGCAGGGCGGTGCGCAGCGCGGGCATCGGCGATCCTCGACGGTCGGAGTACAGGGGGAAGACGTCAAAAACGGTACGGTTTCGCGCTCCGTCGGGACAAGGCGGCAGCGTTGCGGACCGACCGTCGAACCGTTGCGCGATCAGGGGGCGGCGCGTCGATTCGTTGCGTACGGCTCCGACCCGGGTCGTACCCCTCCCCCGCCGCGCGGCGGAGACGAGGACCCTTCCGCGGCCCGACGTCCGGGCGCGCCCCGGGCGGAAGAGTGGTGGTCGTCCGGAAGAACCGCCGGACGACCTGCCGAAAGGGACCACGATGAACCGTCGTACGAAGATCGTCGCCGTAGCCGCCGCCGTGCTGCTCACGCTGGGGGCGGGGGGTGTGGCCGTCGCCTCGGGCGGGGACGGCGGGCACGGGACCCACCCGGTCCGGGAGGCCGCCGCGCTGACCGGGACGGCCAAGCTGTACCGGCCGGCCGGGGACGACATCACGTTCGCTTTCGACGCGCATCTGGCGGCGAAGGACAACAAGGATCCGCAGGCCGCCACCGGCACCTTCCGGTTCAGCCACTACAAGGACGGGAAGGGCGGCTACGCGGTGGCGAAGGTGGACTGCCTCACCACGGGCGGGAAGGTGGCCGTGGTGACGGGCAAGGTGATCGAGACCGACGTGGACGCGTTCCGGAACAAGCGGGTCGGGGTCTCGGTGCACGACGACGGCAAGCACGACCGCCTCGGCTACAGCTGGGTCGGGCGCGAGACGAACCTGGAGGTCCCGCCGTGCCTGAGCGCGGCGCCCTTCGAGAAGGTGCTGGCCGGAACGGGCGACTTCAAGGTGCTGCCCTGGCAGCTGGAGTACCCCACCGAATAGACCGCCCCACGGGGGTAGGCGGGGCGAAGGGACGGTGCGGGAACCACGGCCCGCACCGTCCCGGCCGCGCGGCCCTTACGCCGGTGAGCCCGAGGAGAAGCGCCGCAGCAGCGGCGAGAGCACCAGGACGGACTTGGTGCGCTCCACGAAGGGCTCGCCCGCGATGCGCTCCAGGACGCGCTCGAAGTGGCGCATGTCCGAGGCGAAGACCTGGACGACGGCGTCCGCGTCACCGGTGACGGTCGACGCGGACACCACCTCGGGGTACCGCTCCAGACCCCGTCGGATGTCCTCCGGCGAGGTGTTGTGGCGGCAGTAGATCTCGACGAAGCCCTCGGTCTCCCAGCCGAGGGCCGCCGGGTCCACCCGGACGGTGAAGCCGGTGATGGCGCCCTCGGCCCGGAGCCGGTCCACACGCCGCTTCACGGCGGGCGCGGAGAGTCCGACGAGCGAGCCGATGTCGGCGTAGCTGCGGCGGGCGTCTTCCGCGAGGGCGTGGACGATGCGTTCGTCGAGGTCGTTGAGTCGCACTACGGGTGGATCACTTCTCTGCTGGAGCCTCTGCCAGGGCCGGGGCCGTGGCCAGTCGGGAGCGGCGAATGCCGTACAGGAAGTAGAACACGAGCCCGGCGACCATCCATCCGCCGAAGTACATCCAGGTGACGGCGTCGAGGCCGAACATGTTGTACACGCAGAAGCCCAGGCCGAGGATCGGGAAGACCGGGCCGAGGGCCACCTTGAAGGTGCGCGGCATGTCCGGGCGGGTGTAGCGGAGCACGATGACCGCGATGTTGACCAGGCCGAAGGCGAAGAGCGTGCCGATGCTGGTGGCGTCGACGAGCTTGTAGAGCGGGACGACCGAGGCGAGTACGGCGCAGAAGAGCGAGACGATGACCGTGTTCACGCGCGGCGTGCCGGTCTTGCCGCTGACCTTGCCGAAGACCTTGGGGACCAGGCCGTCCCGGGACATCGCGAAGAGGATGCGGGTCTGGCCGTAGAGCACGGTCAGGACGACGCTGGCGATGGAGATGACCGCGCCGGCGGCGAGCATCGTGCCCCAGAAGGTCTGGCCGGTGACGTCGTTCATGATCGCCGCGAGCGTGGCCTCGGAGCCCTCGAACTCCTTCCAGTTCCACGCCCCGACCGCGACGGCGGCGACCAGGACGTAGAGGACCGTGACGATCAGCAGCGAGAGCATGATCGCGCGGGGCAGGTCGCGCTTGGGGTTCTTCGCCTCCTCGCCGGCCGTGGAGGCGGCGTCGAAGCCGATGTACGAGAAGAACAGGCTGGCGCTCGCGGCGCCGACGCCGGTCATGCCGAGCGGCATGAAGTCCTTGTAGTTGCCGGACTTGAAGCCCATGAAGCCGATCGCGCAGAAGAGCACGAGCGCGGCGATCTTCACCACGACCATGATCGTGTTGACGACGGCGGACTCCTTGGCGCCACCGAGCAGGAACACCATCGCGAGCAGGACGACGATCAGACCGGGCAGGTTGATGACGCCGCCCTCGCCCGGGGCCGACGACAGCACGTCGGGGATGGTGACGCCGATGGTCCCGTCGAGCAGCTCGTTGAGGTACTCGCCCCAGCCGACGGCCACGGCGGCGACGGAGACGCCGTACTCAAGGACCAGACACCAGCCGCAGACCCAGGCGACGAGTTCGCCCATCGTTGCGTACGCGTACGAGTACGAGGATCCGGCGACCGGTATGGAGCCGGCCAGCTCGGCGTACGAGAGGGCCGAGAAGAGCGCCGTGAGGCCGGCGATGACGAAGGCGATCGTGACGGCCGGGCCGGCCTTCGGGACGGCGCCGCCGAGGACGACGAAGATGCCGGTGCCGAGCGTGGCGCCGATGCTGATCATGGTCAGCTGCCACATCGAGAGCGAGCGGCGAAGGCTGCCGCCCTCTCCCTGGCCCCCCTCGTCGACCAGGCGTTCTACCGGCTTGCGGCGGACGAGCGCGCCGAGAGCGGAGGTCTTCGGGGTGGTCGTGTCGTCGACCGGTGGGGCTGCGCCGTGGTCCAGCACTGCGGAGGCTCCTTATCGCTGCCTGTGGGTACGGAGGCGACCGCGGCGGTGCACGGGCATGCCTGGGCATGCCCACGGGGGACGAAAACCGCCGAGCAGGCGGTCGCCGCCACTCCTGGTACGAGGCACGAGCCTAAGGGGCGAAGGTTCGCAGTCGTAATGCAGGGTTGTTGCGCAGTGCCGGATGATCATTGCGCTCTTCGGGCGCGGACGGGCGAACATTGCGCGCCCCCGCATGAATCGACACATCCGGGTGTGAAGCGGCCCGCGCACGCGTATGGACTCCTCATGGGGAATGACACACGCTGCGAGCCTCCGACGACCGTCTCGGGCGACCCGCGATCGGAGGCTTCGGTGCACTGGCTCGACCCGTCGCCGTTCCTGCGCGGCACGGCCTGGCTGGACGGCGACCGGCCCGTACGCGCCGACCCCGACGACCTCGCGCGGCTGCCGTGGGACATCGCCGAGCGGGCCGCGCTGCCCATCGGCGTACGGATCGAGTTCACGGCCGCGCCCGGCACGCGCGCGGTGGAGCTCCGCTACCGGGCGGCCGTCCCGGGCCCCGACGACCCCCTGCGCGGGCTGCGCCACTGCTTCGCCCTCTGGCAGGGCGTCCGGCTCGTCGGCGAGACGTGCGTCGCCCCGGGGCCCGAGGCCGTCGTACGCCTCCCGCTGCCCCCGGGCGGCGGTGTGTTCACCGTCTACCTCCCGGAGGGCCAGGCGCCCGTTCCGCTCGCCCTGCGGGCCCTCGGCGGCGCCCTCTCCCCCGCCCCGGCCCGGCCCCGCTGGCTCGTCCACGGCGACTCGATCACCGAGGGCTGGTGGTCGACCCGCCCCGCCCACTCCTGGCCCGCGACGGCCGGGCGGCTCCTCGGGCTCGACCCGGTCAACCTGGGGTACGCGGGCGGGGCCAGGGGCGAGCTGCCGCTGGCCGAGCAGCTGGCGCGGCTCCCGGGCGAGGTCATCACCCTCGCGTTCGGCACCAACTGCTGGTCCCGGGTGCCGGCGACGGCGGACTGGCTCTACGCCACCGTCCGGGCCTTCGTCGGCCTGGTCCGCCGAGGACACCCGTCCACGCCTCTGCTGATCCTCTCCCCGGTCCTGCGGCCGGAGGCCGAGCACACCCGCAACGCCCTCGGCGCGACCCTCACGGAGCTGCGCAGGGCGATGGAGCGGGCGGGCCACGACCTGGCCGCCGAGGGCGACCCCCACCTCCACGTCCTCCCCGGCCGCGCCCTCCTCGGCCCGGAACACCTGGCGGACGGCCTCCACCCGAACGACGCGGGGCACGCGCGGCTGGCGGGGGCGGTGGTGGGGGCGCTGCGGGGGGTGCTGGCCCCACACGCGTGAGAGCCGTGCCCCGGCTGGGCGGCGCCCCTCCCGCAACCCTGCGCGGGCTCACCCGGCTGGGCGCTGCCCCGCCCGTGCGGGCGCCGGCCCCGCTGGGCGGCGCCCCTCCCGCACCCCCGCGCGGGGCCCGCGCCCTGCGGGACGGCTCCCACCCGCCCGTGGGCCCGCGCCCGCGCGGGGCGGTGCCCCCCTGCCCGTGTGGGCAATCGTCCCGCTGGGGCGGGACGGGTGGGCACACGGGACGGCGCCCTTAAGCGGCGCCTCCGCGTCCCGCGCCTGGACCCGCACCACCAGTGGCGGTGCACACGGGGTGCGGGTCCAGGCACAGAAGCCTCTGGCGTCGGCAGGGCGCGGGTCCGTTGTGCCCACCCGTTCCGCCCCAGCGGAACGACTGCCCACAACGGGGTGGGCACCGCTCCGGCGGGCGCAGCCCGCAGTGGGGGCGCGGGGGTGGGCACCGCCCCGCGGGCGCAGCCCACCATGGGGGCGGCGGGGGCCGGCCCAGCGGGCGCAGCCCACAACGGGTGGGCGTGGGCACCGCCCCGGCGGGCGCACGCCCGCAACAAGGGCGCGGGGCAGGCGCAGCCCCGCGGAAATGCCTCGGGCCCCGGAAGCGAGGTCCCGGGGCCCGAGGCGTGCTACAGCGCGAGCGTTCAGCTCCAGCTGGCGTGCAGCGGCTTGCCCTCGGCGTAGCCCGCCGCGGACTGGATCCCGACCACCGCCTTCTCCTCGAACTCGGCGAGCGAGGCCGCACCGGCGTAGGTGCAGGAGGACCGGACACCCGCGATGATCGAGTCGATCAGGTCCTCGACGCCCGGACGCTGCGGGTCGAGGAACATGCGCGAGGTGGAGATGCCCTCCTCGAACAGCGCCTTGCGGGCGCGGTCGTAGGCGGACTCGTCGGAGGTCCGGTTGCGGACGGCGCGGGCCGAGGCCATGCCGAAGGACTCCTTGTAGGCACGGCCCTTGGCGTCGTGCTGGAGGTCGCCCGGGGACTCGTACGTACCGGCGAACCAGGAGCCGATCATCACGTTGGACGCGCCGGCGGCGAGCGCCATGGCGACGTCGCGCGGGTGACGGACGCCGCCGTCGGCCCAGACGTGCTTGCCGTACTTCTTCGCCTCGGCGGCGCACTCCAGGACGGCGGAGAACTGCGGCCGGCCGACGCCGGTCATCATGCGGGTGGTGCACATGGCGCCGGGGCCGACACCGACCTTGATGATGTCCGCGCCCGCCTCGATGAGGTCCTTGACGCCCTCGGCGGCGACGATGTTGCCCGCGACGATCGGGACCTGCGGGTCGAGCGCGCGCACGGTGCGGATCGCGCTGATCATCGACTCCTGGTGGCCGTGCGCGGTGTCGATGACGAGCGTGTCGACGCCCGCGTCGAGCAGCTGCTTGGCCTTGCCGGCCACGTCGCCGTTGATGCCGACGGCGGCGGCGATGCGGAGCTGGCCCCGGTCGTCGACGGCAGGGGCGTAGAGGGTCGCGCGCAGGGCGCCCTTGCGGGTGAGGATGCCGACGAGCTTGCCGTCCGCGTCCACGGCCGGGGCGTAGCGGCGGTTGTGGGCGTCGAGGGTGTTGAAGGCCTCGCGCGGGTCGATGTCGGCGTCCAGGAGCAGCAGGTCCTTGGACATGACCTCGGAGAGCTGCGTGAAGCGGTCGACGCCGGAGAGGTCGGCGTCGGTGACGACGCCGACCGGGCGGCGGTGCTCGTCGACGACGACACCGGCGTCGTGGGCGCGCTTCGGGAGCAGGGAGAGCGCGTCGGCGACGGTCTGGTGCGGCTCCAGGACGATCGGGGTGTCCAGCACGTGGTGGCGGCTCTTCACCCACGAGATGACGTCGGTGACGACCTCGATGGGGATGTCCTGCGGGATGACGACCAGGCCGCCGCGGCGGGCGACGGTCTCGGCCATCCGGCGGCCGGCGATGGCGGTCATGTTGGCCACGACGAGCGGGATGGTCGTCCCGGTCCCGTCGGGGGAGGAGAGGTCCACGGCCTGGCGGGAACCGACGGCCGAGCGGCTCGGCACCATGAACACATCGTCGTACGTCAGGTCGTAGGGCGGCTTGACGTCATTGAGGAAACGCACGTGCTGACATCCCAGTCGTTCGGATCGGCCCCTAGGCATTTCAGCCAGGGGAAAAAGCACGTAGTTCATTGTCCCACGGGGGGTGGCGCGGGCGGTGCGGGCGAATCGTCCGAGCCTTGGGCAGGGGGTGCTGTCGGATCCTCCAAATGACCGAGCGAGAGGAGGACCGCGAGGCCTTTGGAGCTGGCCCGGGCCGCCGCCGAGAAGACCTCCTGGGCGATGGCCCAGTCCTGGGGACTGGCCTCGGCATAAGCCTGCCAGCCGGTCACGACGACCGCCATGGGTTCGCGCATGTCGGCGAGGGAGTCGGCGAGGGCGTCCCAGTTGCGTCCGAACCAGACGGGCAGCGGCAGCGCGCGCACGCAGCGGTTCATGAAGGCGGTCTTGTCGGTGACCCCGTGCAGGTCGAGGACGACGGCGTCATCGATCCTCATCCGCGACCACCTCCCGGAACGTCTCGTAGTGGTCGTCCGTGTAGTACGTCTCCCCGCTCCGTCCGGTGACGATGCGCCGGGCGCCCCGGTCGCGCTCGCCGGGGGTCCGCACCGTGTACTCGTGGTAGTAGCCGCGCTCGCGCCGGGGCAGGACGCGCTCGAAGTTCGAGAAGACGGCGCCGTCCCTGGCGTACGGGAAGGGGCCGCCGCGCGCGATGAGGTCGAGCGTCCGCCGCGCCTCGGGAGGCAGCTCCGAGGTGCGCACGGTGGGGAGCCCCGAGGTGCCGGTGGACGCGGTCGCGGCCGTACGGCTCGGGGCCTGGGACACGGGCGTGGCGCCGCCGCCGGCCGAGGAGCAGCCGGCCAGGAGGACGGCGAGGACGAGCGCGAGGAGCACGCGCGGGGGCCGGAGCAGCATGTCCCGAACATACCGTTGCGGGACGGCTCCGGCCCCGGCCGCCGTGCGGCTTCGCTCAGTTGCCGTCGGGGTCCCTGCGCTCCAGCGCCGGGTGCGTGCCCGGGCTGGACTCGGTGAGCAGGTAGTCCGCGGCGGCGCGGTCGGTGACCAGGCTGGTGACGAGTCCGGAGCGGAGCACCGCCCCGATCGCGGCGGCCTTGCGCTGGCCGCCGGCGATCGCCACGACCTCGGGGATCCGGCGCAGCCGGTCCGCCTCGACGGTGATGCAGCGCTCGCCGAGGTCGCGGCCGACCCGGCGCCCCTCGGTGTCGAAGAGGTGCGCGGACATCTCGGCGGCGACGCCGAGCGAGGCGTAGTGGGCGCGCTCGGCGTCGGAGAGCATGTCGTGGACGGTGGAGATGCCCGGCTCCCAGGAGCCGATGGAGACGCAGGCGACGGTGACCTTGTCGAAGTACTCGAAGGCCCGCGCGATGCCGGTCTGGCTGCGCAGCGCGGCCGCGGTCGCCGGGTCGGGCAGCAGCATGGGCGCGTAGATGGGGTGGGCCTCGCCGCCGGAGACCTGGGCGGCGCGGCGCACGGCCTCGACGGAGCCGCGCTCGGCGGTCCCGGCGTCGTACACGCCGGTGAGCTGGACGACCGTGCAGGGCGGCAGCCGGTCGAGGGCCGCCGCCATGTGGATGGTGGAGCGGCCCCAGGCCAGGCCGAGGACGTCGCCCTCGGTGACGAGTTCGCCGAGCAGGTCGGCCGCGACCTCGCCGAGGTTCTCCGGGTCGGGCGACTCGTCGTCGCCCTCCGCCGGGGACTCGACGACGACGGCGTGGCGGAGCCCGTAGCGGGCGCGGAGCGCGTCGGAGCGCTCGGCGTCCAGCTCGGCCGGTACGCGGATCTCGATCCGCACGAGGTCGCGCTCCAGTGCGGTCTCCAGGACCCGGGCCACCTTGAAGCGGCTCACGCCGAACTCCTCGGCGATCTGGATCTTGGACTTGCCCTCGAGGTAGAAGCGGCGGGCCATGGCCGCCGCCTGCACCAGCTCCGCGGGGCCCATCCGCAGGGCTGACCGTCCCGCCGACATACCCGCCACCGCGCTCTCCTCACTGCTGTTCACGTACCGCTGTTCACGTACGGAAGTCACATACCGATGTCGTTCACACTCTGGACTCGCCGTTCATCCTGTCAGATCCGGCGGGCCTTGATCAGTCCTGTCGGCGGCCCGACGGACCGCGTTCATCCGCCGGTGGCTCAGTGGCCACACGCCCACGCGGCGGAGGCGGTCGCCGCCTCCGCGCGGGCCCTGAGCGAGGCGACGGCCGCGGCCGGGTCCGCCGCGCCGTACACCGCGGAACCCGCGACGAAGACGTCGGCGCCGGCCTCGGCGCACCGCTCGATCGTGGACTCGGCGACCCCGCCGTCGACCTGGAGCCACAGCTCCAGACCGTGCTTGGAGATCAGTTCCCGAGTGCGGCGGATCTTGGGGAGCATGATGTCGAGGAAGGCCTGGCCGCCGAAGCCGGGCTCGACGGTCATGATGAGCAGCATGTCGAGCTCGGGGAGCAGGTCCTCGTACGGCTCGATGGGCGTGGCCGGCTTGAGCGCCATCGAGGCGCGCGCGCCCTTGGCCCGGATCTCCCGGGCGAGCCGGACCGGTGCCGCGGCGGCCTCGACGTGGAAGGTCACCGAGCCGGCGCCCGCCTCCACGTACTGCGGGGCCCAGCGGTCGGGGTCCTCGATCATCAGGTGGCAGTCGAGCGGGGTGTCCGTCGCACGGGCCAGCGACTCCACGATCGGGACGCCCAGCGTCAGGTTGGGGACGAAGTGGTTGTCCATCACGTCGACGTGCAGCCAGTCCGCGCCGCCGACGGCCTTCGCCTCATCGGCGAGCCGGGCGAAGTCCGCGGACAGGATGCTGGGGTTGATCTGCGCCATGAGCCAAGCCTCCCACGTTCTTGGGCACTTCTTTGCCGCTGAGCGGTTTCGGATCCGGTCCAGACCGGTTTCGGTACGAAGCGACGAGTCCGGGACCCGTACAGACCGGGAGATTGCGGTCGGGCGATCGAACGGCCGGACGGCCGGGACTCAGGCGGTCCGGCGCAGCAGCGCCAGGTACATGGCGTCCGTACCGTGCAGATGCGGCCACAGCTGGACGTCCGGGCCGTCGCCGAGGTCCGGGACGCCGGGCAGCAGCGGGCGGGCGTCGATCAGCTCGGCGCCGCCCACCTTCTTGAGGACGTCGTCGACGACCACCCGGGTCTCGGCGAGGTGCGGCGAGCAGGTCGCGTACCCCACCACGCCCCCGACGCGGACGGCGCCGAGCGCCTCGGTGAGCAGGGCGCGCTGGAGCGGGGCGAAGGCGTCCAGGTCCTCGGGGCGGCGGCGCCAGCGGGCCTCGGGGCGGCGGCGCAGGGCGCCGAGGCCGGAGCACGGCACGTCCATGAGGACCCGGTCGAAGGAGCCGGGGCGCCACGGCGGGCGGGTGCCGTCGGCGGCGATCACCCGGTACGGTCCGGGGTTGCCGGCCAGGGCGCGCTCGACCAGGCGGGCGCGGTGCGGCTGCTTCTCGGAGGCGAGCAGGAAGGCGCCGCGCTCGGCCGCGAGGGCGCCGAGCAGCGCGGCCTTGCCGCCGGGGCCGGCGCAGCCGTCGAGCCAGCGGGTGTCGCCGCCCTCCAGGGGAGCGTTCGCGAGGGCGATCGCGACGAGCTGGCTGCCCTCGTCCTGGACGCCGGCCCGGCCCTCCTTGACCGCCTCGATGGCGCCGGGCTCGCCGCCCTCGGCCATCCGCAGGGCGTACGGCGACCAGCGGCCGGGCTCGGTCTCGGCCGTGGCGGCCAGCTCCTCGACGGTGACCCGGCCGGGCCGGGCGACGAGGGTGACCTCGGGCCGCTCGTTGTCGGCCTCGAGGAGGCGCTCGATCCCGGCGCGGCCGCCGCCCAGGGAGTCCCACAGCGCGGAGACCACCCAGCGGGGGTGCGAGTGGACGACGGCGAGGTGGTCCTCGGCGTCCTCGTCGTACGGCGGGGCGACCTGCTCCACCCAGGCGTCCAGGTCCTGCTGCGCGATCTTCCGCAGGACGGCGTTCACGAACTTGGCGCGTCCGTCGCCGAGCACCACCCGGGCCAGCTCGACGCTGGCGGAGACGGCGGCGTGGGTCGGGATCCGGGTGCCCAGGAGCTGGTGGGCGCCGAGCGAGAGGACGTCGAGCACGGGCGGGTCGACCTCGCGCAGCGGCCGGTCGACGCAGGCCGCGATGATCGCGTCGTACGTGCCCTGGCGGCGCAGCGTCCCGTAGACGAGCTCGGTCGCGAGCGCCGCGTCCCGCCCGTCGAAGTCGCCCTTCTCCCGGGCCTTCCTGAGGAGCGGCGGCAGCACCAGGTTCGCGTAGGCGTCCCGCTCGTCCACCGCCCTCAGCGCCTCGAAGGCGAGCATCCGGACGGGGTCCTTCTGGGGCCGCCGGTGGGGCTTGTGGGGACGGCGACGTGCCTGCTCGCTCAAAGGTGCTCCGCGTGACGAAATGAGGGGTCGAACGCTCCCAGCCTACGTCGCCCGCGGAGCCGCCCGCGCCCTACGCCCCGAGCCGCTCGCCGGGGGCGATCCGGACTCCCCGGGCCCAGTCGGCGGCCTTCATGGGCTTCTTGCCCTGGGGCTGGACCCAGAGCAGTTCCACGGCGTACGAGCCGGTGCCCGCGTACACGTTGTTCTTGCCGACGACGAGCTCGCCCGGGGCGAGGTCGGTGCGGTCCGGGAGGGGGGCGACCTGGATCAGCTTGAGGCGCTCGCCGCGGAAGACGGTCCAGGCGCCGGGGGCCGGGGTGCAGCCGCGGACCACGCGGTCGACCCGGAGCGCGGGGGCGGCGAAGTCGACGTGGGCGTCCTCGACCTGGATCTTCGGCGCGAGGGTGACGCCCTCGACCGGCTGCGGGACGGCCTGGAGCGTGCCGTCCTCGATGCCGTCCATGGTCGCGGCGAGCAGTCCGGCGCCCGCGAAGGCGAGGCGGGTGAGCAGGTCGCCGCTGGTGTCGGTCGGGCGGATGTCCTCGGTGACGACGCCGTAGACCGGCCCGGAGTCCAGGCCCTCCTCGATGAGGAAGGTGGAGGCGCCCGTCACCTGGTCGCCGGCCATCAGGGAGTGCTGGACGGGCGCCGCGCCCCGCCAGGCGGGCAGCAGCGAGAAGTGCAGGTTGACCCAGCCGCGGGCGGGGATGTCGAGCGCGACCTTGGGCAGCAGCGCGCCGTACGCGACGACCGGGCAGCAGTCCGGCGCGATCTCCCGCAACCGGGCGAGGAACTCCTCGTCGCGCGGCCTGGCCGGCTTCAGGACCTCGATGCCCGCCTCCTCGGCCCGCTGGGCGACCGGGCTGGCGACGAGCCGCCGGCCGCGCCCCGCCGGGGCGTCCGGCCGGGTGACCACGGCGGCCACCTCGTGCCGCCCGGAGGCGAGCAGGGCGTCCAGGGCGGGAACGGCGACCTCGGGGGTGCCTGCGAAGACGAGCTTCATGGGTGGCGACTGCCTGTCTCTCCGGGGGCGTTGTGGGCAGCGCACCAGTCTAGGCGGCCGAGACGGAGGGGGCGTACGGGAGGACGAGCGCCCCGCGCATATGCGTGTACGCCCCCGCAGCGTGACCCAACTCCCGGTGGCGCGTTGGTCAAGAGAGATTGACCGAATCGGGCCGCTGTTCCCCCTCCGCGGCCCGCCCCCTTCACACGCCGGTTCGAGAGGCTTTCACATGGCCGACCACGCAACCCACGACGCCCAAGCCCGGGCAAGTCTGCATCTGTTGGTGCGGGACATCGAGCGGGTCCGGCGGCAGGTGGACGCACTGCGCACGCTCACGGCCCAGCTGGGCAATGTCTACCGTCCTCGCCGCTCCGGCCCGTCCACGGGCTTCGTCGTCTACGGGCGCGCGCCCGCCCCGACCGTCCGCCTCGCCCAGGAGCTGCGGGACAGCGTCGAGACCCTGGTGACCGCGGCGGTCGACTTCGACCGCTCGCTCGGGTTCTCCTGGGACGCGGTGGGTTCCGCGCTCGGGGTCACCAAGCAGGCCGTCCACCGCCGCTACGGCGCCCGGCGCACGCCCCAGCCGGGTGCGGCCGTGGACCAGGACCACGCGGCGGAGCCGGGCGTGGCCCGCGCGCTCCCCTCGGTCCCCGCCGCCCGTTCGATGCCGCCGCAGCCCACCTCGGGCAGCTCCGCCCTCCGCGAGGACCCGCGCCCGTCGGCCTTCCCCGGCCCGCGCAACGCCTGACCGCCGAACACCGCACGGCCGCCCGCCCCACCGGGGACGGGCGGCCGTGGCGTTTCCGGGGGACGCCTTCCGGCTCCGGGCGCCGCCCCTCCGGTCTCCGGGGCGTCGTCCCGTCGGCTCCAGGGCCCCGTCCTGCCGACTTCGGGGCGCCGTCCCGCCGACTTCGGGGCGCCGTCCCGCCGGCCTTCAGGGCATCGTCCCGCCGGCTTCGGGCGCTGCCCCTCCGGTCTCCAGGAGCGCCCCGTCAGCCGATGTCCGGCGGGTCCACGCGGATCCGCACCGGATCCCCGCCGCCCCGCGCGAGGCGCCCGGCCCGCGCCTGTTTGAGCGCGGTCGCGAGGGCCGCCCCGCTGCCCGGCCGGACCCGGACCAGGGCCCGGTCCCACTGCTCGCCCGGTGGCGGGTCGCCCGGCCTGCGGGGCCCGCCGGGGCGGACGACGGGCAGCGGCACGGGCCCGAGGACCTCGGCGTCGGCGGGGAGCCCGGCCGCCGCGAGGAAGTCCTCGACGGCCTCCGGCGGCCCCGTCACGGCGGCCATCCGGGAGACCGGGGGGAAGCCCAGCTCGGCCCGCTCGGCCAGCTCCCGTCGGGCGTGCCCGGCCGGGTCCCAGCGGACGAGCGCCTGGACGGGCCGGAGGGTCGGCTCGGCGACCACGACGACGGTGCCGCCCTCGGCCTGGCCGCGGACCAGCGCGGCCGCGTCGATCCAGCGGCGCAGCGCCTCCTCGCCCGCGCGCAGGTCGGGCCGGCCGAGCATGGCCCAGCCGTCGAGGAGCAGCGCGGCCGCGTAGCCGCCCTCGGCGACGGGCTCGGCTCCGGGGGTGGAGACGACGAGCGCGGGGCGTCCGGGCACGCTGTCCAGGACGTGGTCGCGTCCGGAGGTCCGTACGGGGACGGCGGGGAACGCCCGGCCGAGCTCCTCCGCGGTCCGCCGGGCCCCGACCACCTGGGCCCGCAGCCGGGTCGAGCCGCACTCCGCGCAGTGCCAGTCGGGGGCGCCGCGGCCGCACCAGCCGCACCGCAGCTCCTGCTGCTCGGGGGCCTCCAGGGGTCCCGCGCAGTGCCCGCAGCGGGCGGGTGTGCGGCAGCGCTCGCAGGCCAGCCTCGGCACGTACCCCCGGCGGGGGACCTGGACGAGCACCGGCCCGCTCTTGAGGCCCTCCCGGACCACCTGCCAGGCGAGCGTGGGCAGCCGGGCGGCCCGCGCGGCCTCGTCGCGGGCGAGGTCGGTGTCGCCGACGGTCCGCACGAGCGGCGCGGCGATCCGCACCTGGTCCCGGCCGGCCACGAGGGGCTGGGCCCAGCCGGACTCGACGAGCTGCGCGGCCTCGACGGTGCAGCTGGTGGAGCCGAGCAGGAAGGCGCACCGGTCGTGGGCGGCGCGCAGCAGCAGCACCTCGCGGGCGTGGGGCTGGGGGGCGTGCGGTTCGCTGTGGCTGCCGTCGCCGTCGTCCCAGATGACGACGAGGCCGAGGTCCCGCACGGGCGCGAACATGGCGGCCCGGGTGCCCACGACGGCCCGCACGGCGCCGCGCCGGACGGCGAGCCACCGCGCGTACCGCTTCTCGGGGCCCGCCTCGGCGGTGAGCAGCGCGTGCCGCCCCTCCCCCAGGACCTCGGTCAGCGCCGCGTCGACCCGGCCGGCGGCCCGCCCGTCGGGGACGACGACGAGTGCGCCCCGCCCGGAGGCGAGGGTGGCGGCGACGGCGCGGGCGATCTCCTGGGCCCAGTACGGTCCCGGCAGCGCGTTCCACACGGCGCGGGGCGCCCCGCCGCGCGCGAGGGAGTCCAGGAACGCCGACCCGCGCTCGTACCGCGTCCAGCTCCCCGGCTCCGGCGCCCTCGGCGGCGGCAGCGGCGCGGGCGAGGGCCGGCCCTCCGCCTTGGCGCTGCGCGGCGGCACGGCGAGCTGGAGCACGTCGGCGAGACTGCCCGCGTACCGGTCGGCGACGGCGCGGGCGAGGCCGAGCAGCCCGGGTCCGAGCACCGGCTCGGGCGAGACGACGTCGGCGAGCGCGGCCAGCGGCCCGGAGTAGTCCGAGGTGGCCCGCCGCTCGACGAGGAACCCGTCGATGAGCCGCCCGCCCTCGCGCCGCCCGTTCTTGACCTGGTGGGCCCCCGCCCCGAACCGCACCCGCACCCGCACCCCGGGCCGGGCGGCCTCGTCCAGCTCCTCGGGGACCGCGTAGTCGAAGAACTGGTCGAGGTGGAGCGCCCCCTTGTTCACCACGACCCGCGCGACCGGCAGCTCCTTGGCCAGCGCGGCCCCCCGCCAGGTCCGCGGCTTGGCCCGCGGCACCTTCGCCTTCCGGACGGTCTCCCGGATGAGCGCGAGCTGCTCGTGCTCCTCGGACTTCTCGTTCTCGCTGCTCACAGCCCCATACCTACCAGACCCCACCGACAGCCGGGGACGGCCGGAGCCCGGCACCCCCACGGGGTACCGGGCTCCGGTCGCGTACTGCCTGGGACTACAGGCCGGCGGCCTTCCTCAGGGCGTCCACGCGGTCGGTGCGCTCCCAGGTGAAGTCCGGCAGCTCGCGGCCGAAGTGGCCGTAGGCGGCGGTCTGGGAGTAGATCGGGCGGAGCAGGTCGAGGTCGCGGATGATCGCGGCCGGGCGGAGGTCGAAGACCTCGCCGATGGCGTTCTCGATCTTCTCGGTCTCGACGGTGTTGGTGCCGAAGGTCTCGACGAAGAGGCCGACGGGCTCGGCCTTGCCGATGGCGTAGGCGACCTGGACCTCGCAGCGCGAGGCGAGGCCCGCGGCGACGACGTTCTTGGCGACCCAGCGCATGGCGTAGGCGGCCGAGCGGTCGACCTTGGACGGGTCCTTGCCGGAGAAGGCGCCGCCGCCGTGGCGGGCCATGCCGCCGTAGGTGTCGATGATGATCTTGCGGCCGGTGAGGCCGGCGTCGCCCATCGGGCCGCCGATCTCGAAGCGGCCGGTCGGGTTCACGAGCAGGCGGTAGCCGTCGGTGTCGAGCTTGATGCCGTCCTCGACGAGCTGCTTGAGGACGTGCTCGACGACGAACTCGCGGATGTCGGGCGCGAGCAGCGACTCGAGGTCGATGTCCGAGGCGTGCTGCGAGGAGACGACGACCGTGTCGAGGCGGACGGCCTTGTCGCCGTCGTACTCGATGGTGACCTGGGTCTTGCCGTCGGGGCGCAGGTACGGGATGGTCCCGTTCTTGCGGACCTCGGTGAGGCGGCGGGAGAGGCGGTGCGCCAGGTGGATCGGCAGCGGCATCAGCTCGGGGGTCTCGTCCGACGCGTAGCCGAACATCAGGCCCTGGTCGCCGGCGCCCTGCTTGTCGAGCTCGTCCTCGTCGCCCTCGACCCGCTTCTCGTACGCGGTGTCCACGCCCTGGGCGATGTCCGGGGACTGGGATCCGATGGACACCGACACGCCGCAGGAGGCGCCGTCGAAGCCCTTCTTCGAGGAGTCGTAACCGATCTCGAGGATCTTGTTCCGGACGAGGGTCGGGATGTCCGCCCACGCCTTGGTGGTCACCTCACCGGCGACGTGCACCAGACCGGTGGTGATCAGCGTCTCGACGGCGACGCGCGAGGTGGGGTCCTCGCGCAGCAGTGCGTCGAGAATGGTGTCGCTGATCTGGTCAGCGATCTTGTCGGGGTGGCCCTCGGTGACGGACTCCGAGGTGAACAGACGACGGGACACAACGCTCCCTGGGGTTGCAGCGGCTGCTGGCTACTCGTGACGCGGACCGGCAGGGGGCTGCGCCCCGCGACGTTCCACGAACAGTCTATCGGTCGTGGTCGTGCAATGGACCAGGTGTCTCGCCTGGCGAATGCCGGTGGGCGGGCGGAACCGGTCTCCGGCAAGGCAGACCTGCCCATCCGGGTGGGGCGCGAATCACTCGTCAGGCGGTGTTTCGCGCCTTCCTGGAGGCCGGTTCACGCCCCCCTGCGCGGCGTCGCGGAGGCGGCGGGGATGTGTCAGGTCGCGGGGCGCAGCCGCGGCAGGACGAGGTCCCAGACCGTTTCGGCGAGCGCTTCCTTCGGGCCGTACGGCACGGGGGTCTCGGCGCCGTCCGAGGCGAGGACGACGGCCTCGTTCTCCTCGGAGCCGAAGGTCTTCCGCTCCCCGACCTCGTTGACGACGAGGAGGTCGCAGCCCTTCCGGGCGAGCTTGGCGCGTCCGTTGGCGAGGACGTCGTCGGTCTCGGCGGCGAAACCGACGACCACCTGGCCGGGCAGGGCGCGGTCGGCGGACAGCTCGGCGAGGATGTCGGGGTTGCGGACGAGTTCGATCGTGGGCGCGCCCCCGTCGTCCGTCTTCTTGATCTTCCCCGGCGCGTAGACGGCCGGGCGGAAGTCGGCGACGGCGGCGGCCATCACGACCGCGTCGGCGTCGGCGGCGGCCTTGAGGACGGCCTCGCGGAGCTGGACGGCGGTGCCGACGTGGACCACGTCGACTCCGGCGGGGTCGGCGATCCCGGTGTTCGCCTCGACGAGGGTGACCCGGGCGCCGCGGGCGGCGGCGGCCTTGGCGAGGGCGTAGCCCTGCTTCCCGGAGGAGCGGTTGCCCAGGTAGCGGACGGGGTCGAGGGGCTCGCGGGTGCCGCCCGCGCTGACCACGACGTGGCGTCCGGCGAGGTCGGGGGCGGCGGTGCCGCGGGCGAGGATCCGGCGGCAGACCTCGAAGATCTCCCCCGGTTCGGGGAGCCGGCCCTTGCCGGTGTCGACGCCGGTGAGGCGGCCGACGGCCGGCTCGATGACGACGGCGCCGCGGCGGCGCAGGGTGGCCACGTTCTCCTGGGTCGCCGGGTGCTCCCACATCTCGGTGTGCATGGCGGGGGCGAAGACGACCGGACAGCGCGCGGTGAGCAGCGTGTTGGTGAGCAGGTCGTCCGCGAGGCCGTGGGCGGCCTTGGCGAGCATGTCGGCGGTGGCGGGGGCGACGACGACGAGGTCGGCGGCCTGGCCGATCCGCACGTGCGGGACCTCGTGGACGCTCTCCCACACCTCGGTGGAGACCGGGTTGCCGGAGAGCGCGGACCAGGTGGCGGCGCCGACGAAGTGGAGGGCGGAGTCGGTGGGCACGACGCGCACGTCGTGGCCCGACTCGGTCAGTCGGCGCAGCAGCTCGCACGCCTTGTAGGCGGCGATGCCGCCGCTCACGCCCAGGACGACCTTCGGCTCGGCCACCACGCTCACTGTTGCTCCCCGCACTCGGATGCGTACGACTCCATGAGACACCACAGGCCCGGCGGATGTTCCGCCGGGCCTGTGGTGACAAGCGTTACAAGCGCCGCGTGCTTACTGTGCGGGGCCCTCGATGGCCTCGGACGTCAGCAGACCCGCGTTGATCTCGCGCAGGGCGATCGAGAGCGGCTTCTCGTGGACGTGGGTGTCGACGAGCGGACCCACGTACTCCAGCAGGCCCTCGCCGAGCTGGGAGTAGTACGCGTTGATCTGCCGCGCGCGCTTGGCCGCGTAGATCACGAGGCTGTACTTCGAGTCCGTGGCCTCGAGCAGCTCGTCGATCGGCGGGTTGATGATGCCCTCGGGCGCGGTGATGGAAGAGGACACGCTCTACCTTCCGAAGATGGAAAAAAGATCAGACAACGTGCATCAACGTTAGCAGCTCGCGCGCGACGTCCTCGACGGAGGTGTTGACGAGGGTGGTGTCGAATTCCGACTCGGCGGCCAGTTCGACCTTCGCGGCCTGCAGCCGGCGCTCGATGACCTCGGGGGACTCGGTGCCGCGGCCGGTGAGCCGGCGGACCAGCTCCTCCCAGCTCGGCGGGGCGAGGAAGACCAGCTGGGACTCCTCCATGGAGTCCTTCACCTGGCGGGCGCCCTGGAGGTCGATCTCCAGGAGCACGGGCTCGCCCGCGTCGAGGCGCTCCAGGACGGCGCCACGGGGGGTGCCGTAGCGGTTGCCCGCGAACTCGGCCCACTCGAGGAGCTCACCGTTGGCGATCAGCTTGTCGAACTCGTCGTCCGCGACGAAGAAGTAGTGGACGCCGTGCTTCTCGCCGGGGCGGGGCTTCCGAGTCGTCGCCGACACCGAGAGCCAGACCTCGGGGTGGACCTTGCGCATATGAGCGACGACCGTGCTCTTGCCGACCCCTGAGGGGCCGGAGAGCACGGTCAACCGCGGACGTACCTCTGCTGCCATGCAGCGATTATTCCAGCTTTACCGGCATGCCCGGGACGCATGTCCCGGATCGGAGGCCGGGCCGGCCACCGGATCAGGCGCCGGTGCTGCCGAACTCGCGCTCCAGGGAGGCGATCTGGTTGGAGCCGAGACCACGGACGCGACGGCTCTCGGAGATGCCGAGGCGCTCCATGATCTGCTTGGCGCGGACCTTGCCGACGCCGGGGAGCGACTCGAGCAGCGCGGAGACCTTCATCTTGCCGATGACGTCGTTCTCCTGGCCGCTCTTGATGACCTCGTGGAGGGAGGCGCCGGAGTGCTTGAGTCGATTCTTGACCTCGGCCCGCTCCCGGCGAGCCGCGGCGGCCTTTTCGAGCGCGGCTGCGCGCTGTTCAGGGGTAAGGGGCGGAAGAGCCACGCCTACGTCACCTCGGATGTCGATCTGTCGGATACGGACCGGTGAGGAACCTGGACGCCCCACACCAGTGGAGCAACGATCAACGGAGTGACCGTTGAACGCCTGCTCTGCCCCGGAGACTAGCGGCCAAGGCCGCTCCAGTCAGCGAGAACAGCGGAAAAGTCCTGGTCAGCATCGACCGACCAGGACTTTTCCGGCATATCGACCCGGTTTTGGGCCAAGATTTCGTCAAGTGGTGAGACGGCTCACCTTCGAGCGGCCCCGCCCCTCCCACCTGCGGATTGTCCGGGAGACGCGTCAGCCGGCGACGGCCGCGCGGATCTCGTCCGCGTAGCGGTGCGCCGAGTCCCGCAGGGCGGCCACGTCCGGACCGTTGCGCAGGACCCCGCGGCTGACGTTCGGGACGACGTTGCCGACCGCCGCGCCGAAGACGGCCGGGAGGTCGGCGGGGGTCGCGCCCTGGGCGCCGATGCCGGGGGCGAGGAGCGGCCCGTTGATGTCCAGGTCGAAGGAGGACAGGTCGCCGAGGGTGGCGCCGACGACCGCGCCGAAGGAGCCCATCGGGGTCTCCCCCGCGTTCTCCTCGGCGAGGTGGGCGAGCATGGTCGCGCCGATGGTGCGGCCATCCTCGCGGACCGCCCGCTGGACCTCGGCGCCCTCCGGGTTGGAGGTGAGGGCCAGCACGAAGAGGCCGGCGCCGGACTCCCGGGCCAGGTCGACGGCGGGCTTCAGGGCGCCGTAGCCGAGGTACGGGGAGACCGTCAGCGCGTCGGAGAAGAGCGGGGAGTCCTTGCGCAGGAAGGTCTCCGCGTAGGCGGCCATGGTGGAGCCGATGTCGCCGCGCTTGGCGTCCATGACGACCAGGCCGCCGGCCGCGCGCAGATCGGCGGTGGCGCGCTCCAGGACCGCGATGCCGCGCGAGCCGAAGCGCTCGAAGAAGGCGGACTGCGGCTTGAAGACGGCCACGGTCTCGGCGAGGGCCTCGACGACGGTGAAGGTGAAGCGCTCCAGGCCGGCGATGTCGTCGGTCAGGCCCCAGGAGTCGAGCAGGGCGGCGTGCGGGTCGATGCCGACGCAGAGCGGGCCGCGCTCGTCCATGGCGGAGCGCAGGCGGGTGCCGAAGGAGAGAGTCACGAGGCGGCCTTTCGGTTGTCGGCGCCGACGGCCTCGGCGAGGGTGGCGTACGGGGAGGCCGCAAGGCGCGCCGCGAGGCCCTTGTGGATCGCGCGGGCGTAGAAGGGGCCCTCGTAGACGAAGGCGCTGTAGCCCTGGACGAGGGTGGCGCCGGCGAGGATGCGCTGCCAGGCGTCCTCGGCGTTCTCGATGCCGCCGACGCCCACCAGGACCAGGCGGTCGCCCACGCGCGCGTGGAGGCGGCGCAGGACGGCCAGGGAGCGCTCCTTGACGGGCGCGCCGGACAGGCCGCCTGTCTCCTTGATCAGCGCGGGGTCGGACTTCAGGCCGAGGCCCTCGCGCGCGATGGTGGTGTTGGTGGCGATGATGCCGTCGAGGCCGAGCTCCAGGGCGAGGTCGGCGACCGCGTCGACGTCCTCGTCGGCCAGGTCGGGGGCGATCTTGACGAGGAGGGGGACCCGGCGGTCGGTGACCGTGCGGTCGGCGGCCTCGCGGACGGCGGTGAGCAGCGGGCGCAGGGACTCGGTGGCCTGGAGGTTGCGCAGCCCGGGGGTGTTCGGGGAGGAGACGTTGACGACGAGGTAGTCGGCGTGGGCGGCGAGGCGCTCGGTGGACTTCACGTAGTCGGCGGCGGCCTCGGCCTCGGGGACGACCTTGGTCTTACCGATGTTGACGCCGACGACCGTCTTGAAGACGGGGTTGCGGGCGGCGAGGCGGGCGGCGACGGCGGCGGAGCCCTCGTTGTTGAAGCCCATGCGGTTGATCAGGGCGCGGTCCGGGACGAGCCGGAAGAGGCGCTTCTTGGGGTTGCCGGGCTGGGCCTCGCCGGTGACGGTGCCGATCTCTACGTGGTCGAAGCCGAGCATCGACATGCCGTCGATGGCGACGGCGTTCTTGTCGAAGCCGGCGGCGAGCCCGAAGGGGCCGTGCATCCGCAGGCCGAGGGCCTCGGTGCGCAGCTCCTTGTACCGGGGCGCGAGGACGGCGGCGACGAAGGTGCGGAGCACCGGGACACGGGCGGCGAGGCGGATCCAGCGGAAGGCCGTGTAGTGGGCCTGCTCGGGGTCCATCCGCTTGAAGACCAGGTTGAAGAAGAACTTGTACATGGGGTGTCGCTCCAGGTCATGACGAGGGGGACACCGCATGTCCTGCCGGTGTCCCCCTCCTCGTACGGGCTTGCTAGTCGCGGGCCGCGATCAGGTGCTCCGCGTGCTCCTGGAGCGAGCGGACGCCCACGTCGCCGCGGTTCAGCGCGTCGATGCCCTGGACGGCCGCGGCGAGCGCCTGGACCGTGGTGAGGCAGGGGACGCTGCGCGCCACCGCGGCCGTACGGATCTCGTAGCCGTCGAGGCGGCCGCCGGTGCCGTACGGGGTGTTGACGATCAGGTCGACCTGGCCGTCGTGGATGAGCTGGACGATGGTCTTCTCGCCGTCGGGGCCCTCGCCCTCGCTGAGCTTGCGGACGACCGTGGCGTTGATGCCGTTCCGCTTGAGGACCTCGGCGGTGCCGGAGGTGGCGAGGAGTTCGAAGCCGTGGGCGACGAGCTCGCGGGCCGGGAAGATCATCGAGCGCTTGTCGCGGTTGGCGACCGAGATGAACGCGCGGCCCTTGGTGGGCAGCGGGCCGTAGGCGCCGGCCTGCGACTTGGCGTAGGCCGTGCCGAAGACCGCGTCGATGCCCATGACCTCGCCGGTGGAGCGCATCTCCGGGCCGAGGACGGTGTCGACGCCGCGGCCGTGCACGTCGCGGAAGCGCGACCACGGCATCACGGCCTCCTTGACGGAGATCGGCGCGTCGAGCGGCAGGGTGCCGCCGTCGCCGTTCTTCGGCAGCAGGCCCTCGGCGCGCAGCTCGGCGATGGTGGCGCCGAGCGAGATGCGGGCGGCGGCCTTCGCGAGCGGCACGGCGGTCGCCTTCGAGGTGAAGGGGACGGTCCGGGAGGCGCGCGGGTTGGCCTCCAGGACGTAGAGGATGTCGCCGGCCATGGCGAACTGGATGTTGATCAGGCCGCGGACGCCGACGCCCTTGGCGATGGCCTCGGTGGAGGCCCGCAGGCGCTTGATGTCGAAGCCGCCGAGGGTGATCGGGGGCAGGGCGCAGGCCGAGTCGCCGGAGTGGATGCCGGCCTCCTCGATGTGCTCCATGACGCCGCCGAGGTAGAGCTCCTCGCCGTCGTAGAGCGCGTCGACGTCGATCTCGATGGCGTCGTCGAGGAAGCGGTCGACCAGGACCGGCCGGGTGGGGCTGATCTCGGTGGACTCGGCGATGTACGACTCCAGGCGGGCCTCGTCGTACACGATCTCCATGCCGCGGCCGCCGAGCACGTACGAGGGGCGTACGAGGACGGGGTAGCCGATCTCGTCGGCGATGGCCTTGGCGCCGGCGAAGGTGGTCGCGGTGCCGTGCTTCGGCGCGGGGAGCCCGGCCTCGGCGAGGACGCGGCCGAAGGCGCCGCGGTCCTCGGCGGCGTGGATGGCCTCCGGGGAGGTGCCGACGACCGGCACGCCGTTGTCCTTGAGCGCCTGCGACAGGCCCAGCGGGGTCTGGCCGCCGAGCTGGACGACGACACCGGCGACGGGGCCGGCGAGGGTCTCGGCGTGGACGATCTCCAGCACGTCTTCCAGCGTCAGCGGCTCGAAGTACAGGCGGTCGGAGGTGTCGTAGTCCGTCGAGACGGTCTCCGGGTTGCAGTTGACCATCACGGTCTCGTAGCCGGCGTCGCTCAGGGCGAAGGAGGCGTGGACGCAGGAGTAGTCGAACTCGATGCCCTGGCCGATGCGGTTCGGGCCGGAGCCCAGGATGATCACCGCGGGCTTCTCGCGCGGGGCGACCTCGGTCTCCTCGTCGTAGGACGAGTAGAAGTACGGGGTCTTGGCGGCGAACTCGGCGGCGCAGGTGTCGACCGTCTTGTAGACCGGGCGGACGCCGAGGGCGTGCCGGACCTCGCGGACGACGTCCTCGCGCAGGCCGCGGATCTCGGCGATCTGGGCGTCGGAGAAGCCGTGGCGCTTGGCCTCGGCGAGCAGCTCGGGGCCGAGCTTCTCGGCGGCGGCCAGGTCGTCGGCGATCTCCTTGATCAGGAAGAGCTGGTCGACGAACCAGGGGTCGATCTTCGTGGCGTCGAAGACCTCCTGCGGGGTGGCGCCGGCGCGGATGGCCTGCATGACCGTGTTGATGCGGCCGTCGGTCGGGCGGACCGACTCGCGGAGCAGTTCGGCCTTGTCGCCGGGCTCGCCGGTGAAGGTGAACTGCGAGCCCTTCTTCTCCAGGGAGCGCAGGGCCTTCTGGAGGGCCTCGGTGAAGTTGCGGCCGATGGCCATGGCCTCGCCGACGGACTTCATGGTGGTGGTGAGGGTGGAGTCGGCCTGCGGGAACTTCTCGAAGGCGAAGCGCGGGGCCTTGACGACGACGTAGTCGAGCGTGGGCTCGAAGGACGCCGGGGTCTTCTCCGTGATGTCGTTCGGGATCTCGTCCAGCGTGTAGCCGACGGCGAGACGGGCCGCGATCTTGGCGATCGGGAAGCCGGTCGCCTTGGAGGCGAGCGCCGAGGAGCGGGAGACGCGCGGGTTCATCTCGATGACGATGATCCGGCCGTCGTCCGGGTTGACCGCGAACTGGATGTTGCAGCCGCCGGTGTCGACGCCGACCTCGCGGATGATCGCGATGCCGATGTCGCGCAGGCGCTGGTACTCGCGGTCGGTGAGCGTCATCGCCGGGGCGACGGTGATCGAGTCGCCGGTGTGGACGCCCATGGGGTCGAAGTTCTCGATGGAGCAGACGACCACGACGTTGTCGTTCTTGTCGCGCATGAGCTCCAGCTCGTACTCCTTCCAGCCGAGGATGGACTCCTCCAGGAGCACCTCGGTGGTCGGGGAGAGCGTCAGGCCCTGGCCGGCGATGCGGCGCAGCTCCTCCTCGTCGTGGGCGAAGCCGGAGCCGGCGCCGCCCATGGTGAAGGAGGGGCGGACGACGACGGGGTAGCCGCCGAGCGTCTCGACGCCCTTGAGGACGTCGTCCATGGAGTGGCAGATGACGGAGCGGGCGGACTCGCCGTATCCGATCTTGGCCTTGACGGCCTCGACGACGCCCTTGAAGAGGTCGCGGTCCTCGCCCTTGTGGATGGCCTCGACGTTGGCGCCGATGAGCTCGACGCCGTACTTCTCGAGGACGCCCTGCTCGTGCATGGAGATCGCGGTGTTGAGCGCGGTCTGGCCGCCGAGGGTGGGCAGGAGGGCGTCGGGGCGCTCCTTGGCGATGATCTTCTCGACGAACTCGGGGGTGATCGGCTCGACGTAGGTGGCGTCGGCGATCTCCGGGTCGGTCATGATCGTGGCCGGGTTGGAGTTGACCAGGATCACCCGCAGGCCCTCGGCCTTGAGGATGCGGCAGGCCTGGGTGCCGGAGTAGTCGAACTCTGCGGCCTGGCCGATGACGATCGGGCCGGAGCCGATGACCAGGACGGACTGGATATCGGTGCGCTTAGGCACGCTCGGCCTCCATGAGGGTCACGAAGCGGTCGAAGAGGTACGCGGCGTCGTGCGGGCCCGCGGCCGCCTCGGGGTGGTACTGGACGGAGAAGGCGGGCTGGTCGAGCAGCTGGAGGCCTTCCACGACGTTGTCGTTCAGGCAGACGTGGGAGACCTCGACCCGTCCGTAGGGGGTCTCGGAGACCTCGTCGAGGGGCGCGTCGACGGCGAAGCCGTGGTTGTGCGCGGTGACCTCGACCTTGCCGGTGGTGCGGTCCTGGACCGGCTGGTTGATGCCGCGGTGGCCGTACTTCAGCTTGTAGGTGCCGAAGCCGAGGGCACGGCCGAGGATCTGGTTGCCGAAGCAGATGCCGAAGAGCGGCGTCTTGCGCTCCAGGACGGCCTGCATGACGGAGACGGGTCCGTCGGCGGTGGCCGGGTCGCCCGGGCCGTTGGAGAAGAACACGCCGTCGGGCTGGACGGCGTAGATGTCCTCGGCGGTGGCGGTGGCGGGCAGGACGTGGACCTCGATGCCGCGTTCGGCCATCCGGTGCGGGGTCATGCCCTTGATGCCGAGGTCGACGGCGGCGACGGTGAACTTCTTCTCGCCGATCGCGGGGACGACGTACGTCTCCTGGGTGGCGACCTCGGCGGAGAGGTTCGCGCCCTTCATCTCGGGCTGCCGGCGGACCTCGGCGAGCATGGTGCCCTCGTCGGGGAGCGCGTTGCCGGAGAAGATGCCGACGCGCATGGCGCCGCTCTCGCGCAGGTGGCGGGTGAGGGCGCGGGTGTCGATGCCCTGGATGCCGACGACGCCCTGGTCGCGCAGCTCCTCGTCCAGCGAGCGCCGGGAGCGCCAGTTGGACGAGACGCGGGCGGGGTCGCGGACGACGTAGCCGGAGACCCAGATGCGGCCGGACTCGGGGTCCTCGTCGTTGACGCCGGTGTTGCCGACGTGGGGGGCGGTCATGACCACGACCTGCCGGTGGTACGACGGGTCGGTGAGGGTCTCCTGGTAGCCGGTCATGCCGGTGGAGAACACGGCCTCGCCGAAGGTCTCCCCCACGGCCCCGTAGGCGCGGCCGCGGAAGATGCGGCCGTCCTCCAGGACGAGTACGGCGGGAACCTTGGCGGCTCCCCTGGTGGAGGTCGTCATCGTGCGATGCCTTCCGTCGTGGTGGATACGGCGTTCATGGAGTTGAGGGCCTCGACCCAGGCGGTGTGCTCGGCCGCCCGGTCGGAGCGGAAGCCGGAGTCGAGCTGCTTGCCGCCGTGCTCCCAGGTGATGATCAGGAGCCCGCCCTCGGGGAGGACCTTGCCGGCGATGCCCTTGTCGAGGCGGGCGCCGCGCAGGGCGGCGGCCGGTACGAAGAAGTCGTTCGCTCCGGGGCGGACGACCTCGATCCCGGCGTCGGTGAGCGTGAGCTCGACGCGGCTGCGGGTGCCGAGGCCGTGGGCGACGATCCGGTCGAGCCACTGCCCGGCGGTCGTGGACCCGTGGTAGCGCCCGCTGAGAGTCAGTGTGGCCTCACCGGGCGCCGGGGGCGCGGTGGGAAGCCCGGGCAGGTCCGACTGGAGGCTGCCTCGCCACTTCCATCCCTGGCGCATCAGCCAGTACACGAAGGCGACGAAGAGGAGCAGTCCGGCGACCCAGCCGAGCCGCCCGGCCCAGTCGGTCACCTCCGCCGATTTCTGTTCGGCAGCCTCTGCGGCGATTGCGATGAGTGGTGTCACGCCAGCTTCCCGTCCACGACCGTTGCCCGGCCCCGCAGGAAGGTGTGGGTGACGCGTCCCGGCAGCTCGCGGCCCTCGTAGGGGGTGTTGCGGCTGCGGGAGGCGAAGTCCGCGGGGTCCACGACACCACGGTAAGCCGGATCGACCAGCGTCAGGTTCGCGGGCTCACCTGCCGAGACGGGGCGTCCGTGGCCCTTGGCCCGTCCGATGCGGGCGGGCGCGAAGGACATCCGGTCGGCGACGCCGGCCCAGTCGAGGAGGCCGGTCTCGACCATCGTCTGCTGGACGACGGAGAGGGCGGTCTCCAGGCCGACCATGCCCATGGCGGCCGCGGCCCACTCGCAGTCCTTGTCCTCGTGCGGGTGCGGGGCGTGGTCGGTGGCGACGATGTCGATCGTGCCGTCGGCCAGCGCCTCGCGCAGGGCGAGGACGTCCTTCTCGGTGCGCAGCGGCGGGTTGACCTTGTAGACCGGGTTGTACGAGCGGACCAGCTCGTCCGTGAGGAGGAGGTGGTGCGGGGTGACCTCGGCGGTGACGTCGATGCCGCGGGACTTGGCCCAGCGGACGATCTCGACGGAGCCGGCGGTGGAGAGGTGGCAGATGTGGACGCGGGAGCCGACGTGCTCGGCGAGGAGGACGTCGCGGGCGATGATCGACTCCTCGGCGACGGCGGGCCAGCCGCCGAGGCCGAGCTCGGCGGAGACGACGCCCTCGTTCATCTGGGCGCCCTCGGTGAGGCGGGGCTCCTGGGCGTGCTGGGCGACGACGCCGCCGAAGGCCTTCACGTACTCCAGGGCGCGGCGCATGATGACGGCGTCGTCGACGCACTTGCCGTCGTCGGAGAAGACCGTGACGCCGGCGGCGGAGTCGTGCATGGCGCCGAGCTCGGCGAGCTTCTTGCCCTCCAGGCCGACGGTGACGGCGCCGATGGGCTGGACGTCGCAGTAGCCGGACTCCTTGCCGAGGCGGTAGACCTGCTCGACGACGCCGGCGGTGTCGGCGACCGGGTGGGTGTTGGCCATGGCGAAGACGGCGGTGTAGCCGCCGGAGGCGGCGGCGCGGGTGCCGGTGAGGACGGTCTCGGAGTCCTCGCGGCCGGGCTCGCGCAGGTGGGTGTGGAGGTCGACCAGACCGGGCAGCAGGATCAGTCCGTCGGCCTCGATCACGGTCGCGCCCTCGGCGGAGAGCCCGGTGCCGACCTCGGCGATGGTGTCGTTGTCGATGAGGACGTCCTGGACGTCGCCGCCGAGGACCTTCGCACCGCGGATAAGGGTCTTGCTCATGGTCACTTGCTCTCCTCGGTACGGGCGGGGGTGGTGGCGGACTCGTTGCCGCCCAGAAGCAGGTAGAGGACGGCCATCCGGACGGAGACGCCGTTGGCGACCTGCTCGACGACCGTGCAGCGGTCGGAGTCGGCGACCTCGGCGGTGATCTCCATGCCGCGGACCATGGGGCCGGGGTGCATGACGATGGCGTGCTCGGGCATCTTCGCCATCCGCTCGCCGTCGAGCCCGTAGCGGCGCGAGTACTCGCGCTCGGTCGGGAAGAAGGCGGCGTTCATCCGCTCGCGCTGCACACGCAGCATCATCACCGCGTCGGACTTCGGCAGCACGCCGTCGAGGTCGTACGAGACGTCGCAGGGCCAGGTCTCGACGCCGACGGGGACCAGGGTGGGCGGGGCCACCAGGGTGACCTCGGCGCCGAGGGTGTGGAGCAGGTCGACGTTGGAGCGGGCGACCCGGCTGTGCAGGACGTCGCCCACGAGGGTGATGCGCTTGCCGGCGAGGTCCTGGCCGAGGCCGGCGTCGCGGCCGACGAGGCGGCGGCGCATGGTGAAGGCGTCGAGGAGGGCCTGGGTGGGGTGCTGGTGGGTGCCGTCGCCGGCGTTGATGACGGGGGCGTCGATCCAGCCGGAGGTGGCGAGCCGGTACGGGGCGCCGGAGGCGCCGTGCCGGATGACGACCGCGTCGACGCCCATGGCCTCCAGGGTCTGCGCGGTGTCCTTGAGGGACTCGCCCTTGGAGACGCTGGAGCCCTTGGCCGCGAAGTTGATCACGTCGGCGGAGAGGCGCTTCTCGGCGGCCTCGAAGGAGATCCGGGTGCGGGTGGAGTCCTCGAAGAAGAGGTTGCAGACGGTCCGGCCGCGCAGGGTCGGCAGCTTCTTGATGGGCCGGTCGGCCACCCGGGCCATCTCCTCGGCGGTGTCGAGGATCTGGACGGCGTCGTCGCGGGTGAGGTCGGCGGCCGAGATGAGGTGACGCATCATCGGGGTTTCGCTCCGTGGTGGGAGGGTGAGGGCATGCGGGTGCGCAGGGCTGTGCCCCGGCCCCGTCTGGGGTGCCGGTCCGGTTAGGAGGCGGGCTTGCTGCCGAGCAGGACGGTGTCGCGACCGTCTTCCTCGGCGAGCTGGACCTTGACCGTCTCCCTCAGCGACGTGGGGAGGTTCTTTCCGACGTAGTCGGCGCGGATCGGAAGTTCGCGGTGGCCGCGGTCGACGAGGACCGCGAGCTGGACGGCGCGCGGGCGGCCGATGTCGCCGAGGGCGTCGAGGGCGGCGCGGATGGTGCGGCCGGAGAAGAGGACGTCGTCGACGAGGACGACGAGGCGGCCGTCGACGCCGTCACCGGGGATCTCGGTGCGGCCGATGGCGCGGGCGGGCTTCATCCGCAGGTCGTCCCGGTACATGGTGATGTCGAGGGAACCGACCGGGATCTTGGTGCCGGTGATCGATTCGAGCTTCTCGGCGAGCCGGCGGGCGAGGAAGACGCCGCGGGTGGGGATGCCGAGGAGGACCACGTCGTCGGCGCCCTTGGCGCGCTCGACGATCTCGTGGGCGATGCGGGTCAGGACCCGCGCGATGTCGGGGCCTTCGAGAACGGGCCGTGCGTCGTCGCCGTACTGCTGGGTGTCCATGGAAAACGGACCTCCTTCTCCGCCTCACGGGACGGCTCTTAAAGGACGTCGGATTTGCGCCGTTCACTCTACCAGGGGTAGGCGCCCCGTTTCTCGTGCACCCCTGCCGCCCCTCCGGGCGCCGTCCCTCGGGAGGGGGCGGTACGGACCATTCGGCTTGACGGGTGGGTGTAACGCTGCGTAACCTCACAGTGAGTTACCAGCCGCGCGGCGCAGCCGCATGTCGTCACAGCGTCCGGGAGCGTTATGTCCAGCGAATACGCAAAGCAGCTCGGGGCCAAACTCCGCGCCATCCGCACCCAGCAGGGTCTCTCCCTCCACGGGGTGGAGGAGAAGTCCCAGGGCCGCTGGAAGGCGGTCGTGGTCGGCTCGTACGAGCGCGGGGACCGCGCGGTGACCGTGCAGCGTCTTGCCGAGCTGGCGGACTTCTACGGGGTGCCGGTGCAGGAGCTCCTGCCGGGCACGACCCCCGGCGGCGCCGCCGAGCCGCCGCCGAAGCTGGTCCTCGACCTGGAGCGGCTGGCCCACGTCCCGCAGGAGAAGGCGGGCCCGCTCCAGCGCTACGCGGCGACGATCCAGTCGCAGCGCGGCGACTACAACGGCAAGGTGCTGTCGATCCGCCAGGACGACCTGCGCACCCTCGCCGTGATCTACGACCAGTCCCCCTCGGTCCTCACCGAGCAGCTGATCAGCTGGGGCGTCCTGGACGCGGACGCGCGCCGCGCGGTCGCCCACGAGGAGAACTGAGCCCTTACCAGGCCGCAGCAGAAACGTACCGCCGGGCCCGTGGACGTCATCCGACGTCCACGGGCCCGGCGCTTTTCCCCGGAGATCCTTCCCGGAGGAGCCGGCCGTACGCGAAGAGCCGCGGACCGCACGCGAAGGGGCGCAGACGGTACGCGAAGGGGCCCGCAGCACCGAGAGTGCTGCGGGCCCCTTCGCGCGCCGTACGGGACTAGACGTCCGCGTCCCGGCGCAGGCGCGGCTTCAGGTCCTTGAAGCGTCCGAGCAGACCGTTGACGAAGGTCGGGGACTCGTCCGTGGAGAACTCCTTGGCGAGCTGCACCGCCTCGTCGATCGCGACCGCGTCGGGCGTCTCGTCCTCCCAGATCAGCTCGTACGCGCCGAGGCGCACGATGTTCCGGTCGGCGACGGGCATCCGGTCGAGGTCCCAGTCCACCGCGTAGGTCGCGATGAGCTCGTCGATCCGCGCCACGTGGGCCGCGTACCCCTCGACCAGCTGCATGGTGAAGTCGTTGACCGGCGGCTGCCGGTCGTCGGCCCGGTGGAGCCGGACCTGGTCGGCGAGGACCTCCTGCACGGAGGCGCCGCGCTGGTCGGCCTCGAACAGGATCTGGAAAGCCCGCCTACGGGCCTTGCTCCGAGCGGCCACGGTTAGCTGTTCACCCGGCCGAGGTAGCTGCTGTCGCGGGTGTCGACCTTGACCTTCTCACCGGTGGTGACGAAGAGCGGGACCTGGATCTCGTGGCCGGTCTCCAGGCGGGCGGGCTTGGTGCCGCCGGTGGAGCGGTCGCCCTGGACGCCCGGGTCGGTGTGCTCGATCGTCAGCTCGACGGCGGCCGGGAGCTCGACGTAGAGCACCTCGCCCTCGTGCTGCGCGACCTGGGCGGTGAAGCCCTCGATGAGGAAGTTGGCGGCGTCGCCGACGGCCTTGCGGTCGACCATCAGCTGGTCGTAGGTCTCCATGTCCATGAAGACGAAGTACTCGCCGTCCATGTAGGAGAACTGCATCTCGCGGCGGTCGATGGTGGCCGTCTCGACCTTCACACCGGCGTTGAAGGTCTTGTCGACGACCTTGCCGGACAGCACGTTCTTGAGCTTGGTGCGCACGAAGGCCGGGCCCTTGCCAGGCTTGACGTGCTGGAACTCGACGACGGACCAGAGCTGGCCGCCTTCGAGCTTGAGCACCATGCCGTTCTTGAGGTCGTTCGTGGAAGCCACGGTTGCGGAATCTCCTGGACTGACGTGGGACCGAGGAGGCGTACGCGCCTCACAGCGCGAGCAGCTCCTTGGTCGTGATGGTGAGTAGCTCGGGTCCGCCGTCCGCCTCCTGGCGTACGACGAGCGTGTCATCGATCCGGACTCCGCCCCGGCCCGGGAGGTGGACCCCCGGTTCGACGGTGACCGGCACACAAGCGTCCAGTTTACCCATGGCCGAGGGTGAGAGCTGCGGGTCCTCGTCGATTTCGAGCCCCACTCCGTGCCCGGTGAGGGGCACGGCGGCCTCCGTGTGCCCCGCGGCGTCCAGGATCTGGCGGGCCGCCCGGTCCACGTCCCGGTACTCGGCGCCGGGCGCGAGGGACTCCCGTCCGGCCCGCTGAGCGGCGAAGACGAGCTCGTACAGCTCGATCTGCCAGTCGGCGGGGGTGGTGCCGATGACGAAGGTGCGGCCGATCTCGCACCGGTAGCCGCGGTAGTCCGCGCCCAGGCAGACGGAGAGGAAATCACCCTCCTCGACCCGGCGGTCGGTGGGCCGGTGTCCGCGGCGCCCGGAGTGCGGCCCGGTCCCCACCGAGGTGGGGAAGGCGGCCCCGTCGGCACCGTGGTCGACGAGCCGTCGCTCCAGTTCCAGGGCGAGGTGGCGCTCGGTCCGCCCCACGAGGATCGACTCCAGGAGCTCGCCGAGGGCCTGGTCGGCGATCTCCGCCGCGATCCGCAGGCAGGCGATCTCGTCCTCGTCCTTGACGATCCTGAGCTGTTCGACGGCGCAGGAGAGGTCGGCGAGGCGCAGGGAGGGGGCGGCGGAGCCCATGGCCCGGTGCCGGGCGACCGTCAGGTGGTGTTCCTCGACCGCGAGCGCGTCGGCGCCGGCCCGGCGGGCGAGGTCGACGGCGGTGACCGCCGGATCGCCTCCTCCGGCGGGGAGCACCTGCTGCCGGAGGAGCTCGTCGAGCCGCCCGTCGGCCGGTTCGCCACCGGGCGCGGCGGGGCAGAGCAGGACGTCCGTCTCCGGCTCCGGCCCGACGAGCAGGACGGCGCCGGGCGGTGAACCACCCGCGAGATAGCGGACGTTGGCGGGGCGGGAGACCAGGGCCGCCGGGCTGCCCGCGGCGGCGCACCGGTCGCGCAGCCGTACACGGCGGTCCGCATACACCTCTGACATGCTTCCGAGCCTACGAGCAGCGGGCCGCGACGGCCTGTTCAGAACGACCGTCCGGGCGGGATCACCAGGTGGGCGGGCTGGCGATCGCTCGGGCCAGGACGTCGTCGAGGACGCGCGCGGTGGTCTCGACGTCGTACGTGGAGTTGTCGATGATCGGCAGGCCGGAGCCGTACCAGCCGGCCATCCGGCCGTGGATGGCGGCGACCTCCTCGTCCGAGAGGCGCCGGTTGCCGCTGCGCTCGGCGTTGCGCTCCAGGACGACCTCCAGGCCGGGCAGCAGGACGACGGGCAGCAGGCCGGGGCCGACGTGCCGCTTCCAGCCGCCGAGTCCGACGACGGGCCGGTCCGGGAAGACGGCGTCGTCGACGATGCAGGAGATGCCGTTGGCGAGGAAGTTGCGCGCGGCGAAGCCGCAGGTGCGGCGGGCCAGTCGGTACTGCGCCTCGGAGTGCTCGTTCCAGCCGGACTGCGGGTCGGCGAAGCCGGAGCAGACCCATTCGCGCACGTCGTCGAGGCTGATGTGCGCGGTGGGCACGCGGCGGCGCTGCGCCCAGTGCCGGGCGACGGTCGTCTTGCCCGCGCCCGCGGGGCCGATGAGCAGGACGGCGAGGGTGGCCGCGCCGGTCCCGGCGCCGTGCTCGGCGGGCGGCGCGAGGGGCGCGCTCACGGGCGGCAGCGGCACGTGTCCGGTCAGGTCCGCGCGCGGCGGGGCGGAGGAGGGGTGCTGCGGGCCGCCCGGATGCTGCGGTCCGGCGGAGGGGTGCTGCGGGCCGCCCGGATGCTGCGGCCCTGCGGCGGGATGCCGCGGAGCTCCCGGGTGCGGTGTGCCCGCCGGGTGGGGGGCCGCGGGGTGCTGGGGGGCCTGCGGATGCTGCGGTATGCCCCCGGGGCCGCCCCAGCCCGCTCCGGGCGCCGGGGGCGGCGGGCCGTGCGGGGGCCGGGGGGTGCCGGCCTGGACCGTCGGGTGCCCACCGAGCCGGGGCCCGGACGCCGGGCCCGGGTACGGGGCGCCCGGCGGGACCTGCGGAGGGACGGGCGGCTGCCCGCCGAGGTCCCCGCCGGCGGCGCCGGGCGCCGGTACGGAACCGGGCGCGGGTCCCGCTCCGCCGCCGGCCGTCCGGCCCGACCGCTCGGGCGGTGGCAGCGGGCCCCCCACTGCGTGCTGCATCCGGTGCCACTCCGTCTCGTACGCCTGTCGGATCCCCGGACCGATGTGTCCGTGGACGGCGGAACGTTACCGCCCCCGACCCCCACAGGGGGAACGGCCGGGGGCTCCCCCTGGTGCCCTGTCAGACCCTGCCGGGCCCTTTCAGTCGGCGATCTCCTCGGCGAGCGCCCGCAGCGCCAGCCGGTAGGAGCCGATCCCGAACCCGGCGACCGTGCCGGTCGCCACGGCCGCGACGACCGAGGTGTGCCGGAACTCCTCGCGGGCGTACGGGTTCGAGATGTGCACCTCGATCAGCGGGGCGGTCCGCTGGGCGGCGGCGTCCCGCATCCCGTACGAGTAGTGCGTGAAGGCCCCGGGGTTGATCACCACGGGGATCGAGCCGTCCGCGGCCTCGTGGAGCCAGCGGATCATCTCGCCCTCGTCGTTGGTCTCCCGCACCTCGACGTCGAAGCCGAGCTCCGCGCCGAGGCTCCGGCAGGACTCGACGAGCCCCTTGTAGGAGGTCGCGCCGTAGATGTCGGGCTCGCGGGAGCCGAGACGGCCCAGGTTGGGGCCGTTGAGCACCAGAACCGGACGCGCCTCGCTCACGCCGACACCTCGCCGTAGGCCGCGATCAGGACGGCCGGGTCGGGGCCCTCCAGGACGGTCGGCTTGCCGATCCCGTCGAGCACGATGAAGCGGAGCAGGTCGCCGCGGGACTTCTTGTCGACCCGCATCGTCTCCAGGAGCTTCGGCCACTGGTCGCCGCGGTAGGTGAGCGGCAGGCCGACGGACTCCAGGATCGTCCGGTGCCGGTCGGCGGTGGCGTCGTCGAGCCGCCCGGCGAGGCGGCCGAGCTCGGCGGCGAAGACCATGCCGACGGAGACGGCGGCGCCGTGGCGCCACTTGTACCGCTCGTTCTTCTCGATGGCGTGGGCGAGGGTGTGGCCGTAGTTGAGGATCTCCCGGCGGCCGGACTCCTTGAGGTCGCCGGAGACGACCTCGGCCTTGACCTTGATCGAGCGGACGAGCAGCTCGGCGGTGTGCGGGCCGGCCGAGGTGCGGGCGGCCTGCGGGTCCTCCTCGATGAGGTCGAGGATCACCGGGTCGACGATGAAGCCGGCCTTGATGATCTCCGCGAGCCCGCTGACGTAGTCGTGCACCGGCAGCGAGTCCAGCGCCGCGAGGTCGCACAGGACCCCGGCGGGCGGGTGGAAGGCGCCCACCAGGTTCTTGCCCTCGGCGGTGTTGATGCCCGTCTTGCCGCCGACGGCCGCGTCGACCATGGCGAGGACGGTGGTGGGCACGGCGATCCACCGCACGCCGCGCAGCCAGGTGGCGGCCACGAACCCGGCGAGGTCCGTGGTGGCCCCGCCGCCGACGCCGACGACGACGTCGCTGCGGGTGAAGCCGGTCTGGCCCAGCGCCTTCCAGCAGTAGGCGGCGACCTCGGCGGTCTTCGCCTCCTCGGCGTTCGGCACCTGGATGGCGACGGCCTCGTAGCCCTGCTCGGCGAGGTCGGCGCGGAGCGCCTCGCCGGTGTCGGCGAGCGCCTCCGGGTGGATCACGGCGACCCGCTTGGCCTGGGTGCCGATCAGGCCGGGGAGCTCGCCGAGGAGCTGCCGTCCGACCAGTACCTCGTACGGGTCGGTGCCCGCGGAACCGCCGACCTGGATGCGGGTCACCTGGTCCTGGTCCGTCATACGTCCTTCAACTCCAGTGCGTCGAGGACCGCCTGGGCGACCTCTTCGGGGGTGCGGTCGTCCGTGGCGACGACGACCCGTGCGACTTCGGTGTACAGATGGCGGCGCGCCTCCATCAGCTCGCGCCACTGGCGGCGCGGGTTGACGGCGAGGAGCGGCCGGGCGGTGTTGAGTCCGACCCGCCGTACGGCCTCCTCGACGTCCATGGAGAGGTACGCGACGGGCAGCCCGGCGAGCAGGGCGCGGGTCCCGGCGTCCAGGATCGCGCCGCCGCCGAGGGCGAGGACGCCCTCGTGCTCGGCGACGGCCGTGGCGACGGCGACCCGTTCCAGGGCGCGGAAGTGCTCCTCGCCGTCCTCGACGAAGATGTCGGAGATCTCGCGTCCTTCGGCGGCGACGATGTCGGCGTCGGTGTCCCGGTAGGGCGCGCCGAGCCGTTCGGCCAGGAGCGCGCCCACCGTGGACTTGCCGGAGCCCATGGGCCCGACGAGGACGACCAGGGGTCCGGCGGTCACCGGATGTTGAGGTTGTCGAGGTACGACCGCACGTTGCGGCGGGTCTCGGGGACGCTGTCGCCGCCGAACTTCTCGACGACCGCGTCCGCCAGGACCAGCGCGACCATCGCCTCGGCCACGATGCCGGCGGCCGGGACGGCGCACACGTCGGAGCGCTGGTGGTGGGCGGCCGCGGCCTCGCCGGTGGCGACGTCGATCGTGGCCAGGGCGCGCGGGACGGTCGCGATCGGCTTCATCGCGGCGCGGACGCGCAGCAGCTCGCCGGTGGTCAGACCGCCCTCGGTGCCGCCGGAGCGGCCGGAGGTCCGCCTGATGCCGTCCTCGGTGCGGACGATCTCGTCGTGCGCCTTCGAACCGGGCACCCGGGCGAGGTCGAACCCGTCGCCGACCTCGACGCCCTTGATCGCCTGGATGCCCATGAGGGCGGCGGCGAGCCGGGCGTCGAGCCGCCGGTCCCAGTGCACGTGCGAACCGAGCCCGACCGGCACCCCGTACGCCAGCACCTCCACCACGCCACCGAGCGTGTCGCCGTCCTTGTGGGCCTGGTCGATCTCCGCGACCATCGCCTTCGACGCGTCGGCGTCGAGGCAGCGGACCGGGTCGGCGTCGAGCTTCTCGACGTCGGCGGGGGTCGGGTAGACGCCGTACGGCGCCTTGGCGGCGGCCAGCTCCACCACGTGCGAGACGATCTCGATGCCGGCGGCCTCCTTGAGGAAGGACCGGGCGACGGCGCCGAGGGCGACACGGGCGGCGGTCTCCCGGGCGCTGGCGCGCTCCAGGATCGGCCGGGCCTCGTCGAAGCCGTACTTCTGCATGCCGGCGAGGTCGGCGTGGCCGGGCCGGGGCCGGGTCAGGGGCGCGTTGCGGCCCGTCTCCTTCAGCTCCGAGGGGTCGACCGGGTCGGCCGACATGACCTTCTCCCACTTGGGCCACTCGGTGTTGCCGACCATGACGGCGATCGGGGAGCCGAGGGAGAGTCCGTGCCGGACGCCACCGAGGAAGGTGACCTCGTCCTGCTCGAACTTCATGCGGGCGCCACGTCCATAGCCGAGGCGTCGCCGCGCGAGGTGGTCCGCCACCAGCTCAGTGGTGACCGGGACACCGGCGGGAAGACCCTCCAGCGTCGCGACCAGCGCGGGTCCGTGGGATTCCCCAGCGGTCAGCCAACGCAACCTGCTCAACGATGCTCCTCATGCTCGCGCCTGGCACTGCGACGGCACGACCGGGTGCGCGGCCCTGGCCCGCCACCCCCGATCCTCCCACGTCCGGGGGGTGAACCCGCCCTCCGGTCCAGCTATCGGACGTCGGCCTCGATCTCCCGGTCGGCCTCGCCGCTCCCGCGATCGGCCTCGCTCCCCTCCAGGGGCGCGCCGAATCGCTCGCGCAGCCAGCCGAGGCCCTGGTGGACGACCAGGGTGCAGCCCAGCGCGAGCAGCGGATACCTCACCCATCCGGGCAGGTCGTGGTGGAACACCGCGAAGACCAGTCGCGCGATGTCCCACGCCGCGCTCCACCGCGACGCCAGTACGAATTCCCCGCCCGTGTCCACTGCCGCTCCCCCGTGATCCGCTCGGTACGGAGGGGAGCCTACCGAGCCGCCAGCGCCTGCTCCCCCGCCGCCCGCATGGCCGCGAGCGGGGCCTTCGGGACGCCCGTCATCTGCTCGACCTGAAGGACGGCCTGGTGGACCAGGAGGTCGAGGCCGCCGACGACCTTGCCGCCACGCTCGGACCAGGCCGCGGCGAGCGCCGTCGGCCAGGGGTCGTACAGGACGTCGAAGAGGGTGCCGACGCCGTCGGGGACGGCGGTCGCCAGGGCGTTCGTGGTGCCCGCGGGGGTGGTCGCGACGACCAGCGGCGCGTCGAAGGCCTCCGCCGCCCGCTCCCAGTCGGCGGTGCGGACGTCCACGCCGAGGCGCTCGCCCCAGCCGCGCATCTCCTCGGCGCGCGCCTCGCTCCGTACGTACGCGGTGACGGGCCCCGCGCAGATCCGGGCGAGGGCGGCGAGCGCGGAGGAGGCGGTGGCGCCGGCGCCGAGGACGGACGCCGACTCCACCTTCTCGACGCCCCGCTCGCCGAGCGCGGCGATCATGCCGGGGATGTCGGTGTTGTCGCCGACCCGGCGTCCGTCCTCGCGGAGGACGACGGTGTTGACGGCCTCCACGGAGGCGGCCGTGTCGCTGATCTCGTCGAGCAGGGGGATGATCGCCCGCTTGAGCGGCATGGTCAGCGAGAGCCCGGCCCAGGTCTCGTCCAGCTCCGTCACGAATCCGGGCAGCGCCGCCTCGTCGACCTCGAAGCGGTCGTACGACCAGTCGTCGAGCCCGAGCGCGGCGTACGCGGCGCGGTGCAGGACCGGGGAGAGGGAGTGGGCGATGGGCGAACCGAGGACGGCGGCGCGGCGGTGCGTCTCACTGACCCGTGTTGGCATTGAACTTTTCCTTCAACCTGTTGTGCTCGGCCAGGGTCTTCGCGAACTCGGTCTTGTTCATGCCGTCGGTCGCGACGAAGTAGAGCCAGCCGTCGTTCGTCGGGTTGAGCATGGCGGCGAGCGCCTCGTTGCCCGGGTTTCCGATCGGTCCCGGCGGCAGACCCTTGTGCTTGTACGTGTTGTACGGGTCCGTGTTGGTGTTCGCCTCTTGCTCGGAGATCTTGATCTCGCTCTGACCCTTCAGGTAGTTGAGGGTCGAGTCGAACTGCAGCAGCTGGACGGTCTCCATGTTGCCCGGCTTCAGGCGGTTGTAGACGACCTCCGCCATCTTGCGGAAGTCCTCGTGGGTCTTGCCCTCCGCCTGGACCAGGCTCGCGACCGTGAGGAGCTCCCACGGACCCTTGACGCCGAGCCCCTTCGCCTTCGCGTCCAGGTCCAGCTTGGTGTACTCCTGGTTCGCGCGGGACACCATCTTGCGCAGCGCGTCCTCGGGCTTGCTGCCCTTGGCGACCGGGTAGCTCGCGGGGAAGAGGAATCCTTCCAGCGGGTCCTTGAGTTCCTCGTGGTTCTTCGCCCAGTCGGGCAGCCCGAGGGAGTCCGCCTTCGCGAACGCGATTTCCTTGGTGGTGCCCGGCTTGAGGTCGAGGCGCTCGTCGAGCTTCTCGTAGACCCAGGCGTTCCGCTTGCCCTCGGGGATGATCAGGTTGGCCTGGCTGGCCGGGTTCAGCATCAGCGTCACCGCACTGTCCGCCGACATCCCCTTCTTCAGCGTGTAGGCGCCCGCCTGGATCGAGAGGCCCCGGGGGTTCTTCTGCTGCGCCGAGACGAAGGCGTCGACGCTCTTGACGACACCGGCCTTCTTGAGGATGTTGCCGATCTCGTAGCCGCCCGCGGACTTCGGGATCTCGACCTGGACCTCGCCGCTGCCGCTGCCCGTGTAGTCGGGCGCCGCGCCGAACTCTCCCTGCCAGAACTGGTAGCCGAAGTAGCCGATGCCGCCGACGCCGCCGACCAGGACGAGGGCGACGACCAGGCAGGCCACACCGTTCTTGCCTTTGCGTTTCTTCGCTTTGCTCCGGCGCTCGCGGTCGTCCTCGCGGGAGCCGCGGCCTCGCCCGCGGCCCGGCTCCTCGTCGTAGCCGTCGTCGTCCGCGTCGTCGCCACCGGTGAAGAAGGGGTGCTTCTCCTCCTCCGGCTCCGGCTGTGCCTCTTCTTCCGGCGCCCAGTCGACGACCGGCTCCGGCGGGTCCTGCCGGCGGCCGGGCGGCTGGGGCGGCGGGTAGGCCTCGGGCGTGCCGTAGAGGTCCGGGTTCTGACCGCCGTACGGATCGGCCGGCGGCGCGCCGTAGGCCATCGCCGCCTGGCCGCTCTCCCAGTTGCCGTCGTACTGCTGTCCGAGGTGCCCGGGCGTGTCGTAACCGCCGCCCGGGTACCCCGTCTCGTACTGCTGCTGGTACTGGGGATCGACGTACTGCTGCGGCTGCTGCTCGTACTGCGGCTGCTGGTACTGCTGCCCCTGCTGCTGGTACGGATCGCCCCCGTAGCCCTGCCCGGCGTGACCGCCCTGCCCGTACGGGTCCGCGTAGCCCTGGCCGTCGTGGCCGTACTGGCTCGCCTGCTGCGGGTGCGGGTACTGCTGCTGGCCCTCCCACCCCTGGTCCCCGTAGAGCGGGTCCCCGGGGTGCCACGGTTCGGAGCCAGGGCCCCGGCCATACTCAGTCATCGATCCCCAAAACAGCCGCGAGGCTTCCGGACGATCCGCCTCTACGTAGTGCGGCAGCTGTTCGAACACCGCCGCATCGCGCGGAACGTTACCGTATCGCGATCAGATGACCACTTCGACGCCCTCACCGGGCGGATTACCTGATACCCGTTCGGACTCAAGAGCGTTCTGAAGGATGATCACGGCGGCGGCCTGGTCGATGACGGACCGGCCCTTCTTCGCCTTCACGCCCGAGGCCCGCAGGCCCTGGGTCGCGGTGACGGTCGTCATCCGCTCGTCGACCAGCCGGACCGGCACCGGGGCGATGCCCTTCGCCATCTCCCGGGCGAAGGCGCGGACCTTGGTCGCGGCCGGGCCCTCCCGCCCGCTGAGCGAGCGGGGCAGGCCCACGACGACCTCGATCGGCTCGTACTCCTCGACGATCTGGCGGAGCCGCCGGTGGGCGGCCGGGACGTCGCGTCCCGGCACGGTCTCCACCGGCGTCGCGAGGACCCCGTCGGGGTCGCACGAGGCGACCCCGATCCGGGCGTCCCCGACGTCGACCGCGAGTCGGCGGCCGCGGCGCATCGTCACGCCGTCTCCACCACGAGGCGCTCGACGGCGGCGATGGCCTCGCCGACGGCCTCCGGGTTCTGACCGCCGCCCTGGGCGACGTCCGGCTTGCCGCCGCCACCGCCGCCGAGGGTCTTGGCGGCCGTGCGGACCAGCTCACCGGCCTTGAGGCCGCGCTCGCGGGCGGCCTCGTTGGTGGCGATGACCGTCAGCGGCTTGCCGTTGACCGTGGTGAACAGGGCCACGACGGCCGGGCGGCCGCCGGAGATCCGGCCACGGACGTCGAGGACCAGCTTGCGCAGGTCGTCGGCGGTGGTGCCGTCCGGGACCTGGCCGGTGACGAGGGCGACGCCGCGGATGTCCCGGGCGGAGTCGACGAGACCGGCGGCGGCCTGGAGGACCTTCTCCGCGCGGAACTTCTCGATCTCCTTCTCGGCGTCCTTCAGCTTGCCGAGCATGGTGGAGATCTTCTCCGGCAGCTCCTCCGGGCGGCCCTTGACGAGCTCCTGGAGCTGGGCGACGACCGTGTGCTCCTTGGCGAGGAAGTTGTACGCGTCGACGCCGACGAGGGCCTCGATGCGGCGCACGCCGGAGCCGATGGACGACTCGCCGAGCAGCTTCACCAGGCCCAGCTGGGCGGTGTTGCCGACGTGCGTGCCGCCGCACAGCTCCTTGGAGAAGTCGCCGATGGTGACGACGCGCACCTGCTCGCCGTACTTCTCGCCGAACTCGGCGATGGCGCCCTGGCGCTTTGCCTCGTTGATCGGCATGACCTCGGCGTGGACCTCGAGCTCGCGCGCGAGGACCTCGTTGATCTTCTGCTCGACGTCGGTGAGGACCGCGCCGGGGACGGCGTTCGGCGAGCCGAAGTCGAAGCGGAAGCGGCCGGGCTGGTTCTCGGAACCGGCCTGGGCGGCCGTCGGGCCGAGCGCGTCGCGCAGGGCCTGGTGCGTCAGGTGCGTGGCGGAGTGGGCGCGGGCGATGGCCCGGCGGCGCTTGACGTCGATGGAGGCGTAGGCGGTGGCGCCCACGGTCACCTCGCCGACCTGCACGGAGCCCTTGTGGACCGAGACGCCCGGGACCGGCTGCTGGACGTCGCGGACCTCGATGACGGCGCCGCTGTGCAGCCTGATGCGGCCCTGGTCGGCGATCTGGCCGCCGCCCTCGGCGTAGAACGGGGTGCGGTCGAGGACGACCTCGACCTCGTCGCCCTCGGAGGCGGCCGGCGAGGGGACGCCGTTCACGAGCAGGCCGACGACCGTGGTCTCGCCCTCGGTGTTGGTGTAGCCGGTGAACTCGGTGGCGCCGTTGTTGTCGGCGATCTCCCGGTACGCGGTGACGTCGGCGTGGCCGGTCTTCTTGGCCTTGGCGTCGGCCTTGGCGCGGTCCCGCTGCTCCTTCATCAGGCGGCGGAAGCCGTCCTCGTCCACGGAGAGGCCCTGCTCGGCGGCCATCTCCAGGGTGAGGTCGATCGGGAAGCCCCAGGTGTCGTGGAGCAGGAAGGCCTTCTCGCCGGCGAGGACCGTGCCGCCGGCGGCCTTGGTCTCGGTGACGGCGGTGTCGAGGATGTTGGTGCCGCCCTTGAGGGCCTTGAGGAAGGCGGCCTCTTCGGCGAGGGCGACGGTCTCGATGCGCTTGCGGTCGGTGACCAGCTCCGGGTACTGCTCGCCCATGGTGTCGATCACGGTGGTGACGAGGTCCTGGACGACCGGGCCGGTGGCGCCGAGCAGGCGCATGTTGCGGACGGCGCGGCGCATGATGCGGCGCAGCACGTAGCCGCGGCCCTCGTTGCCGGGGGTGACGCCGTCGCCGATGAGCATCACGGAGGTGCGCATGTGGTCGGCGACCACGCGGAGCGAGACGTCGCTGTCGTGGGCCTTGCCGTAGTCGACGCCGGTGAGCTCGGTGGCCTTGTCGATGACGACCTTGAGGGTGTCCGTCTCGTACATGTTCTGGACGCCCTGGAGGATCATCGCCAGGCGCTCCAGGCCGAGGCCCGTGTCGATGTTCTTCGACGGCAGCTCGCCGAGGATCGGGAAGTCCTCCTTGCCGGAGCCCTCACCGCGCTCGTACTGCATGAAGACCAGGTTCCAGATCTCCACGTACCGCTCGTCGTTGACGGCCGGGCCGCCCTCGACGCCGAACTCGGGGCCGCGGTCGTAGTTGATCTCGGAGCACGGGCCGCAGGGGCCGGGGACGCCCATCGACCAGTAGTTGTCCTTCTTGCCGAGGCGCTGGATGCGCTCGGCCGGGACGCCGACGACGTCGCGCCAGATGCGCTCGGCCTCGTCGTCCTCCAGGTAGACGGTGATCCAGAGCTTCTCCGGCTCCAGCCCGTAGCCGCCGTGCTCCACCGGGGTGGTCAGCAGCTCCCAGGCGAGCTTGATGGCGCCTTCCTTGAAGTAGTCGCCGAAGGAGAAGTTGCCGCACATCTGGAAGAACGTGCCGTGCCGGGTGGTCTTGCCGACCTCCTCGATGTCCGGCGTGCGCACGCACTTCTGCACGCTGGAGGCGCGCGTGAAGGGCGGCTTGACCTCGCCCAGGAAGTAGGGCTTGAACGGCACCATGCCGGCGGGGACGAGCAGCAGAGTCGGGTCGTCCGCGATGAGCGACGCCGAAGGGACGACGGTGTGCCCGCGCTCCTCGAAGAAGCTCAGCCAGCGGCGGCGGATTTCAGCCGACTCCATCAGTGGTCCTCATTCCGGTTGTACGAACTCGTAGGCATCTTGGAAAACGAATAGGTGGTCGGGTGCGCGGCCGGGCCGAGCGCGGCCCTCCGGCGCGGCTCCGGGAGTTCCCGGCCCGGCTCGACGGGTGCGGTCAGGCCGAGGGCCTCGTCCAGCTCGGCCTCGCGCTGGAGCATGCCCGCCCTCACGTCGAGGGCGAAGTCCTTGAGCCGGTGCCCGGTCTCGACGGCCTTGTTCGCCGCCTGGGCGGCGAGGCTCTCGGGGGTCAGCTGCTTCAGCTTCCGGTTGACCTTGGCGGTGGCCCACACGCCGGCGGCTGCGCCGGCCGTGAACCAGAACGTGCGGCGGAACATCGCGGCTCAGCCCTTCTGCTTCCGGCGTCGCGAGGACGGCACGGTACGGCCGACGATCACAGTACGGCGGTCACCGGCCCGCGGCGCGTCCTGCGCGTCGCGGCCCCGGCCCAGCGCCTTGCGGACGCCGTAGCCGAAGGCGGCCACCTTGACGAGCGGGCCGCCGAAGGTGGAGGCGACGGTCGTGGAGAGCGCGGAGGCGTTGGAGGCGACCTCCTGGACGTCCGAGGCGATCGCGTCGACCCGGTCGAGCTGGGTCTGCGCCGAGCGCACGGTCGCGGACGCTTCGGCCAGCAGGGGGACGGCCTGTTCGGTCACGTCCGCCACCAGCCTGGTGGTCGCCCTGAGCGTCTGCGCCAGCCTCACCAGTGCCACGGAGAGGAAGGAGACGAGGATCGCCCAGAACACGGCCACCAGGATCCCGGCAACCTCTCCACCGGTCACTGTGCACCGCTCTCTGCTGTCGTTGGGCCTTGTGAGAACTCGTCCCCCGACCCTATCGCGCCCGGGCTGTCCTGCCGTACCGCATTACCGCCCGTGGGGCGGGAGTTACGGGATCCCGGTTGTACGGAGCGCGCGCGGGTGAGTACGCTCCGTGTCCCATGCGACGGAGCAATCTCCCGGCGGAGCTGAACCGGTTCGTCGGACGGACCGCCGAGCAGGCCGCACTGGCGGCGCTCCTCGAGACGTCCCGCCTGGTCACGGTCGTGGGTGTGGGCGGGGTCGGCAAGACGCGGCTGGCGCTGCGGGCTGCCGCGGGGGCGCAGAAACGCTACGGCGAGGGGGTCCGGCTCGCCGAGCTCGCACCGCTGCGCGACCCGGACCTGGTCGCGCACGCCCTGGTGGAGGCGCTCGGGCTGACCGACCACACGCCGAAGGCCCCGCGCGAGGTGCTGATCGAGCACCTCGCGGAGCGGCGGACGCTGCTGGTGGTGGACGGGTTCGAGCACCTGGTGGAGAGCTGCGCGCCGCTGCTGCGGGACCTCCTCGCCCACGCGCCCGGACTCACGGTGCTCGCGGCCGGCCGGCGGCCCCTGCGAGTGGCGGGCGAGGCGGTGTTCCCGCTGGCCCCGATGGACGAGGCGGACGCGATGGCGCTCCTCGCCGAGCGGGCGGCGGAGGCGGGCGCGCCGGTGGACGTGGACTTCTTCGGGACTGCGGGCGCGTCGGTGGCCGGTGATCCGCCCGGGGCCCCGGGCGCGTCGGGCTTCGCCGCGGCCGGAGCGCGGCCGGCGCCGGAGGCCGGGCCGCGGGCGGCATCCGGGAGCGGGCCGTGGGAGGTCTCCGGGAGCGGTTCGCGGGGGACTTCCGGGAGCGGGGCGGAGGGTGTGCGGGAGCTGTGCCGGCGGCTCGACGGGATCCCGCTCGCCCTCGAACTGGCGGCCGGTCGTCTCCCCCTCCTCTCGGTCGAGCAGATGCTGCACCGCCTCGACGACCGCTTCCGCCTCCTGACGGACGGCGGGCGCGGGGAGCTCCCCCGCCACCAGACGCTGCGCACCGCGATCGGCTGGAGCCACGAGCTGTGCACCCCGGAGGAGCGGCTGCTCTGGGCGCGGCTCTCCGTCTTCGCCGGTCCCTTCGACCTGGAGGCGGTGGAGTACGTGTGCGGGAGCCGGGAGCTGCCCCCGGAGCAGGTCCTGGAGCACCTCGGGGGCCTGCTCGCGCAGTCGCTGGTGTCACGGGAGGACACGCCCGCGGGCCCCGCCTACCGGCTCCTGGACACGGTCGCGGCGTACGGGGCGGAGTGGCTGGCGGCGCTCGGCGACACGGAGCGGATGCGGCGCCGGCACCGCGACTGGTACATGGGCCTGGCCACCTGGTGCGAGCTGGAGTGGTTCAGCCCCCGCCAGCCGGAGGTGGCGGCCCGCACGGCCGCGGCGCTGCCCAATCTGCGGGCGGCGCTCGACCTGTGCCTCGAACTCCCCGAGGACGCGCACCTCGCCCAGCACCTGGCGGGCACGCTCTGGTTCGCCTGGGTGGGCTGCGGGCGCCTGTCGGAGGGCCGGCACTGGCTGGAGCGGGCGCTCGCGCTGGAGTCGGGGCACGAGGAGGCCCGGCTCAAGGCGCTGTGGGTGCTCGGGTACGTGACGGTCCTGCAGGGGGACGGCACGGCGGCGGTGGCGGCGCTCCACGAGTGCGGGGAGCGGGCCCGCGCCTCGCGGAACGCGCTGGCGGAGGCGTACGCGACGCACCGGATGGGCTGTCTCGCGCTGCTCTCGGACGAGCTGCCGCGGGCCGAGGCGCTGATCGGGCGGGCGCTCGACTCCTACCGGGAGCTCGGCGAGCTGAACAGCAACGTGCTCATGGGGCAGGTCGAGGTGGCGATGGCGCGGGCCTTCCGGGGCGATCTGGAGGGAGCGGTCGCGATCTGCCGGGAGGTCCGGGAGGTCTGCGAGGAGCGCGGGGAGCTCTGGACCCGGGCCTACGCCCTGTACGTCCTGGCCTTCTCGGCATGGACCCGGGACGCGTACGAAGAGGCGCGGGAGCTGCTCACCGAGTGCGTCTCGATCAACCACACCTTCCGTGACCTGGTCGGTCTCGTGCTGGCGATCGAGCTGCTCGCGCTCGTGACGGTGAGCGAGGGCGATCCGGCGGAGGCCGCGGTCCTCCAGGGGGCGGCGGTGCCGGTGTGGGACACGGTGGGCATCCGCCTCTTCGGCTCGGAGGCCTTCGACGGGCCGAGGGCGCTGTGCGAGCAGCGGGCCGAGGAGGCGCTGGGCGCGGAGGCGTTCGGCGCCGCGGTCCGGGCGGGCCGGGGCCTCTCGCTCGACGAGGTCGTGGAGCGCGCGCTCGCCCGGCGTCGGGACCCGGCGGCCCCCGGTGGCCCGGCGGACGCGACGGCCCCGCGGCCGTTCCGTACGGCCAGGTCGGCGGCGGTCCCGGGAACGCGGAAGCCCGCCGGCTCCCCCACCGGAAAGGGCGGGGAAGCGGCGGGCTGAACACCGCGGGGGTGGTACTGCGCCCTTGCTGGAATCAGCGGGCGTAGTACTCGACGACCAGCTGCTCGTCGCAGATGACCGGGATCTCCTTGCGGTTCGGGTCGCGGTCGAGGCGGAAGGCCAGGGCCTTCAGGTTGACCTGCAGGTAGCGCGGGGTCTCGCCGTCGGCGGCGAAGCCACCCTCACGGGCCATCTCGAACAGCGGCTTGTTGCGGCTGCGCTCGCGGACCATGACGACGTCGTCCGGACGGACGCGGAAGGACGGCTTGTCGACCTTCTGGCCGTTGACCTGGATGTGGCCGTGGACGACCATCTGGCGGGCCTGGTAGATGGTGCGGGCGATGCCCGAACGCAGGACCAGGGCGTCGAGGCGACGCTCGAGCTCGACGACCAGCGCCTCGCCCGTCTTGCCCTCGGCCTTCTTGGCACGGTCGTAGGCGCGCGCCATCTGGCGCTCGCTGATGTCGTACTGGGCGCGCAGACGCTGCTTCTCGAGCAGACGGACCTTGTAGTCCGAGTTCTGCTTGCGGCCACGGCCGTGCTCGCCCGGCGGGTAGGGGCGGGCCTCGAAGTACTTGACGGCCTTCGGGGTCAGCGCGATGCCGAGGGCACGCGACTTCTTGACCTTGGGACGGGACTGGTTCGCCATGAACCAACCTCTCTATCTGAACGAATACGGCTTCACCAGGGTTAGGGGAGGTCGCATCCGCAGCCCGGGAAACCCGTTCGGTCCGTACGGGACGGACCTGCCGGGCAGCCGCTCCCAGGTCTGGGCACATACGTGCAGCACGCGAACGACCCATCGCCGCTCCCGGGAATCCGGGTGGTGATGGGTGGCACGCGACACCTTCGAAGGTGCGCGACGCTCCTGGAAACCCCGCCCGAGGGCCGGGTCTCCGGCTGACTGTCCCGTTCTGGTGGTGCCGACCGGAGCCGGACACGGGACGCAGCTATCCGGACCAGTGTACCGGCTCCGCAGGACGCGCTCGCACCGCCCGGGAGGCTAGCCCCCCTCTCCCCTCAGGCGTTCGCGCACGCGCTCGACCACGTCCGCGTATCTCGCCTCCGCGCCGTAGCGGGTGGGCTCGTAGTACCGGCGGCCGTGGATCGTGTCCGGCGCGTACTGCTGGGCCGCGATGCCGCCCGGCACGTCGTGCGGGTAGACGTAGCCCTGCGCGTGGCCGAGCTTGGCCGCGCCCTTGTAGTGGCCGTCGCGCAGGTGCGGCGGGACCGCGCCCGCCAGGCCGCCCCGCACGTCGGCGAGGGCGGCGCCGATCGCGGTCGTCGCGGCGTTCGACTTCGGGGCCAGTGCCAGGGCGATGGTGGCGTGGCTGAGGGTGAGGGCCGCCTCGGGGAAGCCGATCATGGCGACGGCCTGGGCGGCGGCGACGGCGATCGGCAGGGCGTTCGGGTCGGCGAGGCCGATGTCCTCGCTGGCGGAGATCATCAGCCGGCGGGCGATGAAGCGCGGGTCCTCCCCCGCCTCGATCATCCGCGCCAGGTAGTGCAGGGCCGCGTCCACGTCCGAGCCGCGGATCGACTTGATGAGCGCGCTCGCCACGTCGTAGTGCTGGTCGCCGTCCCGGTCGTACTTCACGGCCGCGCGGTCGACCGTCTCCTCCACGGTCTGGAGGGTGATCTCCCCCTCGCCCTTGGCGATGGCCGCGCCGGCGGCGGCCTCCAGGGCGGTCAGGGCGCGGCGGGCGTCCCCGCCCGCGACCCGGAGGAGGTGGGACTCGGCGTCCTCCGGCAGGGTCACGGCACCGCCGAGTCCGCGCTCGTCGGTGAGGGCCCGCGACATCAGGCCCTTGAGGTCCTCGTCGGTGAGCGGCTCCAGGGTGAGGAGCAGGGAGCGGGAGAGGAGCGGGGAGATCACGGAGAAGTACGGGTTCTCCGTGGTGGCGGCGATCAGCGTCACCCAGCGGTTCTCGACGGCCGGCAGGAGCGAGTCCTGCTGGGCCTTGGAGAAGCGGTGGATCTCGTCGAGGAAGAGGACGGTCTCCTTGCCGTAGCCGCCGACCGCGCGCCGGGCGCCGTCGATGACGGCCCGGACCTCCTTGACGCCGGCGGTGATCGCGGAGAGCTCCACGAAGCGCTTGTTCGTGGCCTTCGAGACGACGTACGCGAGGGTCGTCTTCCCGATCCCCGGCGGGCCCCAGAGGATCACCGAGGAGGCGCCGGCGGGGCCGCCGTCCCCGTCGCCGACGAGCCGGCGCAGCGGTGATCCGGGCTTGAGCAGATGCTGCTGGCCCACCACCTCGTCGAGGGTGCGGGGGCGCATCCGGACGGCCAGGGGGCTGCTGGACGGGTCCTTCTCCTGGCGGTCTTCGGCTGCTGCGGTAAAGAGGTCGGGCTCCACAGTGATGAAGCCTAAGTCAGGGCACTGACAGGCCCGCCCCGGCTCAGCTGGTCCAGAAGTCCCACCAGCGGGTCAGGATCAGCATTCCGATGATCCCGATGTGCAGGACGGGCAGGATCCAGGTGAACTCGTCGAAGAAGGTCCTCAGGCCGCCGGGGGCGGGGATGACGCCGAGACGCACGTTGTGCGAGGTCACGTACCAGAACATGACGATGGTGGCGACCCAGGCCAGGCAGCACCACAGGCAGAGCGAGTTGATCTCGTACAGCGACTGGTACATCAGCCAGGTGCAGAAGCCGACGCCGAAGAGCGTTCCGGCGTTGAGGCCGAGCCAGTACCAGCGGCGGTAGCGGGCTCCGGCGAGCAGGCCCACGCCGATCGCGATGACCATGGCGTAGGTGACGAGGCCGAGCATCGGGTTCGGGAAGCCGAAGACCGAGGCCTGCTCGCTCTTCATGATGTTGCCGCAGGAGACGATCGGGTTGAGGCTGCACCCCGGGGTGAAGTCGGGGTCCTCGAGAAGCTTGAACTTGTCGATGGTGATGACCCAGGCGGCGAGCAGTCCGGCCGCTCCGGTGATCACGAGGAGCCAGGAGAAGGCCCGGCTCGCCCCGATCGTGCCGCCGCCGTCCCGGCCGGACCCGATCTCGTCCACCGCTGCCTTCGCCATGTCACCTTTTCCCTCGCTCGACCGGCCTTGTGGGCACGGTCATTCTGCAACACTGACCTGTCGTCCGGCCGTTCGCGCGGGATAAGGACGCGGGACGGGGAAGGGCCCGGACCACGGGGGTGGTCCGGGCCCTTCCCCGTGTCCGATCAGGCCAGCTCGGCCCGTACGGCCTCGACGAGACCGTCCAGGGCGACGGCCCGCTGCTCGCCGGACTCCATGTTCTTGAGCTGCACGACGCCCTCGGCGAGGTCGCGCTCACCGGCGACGACGGCGAGGCGGGCGCCCGAGCGGTTGGCGTCCTTCATGGCTCCCTTGAGGCCCTTGCCGCCGAAGGAGAAGTCGGCGGCGATCCCGGCCCTGCGGAGCTCGGTGACCTTGCCGAAGAGGAGGCGGCGGGCCTCCTCGCCGATGGCGACGGCGAAGACGCTGGTGGCCGCGGGGATGTCGAGCTCGACGCCCTCCGCCTCCAGGGCGAGGACCGTGCGGTCCACGCCGAGCGCCCAGCCCACCGACGGCAGCGCGGGGCCGCCGATCATCTCGGAGAGGCCGTCGTAGCGGCCGCCGCCGCCGACCGCGGACTGCGAGCCGAGACCGTCGTGCACGAACTCGAAGGTGGTCCGGGTGTAGTAGTCCAGGCCGCGCACCAGCTTCGGGTCGTCCTCGAAGACGACGCCCGCCGCGGTGATCAGGGCGCGCACCTCCTCGTGGTACGCCTTGCACGCGTCGCACAGGTAGTCGCGCAGGAGCGGCGCGTCGACCAGCTGCTTCTGGACGTCGGCCCGCTTGTCGTCGAGGACGCGCAGCGGGTTGATCTCGGCGCGGCGCAGGGTCTCCTCGTCGAGGTCGAGACCGCGCAGGAAGGTCTGCAGGGCCTCGCGGTAGACGGGGCGGCACTCCTTGTCGCCGAGCGAGTTGAGCAGGATGCGGAAGTTCCGCAGGCCGAGGGTGCGGTACGCCTCGTCGGCCAGGATGATCAGCTCGGCGTCCAGCGCCGGGTCCTCCGCGCCGATGGCCTCGGCACCGACCTGGGAGAAGTGCCTGTAGCGGCCCTTCTGCGGGCGCTCGTAGCGGTAGTACGAGCCGGAGTACCAGAGCTTCACGGGGAGGTTGCCCTGCTTGTGCAGGTTCGCCTCCAGGGCGGCGCGCAGCACGGAGGCGGTGCCCTCGGGACGCAGGGCGAGCTTGTCGCCGCCCTTGGTCTCGAAGGCGTACATCTCCTTGGTCACGATGTCGGTGGACTCGCCGACACCGCGGGCGAACAGGTTGACGTCCTCGAAGCCGGGGGTCTCGACGTAGCCGTAGCCGGCCTTCCGCAGCGGCGCGGCGATCGCGTCACGGACCGCCAGGTACGTCGCGGAGAACGGCGGGATCAGGTCGTACGTGCCCTTGGGGGCCTTGAAGGTGCTCACGAAAATCTCGTCACATTCCTCGTCGGGGAGCGTCCGTGCTGCTCCCTTGGCGGCCGGCCGCCACTTCTCGCAGATAGGGGTTCGTGGCGCGTTCCTGGCCGATGGTCGTCTGGGGACCGTGTCCCGACAGGACCACGGTCGAGTTGTCGAGCGGCAGGCACACGCGGGCCAGCGACGCGAGCATCTCGTCCATGTCACCGCCGGGAAGGTCGGTGCGTCCGATGGAGCCGGCGAACAGCAGGTCCCCGGAGAAGAACACGGAGGGGATCTCCGTGGTCTCGGGCATCCGGAAGGTCACCGACCCCTTGGTATGACCGGGCGCGTGGGCGACGGAGAACTCCAGACCGGCGAGCTTCAGCTGAGCACCGTCGGTGAGCTCGCGCACGTCGTCGGGCTCTCCCACGGTCAGCTCGCCCATGAGGGGCATCCCGATGGAGCGGCCGAGGGCCTTCTCCGGGTCGCTCATCATGTAGCGGTCGGACGGGTGGATCCACGCGGGGACGTCATGGGCGCCGCACACCGGAACGACGGAGGCGACGTGGTCGATGTGTCCATGGGTGAGGACGACGGCGACGGGCTTGAGCCGATGCTTCTTCAGCGTCTCCTCGACACCCTGCGCGGCCTGGTGGCCGGGGTCGATGATCACGCACTCCTCGCCTGCGGCGGGGGCGACCAGATAGCAGTTGGTCCCCCAGGCCCCGGCGGGGAACCCGGCAATCAGCACGTTCGTCCTTAGGGTCGTCCGGCACGGAGGCGCGGAACTCGTGGAAACACGGAATGCGGCAGATCAGAGCCTACCGGCGGTGCCGCTTCCACAGCCAACCCGTATACGGTACGGGCACATCCGGCCAGGCCGGGAACAGACGAGCGACAAGGAGCGGACCCGGTGGTCACCAGCGATCAGCGGCGGCGGCAGCTTGCCAGGGAGAAGTACGCGCGGCAGCAGCAGCGGCGGGAGGAGAACCGGCGCAAGGCGAAGCGCCGCAACACCGTCATCGCGGCCGCCCTCGCGGTGGTGCTGGCGGCGGGCGGCGCCGTGTACGCCTCCGTGCAGCTGACGGACGACTCCGCGAAGGGCTCGGACAGCGCGGCGGGCGAGAACCCGACCGGCACCCCGACGCCCACGGAGAGCGAGTCGAAGAGCCCGGAGCCGAAGCTGTCCGTGGACACGAAGGCCACGTACGCGATGGCCCTGAAGACGAACGAGGGCGACATCACGATCACCATGGAGGCGGCGAAGACCCCGCACACGGTGAACTCGTTCAAGCACCTCGCCGACAAGAAGTACTTCGACGGGACCAAGTGCCACCGCCTCACGACCCAGGGCATCTACGTGCTCCAGTGCGGCGACCCCAAGGGCGACGGCACCGGCGGCCCCGGCTACACGATCCCCGACGAGAACCTGGGCGCCCTCGGCAAGGCGGGCGCGGACGGCACCGTGACCTTCCCGGCCGGGACGGTGGCGATGGCGAACACGATGCAGCCGAACACCGGCGGCAGCCAGTTCTTCCTCGTGTACAAGGACACCAAGCTGCCTCCCCAGTTCACCCCCTTCGGGAAGATCGACGCGGCCGGCCTCAAGGCGGTCCAGGACGTGGCGAAGGCGGGCGTCGAGGGCGGTGCGTCGGACGGTGCTCCGAAGAAGCCCGTCACCATCGAGAAGGCGACCGTCTCGAAGAAGTGAGCCCGCTCGTCCGCACGCGCGCGTGACCTCGTCGTGAGCACGCGCGCGTGACCGCCGAATCTCGGTCGCGCTGAGTGCGGACAGCCGGGCCGCCGTTCGCCTAGATTGGCGTTGTGCAGCGTGGGCCGTCGGCCGCGCTGCGGAAGGCGGGCGAGGCCCGCCGGGAAACTGTGGACGATGCCCGGGGGGTACGACCCCGCGACGGCATCATGGTGAGGAGGCGCTGTGAGCAGCGACCCGTGGGGCCGCGTCGACGAGACGGGCACCGTGTACGTGCGGACGGCCGAGGGCGAGAAGGTCGTCGGATCGTGGCAGGCCGGCACCCCTGAGGAGGCCCTGGCCTACTTCGAGCGCAAGTACGAGGGCTTGGTTGTCGAGATCGGCCTCCTCGAGAAGCGGGTGAGGACCACCGACCTCTCGGCGAAGGACGCCACCGCGGCGATCGAGCACATCCGGCAGCAGGTCGACGAGCACCACGCCGTCGGCGACCTGGCCGCGCTCTCGGCCCGTCTGGACAAGCTCGTCGAGACGGTCGACTCGCGCCGCGAGGAGCGCAAGGCCCAGAAGGCCAAGCAGACCGACGAGGCGCGTACGGCCAAGGAGAAGCTCGTCGCCGAGGCCGAGGAGCTGGCCCAGAGCGAGCAGTGGCGCTCCGCGGGCGAGCGGCTGCGGGCGCTCGTGGACACCTGGAAGGGCCTTCCCCGGCTCGACCGCAAGTCCGACGACGAGCTGTGGCACCGCTTCTCGCACGCCCGCTCGGCGTTCTCGAAGCGCCGCAAGGCCCACTTCGCGTCGCTGGACGCCCAGCGCGAGGAGGCCCGCAAGGCGAAGGAGCGTCTGGTCGCCGAGGCGGAGTCGCTGTCGAACTCCACGGACTGGGGCAACACGGCGGCCCGCTACCGCGAGCTGATGGCGGAGTGGAAGGCGGCCGGCCGGGCGCAGCGCGAGCACGAGGACGACCTGTGGAACCGCTTCCGCGGCGCCCAGGACGTCTTCTTCGCGGCGCGCGGCGAGGTCTTCGCCGAGCGGGACGCGGAGCAGACCGAGAACCTCAAGCTGAAGGAGGAGCTCGCGTCCGAGGCCGAGAAGCTGGTGCCGGTGACGGACCTGAAGGCGGCGCGTGCGGCCTTCCGCTCCCTCAACGAGCGCTGGGAGGCCATCGGCCACGTCCCGCGTGACGCCCGGCCCAAGGTCGAGGGCCGGATGCACGCGGTGGAGCGGGCGATCCAGGAGGCCGAGGAGGCCGAGTGGCGCCGGACGAACCCGGAGGCGCGTGCGCGTGCCGCGGGTCTGACCGGTCAGCTCCAGGACGCCGTGGAGAAGCTGCGCAAGCAGATCGACGCCGCCCGCGCGGCCGGCAACGACGCCAAGGCCGACAAGCTGGCGCGTGAGCTGGAGGGCCGTCAGGCCCTGCTCGACCAGGCTCTGAAGGGCCTGGAGGAGTTCGGCGGCTGACGCCCCGACCCCCGCTGCTGTACGAGGAAGGCCCCCGGCTCCGTGCCGGGGGCCTTCCTCGTGTGCGCCGTTGCGGACGCCTGGCGGTGTGCGCCGTTACGGGCGCCGGGCGCTGGTCACGCGGTAGACGTCGTAGACGCCTTCCACGCCCCGCACGGCCTTCAGGACGTGGCCGAGGTGCTTCGGGTCGCCCATCTCGAAGGTGAAGCGGGAGGTGGCCACCCGGTCGCGGGAGGTCTGGACGGCCGCCGAGAGGATGTTGACGTGCTGGTCCGAGAGGACGCGGGTGACGTCCGAGAGGAGCCGGGAGCGGTCCAGGGCCTCGACCTGGATGGCGACGAGGAAGACCGAGGACTGGGTGGGCGCCCATTCGACGTCCAGGATCCGCTCGGGCTCCCGGGACAGCGACTCGACGTTGACGCAGTCGCTGCGGTGCACGGACACGCCGCTGCCGCGGGTGACGAAGCCGATGATCGGGTCGCCGGGCACCGGGGTGCAGCAGCGGGCCAGCTTCACCCAGACGTCCTCGACGCCCTTGACGACGACGCCGGGGTCGGCGCTGGAGCGGCGCTTGGAGCGGCCGCGGGTCGGCGGGGCGGCCTCGTCGATCTCCTCGGTGGCGGCCTCCTCGCCGCCGAGCGCCTGCACCAGCTTCTGCACGATGGACTGGGCGGTGACGTGGCCCTCGCCGATCGCCGCGTACAGCGAGGAGATGTCGCTGTAGCGCATCTCGTGGGCGAGGGTGACGAGGGAGTCGCCGGTCAGGATCCGCTGGATCGGCAGGTTCTGCTTGCGCATGGCCCGCGCGATGGCGTCCTTGCCCTGCTCGATGGCCTCGTCGCGGCGCTCCTTGGAGAACCAGGCGCGGATCTTGTTCCGGGCGCGCGGTGACTTGACGAAGCCCAGCCAGTCGCGGGAGGGGCCGGCACCGGCGGCCTTGGAGGTGAAGACCTCGACCAGGTCGCCGTTGTCGAGGGTCGATTCGAGCGGCACGAGCCGCCCGTTGACCCGCGCCCCTATGGTGCGGTGGCCGACCTCGGTGTGGACGGCGTACGAGAAGTCGACGGGGGTGGCGCCGGCGGGCAGCGCGATGACGTCGCCCTTCGGCGTGAAGACGAAGACCTCGTTCCGGGAGAGGTCGAAGCGCAGGGACTCCAGGAACTCGCCGGGGTCCTCGGTCTCCTTCTGCCAGTCGAGGAGCTGGCGCAGCCACGCCATGTCGTTGAGGTGGTCGTCCTTGCCGGTCTTCTTCGGCACGTCGGTGCGCACCTTGGAGGCTCCGGCGACGGCCTCCTGCTTGTACTTCCAGTGCGCGGCGATGCCGTACTCGGCACGCCGGTGCATGTCGAAGGTGCGGATCTGGAGCTCGACGGGCTTGCCGTTGGGTCCGATGACCGTCGTGTGCAGCGACTGGTACATGTTGAACTTCGGCATCGCGATGTAGTCCTTGAACCGGCCGGGGACCGGGTTCCATCGCGCGTGGACGGTGCCGAGGGCCGCGTAGCAGTCGCGGACGGTGTCCACGAGCACGCGGATGCCGACCAGGTCGTAGATCTCCGCGAAGTCACGGCCGCGGACGATCATCTTCTGGTAGACGCTGTAATAGTGCTTGGGGCGACCGGTGACGGTGGCCTTGATCCGGGCGGCCCGCAGGTCGGCCTGGACCTCGTCGGTCACTATGGCGAGGTACTCGTCCCGCTTGGGGGCGCGCTCGGCGACGAGGCGGACGATCTCGTCGTACATCTTGGGGTAGAGGATCGCGAAGGCGAGGTCCTCCAGCTCCCACTTGATGGTGTTCATGCCCAGGCGGTGGGCCAGGGGCGCGTAGATCTCGAGGGTCTCGCGGGCCTTCTTCTCCTGCTTCTCCCGCTTGAGGTAGCGCATGGTGCGCATGTTGTGCAGGCGGTCGGCGAGCTTGATGACCAGGACGCGCGGGTCCTTGGCCATGGCGACGACCATCTTGCGGACGGTCTCGGCCTGCGCGGCCTCGCCGAACCTGACCTTGTCGAGCTTGGTGACGCCGTCGACGAGCAGCGTGACCTGGTCGCCGAAGTCGCGGCGCAGGTCCTCCAGGCCGTACTCGGTGTCCTCGACGGTGTCGTGGAGCAGTCCGGCCATCAGGGTCGCCGGGTCCATGCCGAGCTCGGCGAGGATGGTGGTGACGGCGAGCGGGTGCGTGATGTACGGGTCGCCGCTCTTGCGCTTCTGGCCGCGGTGCCAGCGCTCGGCGACCTGGTAGGCCCGCTCGATCTGGCGGAGCGTCGCCGTCTCGATCTTGGGGTCGTTGGAGCGGACGATCCGCAGCAGCGGTTCGAGGACCGGGTTGTACGGGGAGGAGCGCTGGACGCCGAGCCGGGCGAGGCGGGCGCGGACGCGGTTGGAGGAGCCGCCGGAGCGGGCGGGCGCGGGCCGCTCGGGGGCGGCGGGCGCGGGGGCGGGCGCAGCAGGCGTGGGCCTGGTCTCCGCTGGCTTGTTCTGGGGCGTGCCGGTCCCCGGCGCGGCCTTCTCGGCCTTCGGGTCGGGCTGCGCGGCGGAGAGTGACTGGGCCTCGTCTGGCAAGAAGCGCTCCTCTGGGGTCCCCCCGGACGGAGTCTGGGGGAGGTTCCGGGTCCCCCGGTCAGGCCCGGAAAGGCCATGGTATCGAGCCATGAGTGTCCGTGCTCACGCGCCCGGGTTTCGGACGGCGTCCGGACGGGCAGCGCCACGGGCACCGGGTCGTTCCGGAGAACGCGGAAGGGCGCCCCGGGGATTCCCCGGAGCGCCCCGATCGGGGGTGGACCCCGATGTCAGACCGTGATCAGTGCCGTGAGCGGCGCGCCGTTCAGGGCCGGTTCCAGTCGGACGCGGCCCGGGAGGAAGCCGAGCTCCATGAGGACGGCGACGCCCGCGACCTCGGCGCCCGCGCGGCGGATCAGCTCGATGGAGGCCTCGGCCGTGCCGCCGGTGGCGAGGACGTCGTCGATGACCATGACGCGGTCGCCCGCCTCCAGGTCCTCGGCGTGCACCTCGATCTCGGCGGTGCCGTACTCCAGCTCGTACGCCTGGCGGAGCGTGGCCCCGGGGAGCTTGCCGGCCTTGCGGACCGGGATGAAGCCCAGGCCCGCGCGGACGGCCACCGGGGCGGCCAGGATGAAGCCGCGGGCCTCCAGGCCGACGATCTTCGTCGCGCCGTGCGCGGAGCACAGCCCGGCGAGGGCGTCGGTGAGCGCCGTGAACGCCGCCGGGTCCGCGAGCAGCGGCGTGATGTCCTTGAACAGCACGCCCGGCTTCGGGTAGTCGGGGACGTCACGGATGCGGCTGAGCAGGAGCTCGGTGACGTCCTGGGCCTCCGCGGTCATCCTCGGCGCTCCTGGGTGCCGCGGCGGCCCGCCCGGGGGCCCACGACGGCGGCCTCGGCGGACGGGTCGCCCGCCGCGTCCAGCGGCTCGCCCTTGGCGGCGGCGCCGGCGCGCTTGGCCAGGATGCGCTTCCTGAGCGCCTTGATCGACGGCTCGCGCTCCTTGAGGTCCGCCACGAGCGGGGTGGCGATGAAGATCGAGGAGTACGCACCGGCGGCGAGACCCACGAACAGCGACAGCGAGATGTCGTTGAGCATGCCGGCGCCGAGGACGCCGCCACCGATGAAGAGCAGGCCGGCGACCGGCAGCAGCGCGACGACGGTGGTGTTGATCGAACGGACCAGGGTGCCGTTGATCGAGCGGTTGGCCAGCTCGCTGTAGGTGTAGCGGGTCTGCTTGGTGATGTCCTTCGTCTGCTCCTTGAGGGAGTCGAAGACGACGACGGTGTCGTACAGCGAGTAACCGAGGATCGTCAGCAGACCGATGACCGTACCCACGGTGACCTCGAAGCCGACCAGCGAGTAGATGCCCACCGTGATCGTGAGGTCGTGGATGAGGGCGACGAGTGCCGCGACCGCCATTCGCCACTCGAAGGCGATGGCCAGGTAGATCACCACGAGGATCATGAAGACCCCGAGGCCGGTCCAGGCCTTGTTCGCGATCTGCTCGCCCCAGCTGGGGCCGACGAGCTCGGCCGCGATCTTGTCCTCGGGGACGTTCAGGTCCTTGGCGAGCTCTCCGCGGACCTGGTCGGACTTCGCGGTGTCGAGGCCGCCGACCTGGATGCGGAGCGAGCCGCTGCCGAGCTCCTGGACGATCGCGTCGTGGCCGGAGGCCTTCTCCGCGTACTCCTGGGCCTGGCTGACGGAGACGGCGGTCTTCGGGGTGGTGAAGACGGCGCCGCCCTGGAACTCGATGCCCATGTTGAGGCCGCGGACGGCCAGGGCGACGATGGCGGTGATGGTGATCAGGATGGACAGGCCGTACCAGATCTTGCGGTTGCCGATGAAGTCGTAACCGACCTCACCACGGTGGAGCCGGGCGCCGAGATCGCCGAGCTTCGACATCTCACGCCTCCTTCATGTCGACGGGGGCGTGGGGACGGCGGGTGCGGCGCAGCGGCGGCTTGGCGCCGAGACGCTTCGGGTCCAGGCCGGACCACTTGTGGCCGTTGCCGAAGAACTTGGTCCGGGCGAGCAGCGTCATGACCGGCTTGGTGAAGAGGAACACCACGACGATGTCGAGCAGGGTGGTCAGGCCGAGCGTGAACGCGAAGCCCTGGACCTTGCCGACGGTGACGAGGAACAGCACGGCCGCGGCCAGGAACGACACGAAGTCGGAGACCAGGATCGTGCGGCGGGCGCGCGGCCAGGCGCGCTCGACGGCCGGGCGGAGCGTGCGGCCCTCGCGGAGCTCGTCGCGGATGCGCTCGAAGTAGACGATGAACGAGTCCGCGGTGATGCCGATGGCGACGATGGCGCCGCAGACGGCCGGCAGGTTCAGCGCGAAGCCGATGGCCGGGCCGAGCAGGGCCATGAGCACATAGGTGAGGAGCGCCGAGACGCCGAGGCTGAGGATGGCGATCAGCGACAGGCCGCGGTAGTAGGCGACCAGGTAGATGATGACCAGGCCGAGGCCGATGGCGCCGGCGAGGAGACCCGCCTGCAGCTGGTCACCGCCGAGCGCGGCGGTGACGGTGTCGACGCTCTGGGTCTGGAAGGCGAGCGGCAGGGCGCCGTAGGACAGGATGTTGCCGAGGTCCTGGGCGGACTGCTGGTTGAAGCTGCCGGAGATCTGGGCGCTGGCGCTCAGCGTGGTCTGCACGCGGGGCGCGGAGACGACCTCGCCGTCCAGGACGATCGCGAACTGGTTCTGCGGCTCGGTCTGCTGCGACAGCTTGCTGGTGATCGACTGGAACTTCTTCGAGCCGGCGTCCGTGAACTCCATGTCCACGATCCACTGGCCGGTCCGCTGGTCCAGGCCGGCCTTCGCGTTGTCGACGTCCTTGCCGTCCACCTCGGCCGGGCCGAGGAGGTACTTCTCCCACTGGCCGATCGCGTTCTTGCCGCAGGCCACGGTGGGCTCGGACGACTTGACGCCCTGGCCGGCGGCGGCGCGGGCCTTGGGGTCGAGGCAGTTCAGAGCGGTGAACTTCTGCTCCAGCGCCGCGGTCGCCGGGTCGGGCTTCGGGGTCGCCTGCGGGGTCCCGGTGGCCTTCGGCTTCCCGGAGGAGCTCGCGGTGGGCGTCGGGCTCGGGGCCTTGAGGGCCTCGGTGAGCGCACGGCCCTGCGTGGAGGCGGTGGCCGTGGGGGTGGCCGGCTTCTTCTCGCCCACCGTCGCGCCGGAGGAGGCGGAGGCGGTCGGCTTCGGCGCGCCCGAGGGCTTGCCCGAAGGCGTGGCGCTCGGCGCCGTCTGCGGCGCGGCGGGCGCGACGGCGAGGACGGGCCGGAAGTAGAGCTGGGCGGTCGTGCCGACCTGCTCGCGGGCCTGCTTCTCGTTCGTCCCGCGAGGGATGTTGACGACGATGTTCTCGGCGCCCTGCGTCTGAACCTCGGCCTCGGAGACACCCAGACCGTTGACACGGCGCTCGATGATGCCGACCGCCGTGTTCATGTTGGTCTCGTTGACCGCCGACTCCTGGCCGGGCTCGGCCTTCGCCTTGAGCGTGATCGACGTGCCGCCGGCGAGGTCGATGCCGAGGCGCGGGGTGGTGTGCCCCGACCAGAACATCCCGCCGGTGAGCGCGACCATGGCGATCAGGATGAATGCCAGGGCGCGGCCCGGACGGCTCTGTCCCCCCGCCGGCCTTCGGCCCTTCTTCGGTGCTGCCACCTTGTCGTATCTCCCTGTCCAACCGCCTCACGCCGGGTATGCGCGAGACGGCCACGAAGTGTGTGTGGGGACCTGCCCCCGCAGACGTGGAACCGTTCCGGGGACCGTGCACGCCGGTGGGCGTGCGCGCGGTCCCCGGCCGCGACTACTTCGCGTCGGTCTCGCCGTCGGCCTTGCCGTCCTTCTGACCCTCGGCGTCGGCCTCGGCCGCGTCCGACTTCTTCGTCAGGTCGGCCTTCGGCGCGTCCTCGACGGTCTGGGTGTCCTCGGCGGCCTCGGTCAGCGAGGAGGCGTCGTCCGGGACGACGGTGCCGGCGTCCGGCTCCTCGTCGTCGCCGTGGACGATCCGGTTGTACTCGGAGTCCTCGAGGACCGCGCCGATCGCGTTCTTGGCGTAGACCGCGTGCACGCCCGGCGCGACCTCCAGGAGAACGGTCTCGTCGCCGATCTCCTTGACGGTGGCGTACATCCCCCCGATCGTCCGTACGCCGGTGCCGGGCTGCATCTCGTTGCGCATCTGCGCCGCCGCCTGCTGCTTCTTCTTGGCAGAGCGGGTCATCAGGAACATGGCCCCGATGAGGACGATGAAGGGGAGGAGGGTCACGATGCTCACGGGACGGGTTTCCTTCGCACGGTCGCGGAGAACCCGCGGCCTGATCTTCGGGGGTGGGCGCGCCGACCAGAATGGGCGGCATCGGCGGAGTCTAGGCGAGTCCGCATCGATGGAACAACGTCCAGCATCGCACCGCGGTTCCGGTCCGGGCGAGTGTCCGCACCGTCACGCCCCGAAGAGCCCCTGTTGTCCCGTTCCCACACCGCCCGGGCCCGCTGCCTGCGGCGGAACGAGTCCGAGGTGCGTCCACGCCGCCGGTGTGGCGACCCGGCCGCGGGGAGTCCGGGCCAGCAGGCCTTCCCGTACGAGGAAGGGTTCGGCGACCTCCTCGACGGTCTCGCGCTCCTCCCCCACGGCGACCGCGAGGGTGGACAGGCCGACCGGTCCGCCGCCGAAGAGCTTGAGCAGGGCCTCCAGGACCGCCCGGTCGAGCCGGTCGAGGCCGCGGCTGTCCACCTCGTACACGCTGAGGGCCGCCTCGGAGACCGTCCTGGTGATCACTCCATCGGCCCTGACCTGGGCGTAGTCGCGGACCCGGCGCAGCAGCCGGTTGGCGATGCGGGGCGTGCCGCGGGAGCGGCCGGCGATCTCGGCGGCGCCGTCGGGGTCGATCTCGACGTCGAGGAGTCCGGCGGAGCGGTGGATCACGCGCTGGAGCTCGGCCGGGTCGTAGAACTCCATGTGGGCGGTGAAGCCGAAGCGGTCGCGCAGCGGGGGCGGCAGGAGACCGGCCCGGGTGGTGGCGCCGACCAGGGTGAAGGGCGGGAGTTCGAGCGGGATGGCGGTGGCGCCGGGGCCCTTGCCGACGATGACGTCGACCCGGAAGTCCTCCATCGCCATGTAGAGCATCTCCTCGGCGGGCCGGGACATGCGGTGGATCTCGTCGAGGAAGAGGATCTCGCCCTCCTGGAGGGAGGAGAGGATCGCGGCGAGGTCGCCGGCGTGCTGGATGGCGGGGCCGGAGGTGATGCGGATCGGCGCGTTCATCTCGGCGGCGATGATCATCGAGAGGGTGGTCTTGCCGAGGCCGGGGGCGCCGGAGAGCAGCACGTGGTCGGCGGTGGCGCCGCGCTGGCGGGCGGCCTTGAGGACCAGGTCGAGCTGCTGGCGGACCTTCTCCTGGCCGACGAACTCGCTGAGGTCCTTGGGGCGCAGGGCCGCCTCGACGGCCTGGTCGTCGCCCTCCGCGGAGGCGCCGACGAGGCGCGCGTCCGACTCGGCGGTGCTGTCGTCGTCCCAGTTCACGGTGATGGTCTTCCTTCGTACGGGAGGTCAGCGGGCCCGGTTGAGGGTCTGCAGGGCGGCGCGGAGCAGCTGCGGCACGGGGGCGGTGCCGGTCTCGGCGAGGGCGGCCTCGGCCTGCGGGGTGACGGCGCTGACGGCCTCCTCGGCCTCGCGGCTCGCGTAGCCGAGGCCGATCAGGGCGGCGGACAGCTGCTCGGTCCACGGCGCGGGGCCGGAGGCGGCGGCGCGCTGGGCGCCGACCAGTCCGCTGCTGCCGAGGGGGGCGCCGAGCTTGTCCTTCAGTTCGAGGAGGAGCTTCTGGGCGCCCTTCTTGCCGATGCCGGGGACGGCGGTGAGGGCCTTCTCGTCGCCGGTGGAGAAGGCGAGGCGCAGCGCGTCGGGGCTGTGCACCCCGAGCATGGCCTGGGCGAGGCGGGGGCCGACGCCGCTGGCGGTCTGGAGGAGCTCGAAGACCTGCCGCTCGTCGTCGTCGGCGAAGCCGTACAGGGTGAGGGAGTCCTCGCGGACGACGAGGGAGGTGGCGAGCCGGGCGTGCTCGCCGAGGCGCAGGCCGGCGATGGTGTTCGGGGTGCACTGGACGGCCATGCCCACCCCGCCGACCTCGACGACGGCGGTCGTGGGGGCGAGGGCGGCGACGGGGCCGCTGACGAAGGCGATCATCGGGTTCGGCCTTTCTCTGCGGAGGCGTGCCGGGCGGCGGCCTGCTGGAGACGGTTCTGGGCGACGGCCTGCTGCAGGCGGTTCTGGGCGGGGGCCCGCCAGATGTGGCAGATGGCGAGGGCGAGGGCGTCGGCGGCGTCGGCCGGCTTGGGCGGGGCGGAGAGCCGGAGCAGCCGGGTCACCATGGCCCCGACCTGGGCCTTGTCGGCGCGGCCGCTGCCGGTGACGGCGGCCTTGACCTCGCTGGGGGTGTGCAGGGCGACGGGGATGCCGCGCCGGGAGGCGCAGAGCATGGCGACCGCGCTGGCCTGGGCCGTGCCCATCACCGTACGCACGTTGTGCTGGCTGAACACCCGCTCCACGGCGACGAGTTCGGGCGAGAAGCGGTCGAGCCACTCCTCGATGCCGCGCTCGATGCCGACCAGGCGCGTGCCGATGTCGTCGTCCGCGGCCGTGCGCACGACGCCGACGCCGAGCATGGTCAGGGGCCGGCCGGCGACGCCCTCGACGACACCGACGCCGCACCGGGTCAGTCCGGGGTCCACCCCGAGTACGCGCACGCCGCTCCTTTCCCGCTTCCCTGATCGCAAGTCTGTTTGTGCAGGCTATCGGCTGCCACTGACAACGCAGCGGGGGGGGGGGGGGGGGGGGGGGGGGGCGCGCGGGGGGCGCGGGGGGGGGGGGGGGGGGCCGGCGCCCTTCAGGATCGCGGGCGGGGGGTGTTGTGGTGTGGTGTTTT